>CALBVK010000384.1 GCA_937969345.1 uncultured Acidimicrobiales bacterium
AGTTGCGGCACCCCTGCGACGACGGCCGGGGTCGCCACTTGAGCGAGAACCGACGGGTAACTCGCCTTGCCGCTCGGGCAAAACAACGCGGCGTTCGCAACCGGGCCGACCTTCTCGCCGACCGTGTGTCCTGGTGCGATCTCGGCGGTCCAGCTTTGGCGCCGTTCGAGGAGCGCCTCGTTGAAGCCACGAATGTTGGCGATCATCTGCTTGATCGCAGAGTGGACGTCGGCATCGAGCGACTCGAGGGCGTGCGCGAACTCGTCATCCGAGACACGGATACCTGATGCGTCGATGTCGACGCCATCGAACCGAGCCAAGGCATCGAGTAAGGCGGCATCGCCGCGGGTACGCACATCATCGACCAGCGCCAAGATGGCGGGTTGGAGCTCGTCAGCCGAGTCCGCTGCCGTACCACGTTGATGGACCCAGGCCTTTTCGGCATCGGTCATATCGTTCCACACCAGCTGACGCATCATCACCCAAGGATACGCCAGCAGCCTCAGGGATTTGTACAGGATTTGGCGACGTATACCGTACCAAATTCTGTACAAATCTTTAGCGACGAGTTCTCCAGTGGAGCTCGGCGTTGGGGCCAAGTGCATCGAGTTGGTCAGCGATGAAGGCGTCTCGGTCGCGTGCACGCGGATGGGTGAAGCCAGCACCGATGACGGGCGCTCCCGGATCACAGACGACGTAGCGGCAAATGCGTTTGCCATGTTCGGATAACCGCTCCCACTCGGAGAACGGCATGCATCGGTTGACGCCCTCGCTTCGAAACCAGGGTGCGTAATACTCGACGTTCGGAAACGCCCGAACGTGATCCGACAGGTTGGGCGTTCCACCGTGCCACGCCCGGTTGTCCCGGAACACCGCAGTTCCAGCAGGGGCTGGGCACACGGTGCTGTGCTTGAACGAGAGCGGCTCGTCGGCGAGTGTGGGGATACGTTCGGTCGACCGCTGCGTGCCCGGAATCTGGCGGATTGGCCCGTTCTCCCAGGTGAGGTCGACCATTGCGAAGTTGATCGTCACGACCGGCACGGGCATGTCTCGTGTCGTCGTGCCGCCGACAGGATCGTGCGGTTCGGTCCACACGTTGTCCGCGTGCAGACCTTGATATTCGATTGCGCCAGGCAATGCGAGGTCGCCACCGCCACCGCCGACGATGTAGTTGGGTGAACCAAAGATCGCCTCGAGGATCGGCGTTGTCGTGTCGAGGTCGACGACATCAACCCACGCCGGGTCGTGTAGTCGATGACGAGACGCCGAGGTCGATCCGAACGAGTACCGGTGCGGAAGGCCGCCTGCGCCGCCACCGATCGAACCGTCCGGGTCAGCGGCGAGAATCTCGTCGACAACCCGCTCGGTGGCAGCTTGTAGCGCAGCAAGCCGCTCCCCCGTTAGTGCGTTCTCAACCGCCACGAACCCGTCGCGATGAAAGAGCTCTGCGGCGCGATCGACGTCTCCGACTTCGACGAGTTCAAGGTCGGGGATCCCGTTGGACTGGCGCAGCTGTTCGCGCAACGCGACGACTCCAGGGTCGTCGGGACGGCGCTCCCATGTCGCGCACGTCGGGTCGCCTTGCACCAGGTTCCGGTGTTCGGGGGTCGTCTCGATTTCAATGTCGGGCTCTGGGGTGTCGAGGCCGAGCGCGTTGTTGTTCGAGGCCAGCTTCTTCGGCCGGTTCTGAAAGCCGTTCGGCGGCACGTTCTGGAACCAACCGCGCCCCATCGACGAGCTCAGCTTTCCAGATGTCCGGTGAGGACGTTGGCGGTGTTCGTACCGATCTCTTCTACCGCGTAGCCACCTTCCATGACGTACACGGTCGGCAGCCCGAGTGCACCGAGCCGGCGACCGTAGGTGGCGAAGTCGGCCGACGTCAGTTTGAAGCTGCTGATGGGGTCGGCCTCGAAGGTGTCGACCCCGAGTGAAACCACAAGGGCGTCGGGGCCAAAGTCGCCTATGCGTTCGAGGGCGTTATCAAGGGCCGCGAGCCATACATCGAAGGGGGTTCCGGGCAGGAGCGGATAGTTGGCGGTATAGCCCTGCCCCTCGCCGACGCCGGTCTCGTCGGCGTATCCAAGAAAGTACGGGAACTCGTGTGCGGGATCACCGTGAAGTGACGCGAAGAAGACATCGCTTCGGTCGTAGAAGATGTCCTGGGTTCCGTTGCCATGGTGAAAGTCGACGTCGAGAACCGCGACCCGCTCGGCGCCGTCGTTGCGGAAGCCTTGTGCTGCGATAGCTGCGTTGTTGAGGTAGCAGTACCCGCCGAAGAAGTCGGTCGATGCGTGATGCCCCGGCGGGCGACATAGCGCGAAGGCACTGCTGGCTCCATCGGACACTGCTCGCTGAGCAGATCGTGCGAGCGAGGCCGCGCCAACGGCCGCGTCCCAGGTTCCGTCGGTGATTGCGCTCTCGGCGGCGAATGCGTAGTAGCCAAGTTTGCCGTCGACGTGTTCGGGGATGTGGCTGTTCATTCGCCGTGCTGGCAGACAGGTCGGGATCATGTCGGCGGTGTGGCCGAGTGCGGTCCATTCCTGCCATGCCGATCGAAGAAACGACACGTACCCCTGATCGTGCACCTCGATGAGGAGTTCGTCCTCGACCGGCGCAGCGTCGATGTCGTCGGTAAGGCCGGCGGCTTCGAGGGCGGCGTTGATGTAGTCGACTCGCTCGGGGCACTCAAATGGCCGGACGAGTGCTCCGTTGTGCAGTTCGCCCGCCGGAAAGTGCAGCCGATGTTCGTCGCTACGAACGATCTTCACAGCTACTCGATGTCGAGTGCGGCGAGGGTGCGGTATCCGCCCCCGTAGAAGATGACGGGTGGGTTCGCCTCTTCAGGAATGTCCATGCTCGTCACGTTGTAGAGACCGAATTCATGATCGCCTGCGTCGATGATCTGGTGCTCGGTGAGGGTCATCCAGGCGGTGGTTCCGGCAATACGTGGAGCGCCGTCGACAACGTTCCAGTCGAGACCGTCGAAGCGTTCGGTGAGGTCGCGCATGCACGCGTTACTCACATCGATCTGGTCCTCGCCGAGTACGTTCACGCCGAGCACATCGGCCTTCTTGAGCTGCTCCCAGCTGTACGAACCGGTGGTGCAGAAGAATCCGGCGAGTGGTGGGTCGAGGGACACCGACACGAAACTGCCGATCACCATGGCGATCGGGGCATCGTCGACCATTGCGGTGACGACGGTGACGCACGTTGGGACCTGGCCCATCACGCTGCGGAAGAACTTCGGATCGATTGGCTCGCTCATAGGGCAACGGTAATGCAAACGTTTGCGCTACGCACCCTGGGCTTTCCAAATGCGCGAAAGTTGGATGTACTGGCGAAGAAGGAGGACGACCATGACAAACGACGAACGAATCATGATGCAGAACCCAAACACTGGGCGAGACGACATGGGCATTCGCGTCGCAATCTTTGAACCGACCCGCGATGCAATCCTGGCCGCGATCGACGACGCGGGCGAACTTCCCAACTCCGAGCTCATCAGCGAAGTCGAAGCGCGCACGCCCCCTGAGTTGTGGGCCGACAACAGCGTTGCGTGGTTCACGACCACGGTGAAGCTGCACCTCGAGGCGACCGGCCTACTCGCCAAAAACGGCAGTCCGCAGATCCTGTCGCTCACCGACAAAGGCAACGCGGCACTGCTCGACGGCTAACCGGCTTCGCCAGACGACATGAGGTTGGCGACCATCGGCGATTGCACGACGAGCTCGAGTATTCGCGACAACCCTTCGAGGGTGTTGAAGAGCGCCTCGGCACTCGCCCGGTCAGGGTCGAGATCGTCCAGCAACTCGATTCCTAGGAACAGCGCACCAATCGCCTGGGCGATCTGCGCCTTATCGATTGCGGCGGCTGCGGGGACATCCCCTAAGACGCGCTCGATAGTTTCGGTGATCAGCTGCGACCACGGTTCGATCTCGGCGTAGAGCTTTGGGCCGGTTTCGGCATTTCCGCTCGCTCCAGCGAATGCCTGGATCAGGACGGTCATGTTGTCGTCGGCAAGATCGTCTGCGTGTAGCTCGCGAGCGACCTGAATCATCTCGGTGAGCGTCTCGACATGTTCGAGCCTGTTGCGATGGTTCTCCAACCGCCGAAGGCTCATTGCGGACACCGCAGCGATGATCAGATCGTCGACGGAACCGAAGTGATAGAAGATGAGCGCCTGGTTGAAGTCCCCCGCCTTGGCGATCGCCCGTGCGCTCGTGCCGATAATGCCTTCGACCCGCAGCGTGGTGAGCGTGGCCTCGACAATGCGAGCTTTGGTCTCATCACCCGAAGCGGTGGATCGTCGTTTCGTATCAGCCATGACCGCCATGACGTTACTCACCGGACGAGAAGAACACGTCGTTGTCGACGGCGTATGAGTATGCCTGGCGGAGCTCCCCGGACCGTCGAATCTGTCGAGGCGCTGCCTCTGGAACACAGGAGACCCCGTCACAGGTGTGCGGTGTGAGCATTCCAGAGATCGCACTACGGTTGTCCGACAGTGCGTGGAAGAACCGCTCGACGAGCGGGGAGAACGCCGTTCCCTTGAGCCGGAACGACATTGCTCGCCACCGGCGGGTCGCCCACAAGCACATGAGGAAGGCTTCGGGGCCGATCCAGGCTTGCCCTGCATCGGTGACCACCATGAGCTCGACTCGGAAGAACGGAAGGTCTCCGTACAACTCGGTGATGCGGGGATCTCCGCAAGCCATGAAGTGCAGGTCGATGTAGGTGGGCTG
>CALBVK010000385.1 GCA_937969345.1 uncultured Acidimicrobiales bacterium
TCTCGTCGGGGATGATCGGCCACGCCGACGTGGAGACATTGCCTGCGGGCTAACCGGGTGAAGTCCCTATAGGCGGGTGTTTCAGATGCCGACAGTATTGGTACGTCGTCTGTGAAATAGGGAGTTGGCGGAACATGACATACAACGAGAATCCAGGGTCGGGCAGCGACCCGGTGCCATGGGATAACACGAACGTTCCAGCACCGCCTCCAGCACCATCACCCCCAGCGCCATCACCTCCGGTTCCACCTGCCCAGACCTCCGCCTCGCCGTGGCAGCACGCTGAAGCGCCGCAGGTCCCAGCGGCTCCACAGCCACCGGTGATCGGAAACGCGATCGGCGGCGGCCAAACGCCGCCACCACCGCCAGCATCGTCGGGAGCGCCGACATCGTTCGCCACGCCGGCGAGTCCGGTGTTGTCTGGCGAATACGGTCTGACCGAACCTCCGCTTGCCCCGGAAGCTCCGCAGCGGTCGAGCAAGCTTCCGTGGGTTGCGGCTGTTCTTGGCGCACTCGTTCTCTTGGGCGGCGGCGGTTTCTTTGCACTCACAGCCTTTAGCGCATCGGGTGGTGCCGAGACCCCCGAAGCTGCCGTCGACGCCATGATCGAGGCGCTCGGCAACGAAGACTTCGTCACTATCGGCGAACTGATCGAGCCGAGTGAACGACGCACGATGGTCGAACCCGCCATCACCGAACTGCTCCCCGAGCTCGTACGGCTTGGCTTGCTCGACGACGAGGTCGACCCAGCCAACGTCGAAGGTGTCGACTGGGAGTTCACCGATGTCACCTATCGCGTCGAACCGCTGGCGCAGAACCCCGACATTGTCCACGTCTACTTCACCGGCGGCGAAGTCGCGAGTGAGTTCAACTCGGCAGAGTTCCCCTTTAGCGATCTGATGCGCGACGAATTCGGTGCCGACATGGAGGACCAGGCTCGTCAGACCGAGCAGATCGAACCATCGGACATTCCGTTGACGTTCGTCGAGCGCGACGGTCGCTGGTATTTCTCCGCATGGTTCAGCGTGGCCGAAGCCGCTCGACTCGAAACCGACGAGCGGTTGCCACGAGCCTCCGAAGCGCCGCCGGCACTCGGTTCTGAATCGCCCGAAGCCGCCGTCGAAGCAATGTTCGCCGAGCTCGTTGAATGGGACCTCGAAGGCCTCATCGGCCGGATGGATCCCGACGAGATGGCAGCGCTCTACCGGTACTCCCCGTTGTTCCTCACGGACGCACAGTTCGAACTCGACGGAATCGAAGCCGACCTTCGCGCAGACAACTACCGATGGAGCATGAGCGACTTTGACTTTGAGGTCGAGACCGACGGTGACGATGCGATCGTTGACGTTCGGGGATTCAGCATCGACGTCCAGGCCGACAACATCGATATCACCATGACCTACGCTCGTGACGAAATCTCTG
The DNA here is from genome assembly GCA_937969345.1 of uncultured Acidimicrobiales bacterium. GTDB lineage: Bacteria > Actinomycetota > Acidimicrobiia > Acidimicrobiales > SHLQ01 > SHLQ01. The sequence goes on from CALBVK010000385.1 coordinate 1,423, forward strand.
CAGAGATTATTGCCGATGACTTTGGTGGTAGAGGGTCGCTCAACGCCACGACCACGAGGTGGACGATCGACGGTGTGATCGACGGCGAGTCGTTCAACATGCTCATCGAGATCGACCCAGACAGCTACACCATCTCTGGATCGGGTAGCGGCGCGGGCGAGTCTGCCGAAGGCTCGATCACGTTCGACTTCGACGGAGAGTGTTCTCGATACTCCTTGAGCGCAAGCGATGGCACCGACGAATCTGGCTGTCTCGAAGACGCACTTCCGACCAACCAAGACCAGCTCGCCTTGTCGTTCTATAAGAACTCCTTCGATGACTGGCCAACCGAGTTCCCTGGCGTCTCCATGGCCACTCGACGTACCGATGGTGAGTGGTACATCTCGCCGATCGGCACGACGTTCGATGCGTACCTCGAGGCCCTTGGCTCGTTTGATGACGACCAGCTCAACGAGTTCCTGACCAGCGTCGAGGACTTCGACACGATGGGGGCCTTCAACGACGCGATCGACGAAACGATCGGCCGAGATTCGATCAGTCCCGCCGGCGACGACTTCGATGACCTCTTCGCCGACCTCGACGACGAGGACCTCTTCGATGAGTCTTTCGACGATGTGATGGACGACGAAGACTTTGAGGTAATCGAGTCGGCCGACCCCGTGCAAGAGGGCATCTTCGAAATCGACCTGCCCCGTGGCGACGTCTACATCGTCGACGACTCACTCGACGTTGGCGCCTACGACCTCGCCTATATCGACCTTGATGCCGGCGACACCGTGGTGATCACCGTGGAGACCGATCCCTCATCATTCCTCGACACGACGCTGACGATGTTCGACGGCTCGTCTCAGGAGGTTGGGTTCAACGACGACGCCGACTTCGACGCTGGTTTGGCGAGCAGCCTCGACAGCCAACTCGAGGTAACCGTAGGCGAGACGGGTACGTACACGATCGAGATTGGATCGTTCGCCTACATGTCGACAGGCGAGTACCAGTTGACCGTGGAACGTCGATAACGAGCATCGATGTCGATGTGCTTCGGGATAGGTTTCTGACGTGTCCTCGACTGAAACCCCGTTCCGGTTCTA
>CALBVK010000386.1 GCA_937969345.1 uncultured Acidimicrobiales bacterium
CTCAACGTTGCACCACTTGCGTCCGATTGGAGTGCGAGGATGGTCGCCACACGGCGATCACCGCGACCTGCTCGCGGACACGACAAAGGCAGCGATGTTCAACAACGCATTCAACGGCAAAAAGGTTCTCGTCACCGGACACACCGGGTTCAAGGGAACGTGGATGACGATCTGGCTCCAGCAGATGGGCGCCGAGGTGGTTGGAATCTCCGACAAGATTCCAACGGACCCCGCTCATTTCTCCGCAGCTGGGCTCGAGGACACGATGACGACCCACTGGCTCGACATCCGAGACGAAGAAGCGGTCCCCGCAGCAATTGCTGATGAAGCACCGGACTTCGTCTTCCATATGGCAGCGCAGGCCCTCGTGAAGGCCAGTTACGACGATCCGGTCGGTACCTACACCACCAACATGGTCGGGTCGGCCAACGTGCTCGAAGGTCTTCGCCGCCTCGACAACCAGTGCACGGCGATCATGATCACCTCGGACAAGTGCTACGAGAACGTCGAGACCTATTACGGCTACCGCGAAGACGACCGGCTCGGTGGCGCCGATCCGTACTCGGCGTCCAAAGCGGCCGCCGAGATCATCATCTCGAGCCACACCCGCTCCTTCTTTGGCCAGCCCGACGACGAGCGCAACGTCCGTATCGGCGTTGTGCGTGCCGGCAACGTTGTCGGTGGTGGCGACTGGGCCGCCGATCGTCTCGTTCCCGACGTGGCCCGCTCGTGGTCGGTCGGCGAGAACGTGACCATCCGACGCCCACAGGCAACCCGCCCATGGCAGCACGTGCTCGAGCCAATCAGTGGCTACTTGCACCTCGGCGCCGAGCTGGCACAACGCCCGGAATTACACAACGAAGCGTTCAACTTTGGCCCTCCTGCCGAGGCCGTCAACCCGGTGCGTGACGTTGTCGTTGCGCTCAAGGAACATCTCCCAGGGCTCGACCTCACGATCGACGAGAGCCAGGCGCACTTCCACGAGGCGGGCCTTCTCAAGCTCACGTGCGATAAGGCACTCAGCTATCTCCAATGGACCCCGGTCCTCGATTTCGACGAGACCATGAAGATCTCCGCCGACTGGTTCCACAGCTTCTACAAAGACGGTGCCGATGGCATTCGTGCGGTGACCGACGGTCAGCTCGACTACTACACCGGCCTTGCCGCAGACCGTGGTCTGAGCTGGGCGAACAGCTAATGCCAGCTCATTTCACCGAGCTCCGCCGGATCGAAACATCCGGTGGCGAGGTGATGAAAGCACTGCACGCCGACGAAGCGGACTTCCGCGGACTCGGCGAGGCGTACTTCTCACGGGTGAACGCCGACTGCGTACGCGGTTGGAAACGGCACAACGAGATGACGGTTAATGTCGTCGTCCCCGTTGGCCACGTCCGTTTCGTGGTGGCACACGACGACCACTTCGATGAGTACGACCTTGGACCGGAGCATTCCTACGGGAGGCTCACGATCGAGCCGGGTAGCTGGTTTGGTTTCAAGGGTGGTGTCGATGGCGGCCTGGTTCTGAACCTGTCCGACATTGTCCATCGCCCAGACGAGGCAGACGGAAAAGAGCTCGACGAGTTCGAATATCAGTGGACAAGTACCGAGCAAGCCGACCCGAGCACCCCAGACAGCGACGTGGGGATCTCGGTCGGAAGTACCGAGGAGTAATTGTGGGAATCTGGGATCGACTACAACGACGTGCGGACTCCGACGGCGAGGCCGCTATTGCGGTCATTGGCGCGGGGTATGTCGGCACGGGTGTCGTGCACGCCATTGCGCAGTCTCCTGGCATGAAGCCAGCGGTCATCGTGAACCGCAACACCGATCGAGCGATCGATGCGCTCACGATGATGGGGGTCTCGGCGAACGACATCTTGGTTAGCGAGTCAGCAGATGAGCTGGTGACCGCAATTCGGTCCGGTAAGCCCGCAGTGACGCCACACGCATCGATTCTCGCCGACCTTCCCGTCGACGTCGTCGTTGAAGCGACCGGTGCGTTGGACTATGGCACCGAGTCGATTTTGGCCATGCTCGACGCAGGCAAGCACGTCGTCTCGTTTAACGCCGAGTGTGATGCATTGCTTGGCTGGCTCTTCCATGAGCGTGCTCGCGCTAACGGTGTGATCTACACGATCGCCGATGGCGATCAACCCGGTGTCTTGTTCCGACTGCAACAGCAGGTCGAGGCCATGGGCTTTGAGGTCACGGCGTCACTCAACTGCAAGCGCCACCTCAACGTCCATCAGAACCCAGAAACGGGTGCCGGCTATGCGGCCCGCGACACAACCTCGTCGCATATGACCACGTCGTTCGGTGACGGAACCAAGATGCAGGTCGAACAGGCCGTTGTGGCCAACGCCACGGGGTTTATCCCGGACAAGCGTGGCATGCACGGCATCGAGTCCACCGTGGCAACTGCCGCGGTCGACATCCCGGCGATTCTTTCAGCACCGGGTCGAGTCGACTTCACCCTCGCTGGCGACTTCGGAGCTGGCGTGGGCATTGTTGGCCGCCACCCAAATCACGACCTACACAAGCAAGCCATGGGCTTCTACAAGATGGGCGACGGACCGGACTACTTCTTCTTCCGTCCGTACCACTTGGTGCACTTGGAGATTCCGCTCACCATTGCCGAACTGATTCTCGACAACGAACCGCTCGTAACAATCGACGCCCCACACGTCGCCGAAGTGCTCGCTATTGCCAAGAAGGATCTTGCCTCGGGCGAGAAGCTCGATTGCATCGGTGGCTTTAGCGCATATGGACACATCGATACTGCCGAAAACGCCGTCGGGTACTTGCCCGTTGGCCTTGTTGAGTACGCGTCGATGACCGCCGATGTGGCTCAGGATCAGCCGATTCCGCTGAGTGCTGTTGCCCTCGACGAGTCCAAGACCGTCGTCGCCGAATGGCGGAAGATGCACGGCATCGCCTAACGCAATTCAGCGCAGGGTAACGATCCCCCTGGGAGCTAGTGGAGGATGGTTCCGTCTGGTCGGCGGATTTCGATGGTGCCGTTGGCTAGTCGGGTGACGGTGTAGCCGCGTTCTTTGTGCCTGTTGTGTTTGCCGCAGGCGGGGCCTGCATTGTGCGGATTTGTTCCGCCCCCGCCTCCTCGGTCTTGAGTT
>CALBVK010000387.1 GCA_937969345.1 uncultured Acidimicrobiales bacterium
GCCGCGGCGTGATTATCCGAGATCCTGCTCGCCGGGCGAGCAACTATCGAAGCGAGGGCGAGTTCAGCGACTTCCTGAAGGCGAACAACCTGGCCGGAATCGCGGGCATCGACACCCGTCGCCTCACGCGTCACATTCGCGACCTCGGTGCAATGCCAGGAGCGTTCGGTACCGCCGACGAAGATACGTTGCTCGCAGCCGCCAAGGCCGAACCAGGGACCGACGGGCTCGACCTGGTGTCGACGGTGACCTGCGACGAGCCATACACGGTTGCCTCCGACGGTCCTCGCAAGATCGTGGCGATGGACTTCGGTATCAAGACCTCGATCCTGAACCAGCTCAAGCGCCTCGGCACGATCGAGGTCGTGCCCGCATCCACCTCGGTTGCCGACATCATGGCCCACAACCCCGACGGGGTCTTCCTGTCGAACGGCCCGGGCGACCCTGAGCCGCTCGGCTACATCCGAGAGACGATCAGCGGATTGCTCGGGAACGTTCCGGTCTTCGGCATCTGCCTCGGCCACCAACTCCTTGCCTCAACGCTTGGGGCAGAGACGTACAAGTTGGCCTTTGGCCACCACGGAGGTAATCAGCCGGTGAAACGGCTCCGCGACGGCAAGGTCGAGATCACCTCGCAGAACCACAACTACGCGGTCACCGAGGAGTCACTGACCTCGAGCGAGGTGAAGGCCGACCTGACCCATATCAACCTCAACGACAACACCGTTCAGGGGTTGTCGTGTTCAGAGGTTCCAGCCTTCAGCGTCCAGTACCACCCAGAAGCCGGTCCAGGTCCACACGACAGCCGGTATCTCTTCGACGACTTCGAGCAGCTCATGGCTGCCAACAGCACCGGAAACGGGAGCAACTAACCATGCCAAAACGCACCGATATTAACTCGATTCTCGTTATTGGGTCAGGGCCGATCGTCATTGGTCAGGCCTGTGAGTTCGACTATTCCGGCACCCAGGCGTGTCGCGTTCTTCGCGAAGAGGGCTACCGAGTAATCCTCGCGAACTCGAACCCAGCGACGATCATGACCGATCCGGATTTTGCTGATGCGACCTACGTCGAGCCGCTCGATGTTTCGGTCCTCGAGGCAATCATTGCGAAGGAGCGGCCCGATGTTCTGCTGCCGACCCTCGGCGGACAGACGGCGCTAAACCTGGCGATGGAACTCGTAGAAGCAGGGATCGTCGACAAGTACGACGTCGAGGTAATCGGTGCCGATCCTGTCGCCATCGATACCGCGGAGAACCGGGACAAGTTCAAGCAAGCGATGATCGAAATCGGGCTCGACGTCCCGAAGTCCGGTATTGCCCACGACATGGAGCGTGCCCGCGAGATCGCCGGCGAACTCGGGCTTCCAGTAATTATCCGTCCGGCCTACATCCTCGGTGGAAAGGGGACCGGCATTGCCGAAACCCCAGAAGAGTTCGAACATGTTGCGTCGGTCGGCATCGACGCCAGTCCAATCGGCGAGATCCTCATCGAGGAGTCGATCAAGGGCTGGAAGGAATACGAACTCGAGGTCATGCGTGACCACGCCGACAACCAGGTCGTCGTCTGCTCGATCGAGAACATCGACCCAATGGGAGTGCACACCGGCGACTCGATCACGGTTGCTCCAATCCAGACCCTGAGCGACGTCGAAATTCAGGAGATGCGAGACTCGGCGTTTGCCGTGATGCGCCGCGTTGGAGTGGAGACGGGCGGCTCGAACGTGCAGTTCGCCGTCGACCCAGCTACCGGTCGCCAGGTCGTCATCGAGATGAACCCACGGGTATCTCGTTCTTCTGCGCTCGCGTCGAAGGCCACGGGCTTCCCGATTGCCAAGATCGCGGCACGCCTCGCTGTCGGCTACACCCTCGACGAGATCGAGAACGACATCACCAAAGAGACCCCAGCGAGCTTCGAGCCGTCGATCGACTATGTGGTCACCAAGGTTCCGCGCTGGGCGTTCGAAAAGTTCCCCGGTACCTCTGGCGTGCTCGGAACGCAGATGCAGTCCGTGGGTGAGGCCATGGCGATTGGTCGTACGTTCCCGGAATCACTGCAGAAGGGGCTTCGCAGCCTTGAACTCGGTCGTCTCGGCCTCAACGGCGATCCCGGCGAAGTCGCCTACGACGAGATTGATCTCGACCAGCTGCTGGCCGAAGCGGACATCCCAACCCCGGACCGGATCTTCAAGCTCGAAGCGTTGTTGCGCCGAGGCCTGACCGTCGAACAAGTCCACGAAGCCACGATGGTCGATCCATGGTTCCTCGACCAGATGCTGCGGATTACCGAGGAGCGTGCCTTTCTGCAGGAGACGGGCATGGGCGGGCTCACCCGTCGCGGATGGAAGCGTGCCAAGCAGTTGGGGTTCTCCGACGCGCAGCTCGCCTACCTATGGTCGGTGCCCGAACCCGAGGTTCGTGCCGCACGAAAGGCGGTCGGAATCGAACCGACGTACAAGACGGTCGATACCTGCGGTGCCGAATTCGAAGCAAAGACGCCGTACCACTACTCGACATGGGAAGACACCACCGAGGTCGCTCCGTCGGATCGCCCAAAGGTCATGATCTTGGGTTCAGGTCCGAACCGAATTGGTCAGGGCATCGAGTTCGACTACTGCTGTGTGCATGCGAGCTTCGCGCTCGCCGATGCAGGGTTCGAGACCATCATGGTCAACTGCAATCCGGAGACCGTGTCGACGGACTATGACACTAGCGATCGCTTGTACTTCGAACCGCTGACGTACGAAGACGTCACGAACATCATCGAAGCCGAGAACCCAATGGGGATCATCGTGTCGTTGGGTGGGCAAACCCCGCTCAAGCTTGCGAACGAACTGCCAGCGGAGTTGATCGCTGGAACCTCGCCGAAGTCGATCGACCTTGCCGAGGACCGTGAAGAGTGGAACGCACTGTGTGATCGACTCTCGATTCCTCAGCCTCCCGGCGGAACCGCCACAACCGCAGAGGGCGCGCTGGAGATCATCGGTGGCATTGGTTACCCAGCGCTCGTTCGGCCGTCTTACGTACTCGGTGGACGAGGCATGGAGATCGTCTATGACGACAACGGTCTTCGCGCTGCAATGAAAGAGCTCGAGTCCTTTGGTTCGCTCGGACGTGAGGGCGGATTGTCCGCAGAACGCCCGGTGCTTATCGACCGGTTCCTCGAAGACGCGACCGAAGTCGACGTCGACGCGATTCGCGACAACTCCGGCGAGGTCATCATCGGTGCGGTCATGGAGCACGTCGAAGAAGCGGGCGTGCACTCCGGTGATAGCGCTTGTGTGATCCCGCCCCCGTACCTGACTCCCGAGACGATCGCGACGCTCGAAAAGTACGCGGCGACGATTGCCACCGAACTCGAGGTTGTCGGACTCATCAACGTGCAGTTCGCCGTGAAGGGTGACGACGTCTACGTCATTGAAGCGAACCCTCGTGCCTCACGCACGGTCCCGTTCGTTGCTAAGGCAACCGGAGTGCCGCTCGCCAAGATTGCGGCTCGGGTGATGCTCGGGGCAACCCTGGGCGAGCTGCGGACCGAGGGTCTCGTTCGCGAGCCCATTACCGGACATGTGTCCGTCAAGGAAGCCGTGCTGCCGTTCAACCGCTTCCCCGACGCCGATCCGCTGCTCGGCCCAGAGATGCGGTCAACGGGCGAGGTCATGGGTATCGACGCCACGACCGGCCTCGCGTTCACCAAGAGCCAAATGGCCGCCGGTGGCACGCTTCCCGAGAGTGGAACGATCTTCTTCTCGCTCGCGGATCGCGACAAGCCGCTCGGCATCGATGCTGCTCGACGCTTCACCGAACTTGGCTTCGATCTGGTGGCAACAGCCGGCACGGCTCAGGCGCTCGAAGACGCCGGAGTGCCCGTCTCACGCCGAATTTCGAAGGTCACCGAGGAAGGTGGTGCTGAGGTCGATTCTCGGACCGCTGTCGATCTCATCGAAGCCGACGAGATTCAGCTGGTGATCAACAGTCCACGCGGCCGAGGACCACGTGCCGACGGGGCGTACATTCGTGCCGCTGCCGGTGCGAACGGTGTTCCGCTACTCACCACCGGCTCAGCGGCTATCGCCGCAGCTCGAGGCATGCAGGAATGGCTCGCATCGCCGATGCGTGTGCGCTCGCTGCAGGAGTACCACTCGGGAGCAGCTGAATAGTGGCCATGCGCCCCGCCTCGGTCGACATGACCACCACCGTCGGCCCGACCGAGCTGCCGTCGCCCGTAATGACCGCGTCCGGAACCGCCGGACACGGCGCCGAGCTGGCTCGCTATGTGCCTCTCGATTCGCTCGGGGCACTCGTGGTCAAGTCGTTGTCGATCATGGAGTGGCAGGGCAATCCCGGGCCGCGGGTCGTTGAGCTTCCCGGCGGCATGATGAACAGCGTGGGGCTGCAAGGTCCCGGAGTTCAGGGGTGGATCGATGGCGAACTCCCGGAGCTACGGGCCAGCGGCGCTCGCATCGTGGCGAGTATTTGGGGGCGCACCATCGAGGAGTATCGCCAAGCAGCCGAGGCACTCGTCAGCGTCCAAGACGATCTCACTGCGGTCGAGATCAATGTGTCGTGCCCCAACATCGAAGACCGTCGCAAGATGTTCGCCCATTCCTGCGAAAGCGCAGCGGCAGTGATCGAGGCGACGACATCTCTCGAGGTGCCTCGGTGGGCCAAGCTGAGCCCGAACGTGGCAGATATTGCCGAAATAGCTGGTGCTGCCGGAGACGCTGGGGCTGACGCGGTGACGCTCACGAACACACTGCTCGGACTCGTACTCGACCCGTCGACGGGTAAGCCCGTGCTCGGGGGCGGGGGCGGCGGTGTTTCCGGTCCAGCGATGCGACCGGTCGCCTTGCGAGCGGTGTTCGACGTCGCCGCGGCGTATCCCGAGCTTCCTATTGTTGGAGTCGGGGGTATCGCCAATGCAGAGGATGCCGTGCAGTACCTTCGAGCCGGTGCCAGAGCGGTACAAGTTGGGACAGCAACCTTCGCTGATCCACGGTCTACAGCTCGGGTATCGAACGATTTGCAAACGTGGTGCAAGAAGGCTGGCGTCACTCGGGTGAGAGACCTGATCGGCACCGCACACGATCGCTAGACATTCAGGCGATGAGAATAGAGGAGACCCAAATGAACGATGTAGATGACGAGCTTCGCAACAAGCTGTGCGTCGCACTCGACGTTGACGACTTGGTTAGCGCAGTGCGTATCGCCAAGGAGCTGTCGCCGTGGTTCGGCGCGGCCAAGGTTGGCCTCGAGCTCTACACCGCTGCGGGTACCGACGCCATTGGAACGCTTATCGGCATGGGATACGACGTCTTCCTCGATCTCAAGATGTATGACATCCCAACGACAGTCGAGAAGGCATCTCGTGTCCTCGGTGCACTCGGTGTCACCTATGCGACCTATCACGCTCAAGGCGGACTCGACGTTCTGCGCGCTGGCGCTGAAGGTCTGCGCGCTGGAGCGTCCGATGCCGGACTTCCCGAGCCCAAGCCCCTTGCGATCACGGTGCTCACCTCCGACAAGGACGCTCCCGAGCACATCATGCCAAAGCGCGTGATGTCCGCTGTCGAAGCTGGCATGGCTGGCCTCGTGTGCAGCCCGAACGATGTCAAGGACGCAAAGCAGTATGCGCCTCGACTTCTCGGCGTCACCCCCGGAATCCGCCCAGAGGGTGTCGACCATCACGACCAGGTACGCGTGGCAACGCCGAAGGCTGCGCTCGACAACGGATCCGACCTGCTCGTCATTGGGCGTGCGGTCACGCTGGCCGATGACCGCTCTGCAGCTGCAGAGGCCATCGTCAATTCCTGCCTGAGCTAGTCCGAGTAGGATCGTCAGGTGACGACATTTGATGATCCGGGATACGTGGCGCTTTTTGCCGATGCTGAGGCAGTGCGCGAGCACCGCGCCGCGTTCTTGGCCGAGATCAAATCGGGAGCGGTGCCGCTCGCTACCATTTTCGAGCGAGCTGCCATCGATCCAGTGCTCGCCTCCATGAAGGTTCTTCCAGCGATCGAGGGCCTTCCCGAAGCCGGGAAAGTCCAGACGCGCCGTGCCTTTGAAGAGCTCGACATCTCCGAAGGTGGTCTCATCGGCGACGTTTCCGCCGACGATGTCGCTGCGCTTCCCGCAGCGATCGAACGGCACGCGCTGTAATGGCCGGGCTCGTCATCGTCATCTCCGGCCCCGGTGGGGTCGGGAAGGGGACGGTCGTCGCCGAGCTCGTGTCACGAGACCCAGGCCTTGCATTGTCACAGTCGTGGACGACACGAGATCAGCGTCCCGGCGAGGCCGACGACGCCTATAACTTCGTGACCGAGGACGAGTTCACCGCCGCGATCGACGCTGGCGGGTTCCTCGAATGGGACCACCACTTTGGGAATTACTATGGCTCGCCGGTTCCCGATGCCACCGACGCCGACCTCGTGCTCGAGATCGACGTGAATGGTGCGCGCACCATCCATGAGGGACCCGTCGACGCGCTCTTCGTCTTCATCGACACGCCGTCGATCGACGTGCAGCGCGAGCGGATGATCGGCAGGGGCGACTCCCTCGAGAAGGTCGACGAGCGGCTCCGAGCTGGGCAGGTCGAGCGCGAGCTGGCCGAGTCGATGCCGTATCTCTATGTCGTCAACGACGATGTAGGACGTTGTACCGACGAGATCGGCGAGCTGATTGCCGACTACCGACGGCTTCAGGCCGACGTCTAACGGCCTACGCCCGGGGCGTCATCATCGGTTCATGGCCTTCCGGCTGGTACCATTACTGGTTGGCAACGAGCCAGTTTGTACGAGGAGTTCTCCGCACATGAGTGAAGATACGTCGATGATCGAACCACAGGTCGAAGTCTTGTTGGAAGCATCGGGTTCGAAGTTCCGTCTCGTCACCCTTGGTGCACGCCGCGCTCGCCAAATCAACGCCTACTTCGGCCAGCTTGGAGAGGGTCTCGGATCCAGCATTCCACCGCAGGTCACCTCGACGGCACGCAAGCCGCTCTCGATCGCATTCGAAGAGATTGCAGCGGAGAAGATCGTTCCGATCGAACGTGACTTCGAGGCAGAGGCACTCGCCGAGGCACAGGCCAAGGCCGACGCTGAAGCGCTCGAAGCCGAGCTCGCTAAGTCAAACGACTGAGCAAACAGCTGTGACCAACCTCGATGGTGCCCGGGTAGTCCTTGGGGTCACCGGCGGTATCGCCGCATACAAGGCCATCGAGATTTGCCGTCGCCTCGTCGACGCCGGAGCGCATGTTGTTCCGGTCCTGACCGAAGGTGCCGAGCATTTCGTGGGACGAACGACATTCGATGCACTTGCATCGGAGAAGGTTCAGTCGACGCTGTGGGACGAAACCAGCCCAATTCCGCACACGTTGCTCGGCCAGACCGCCGATCTCATCATCGTTGCTCCAGCGACCGCTCGTTTGCTCGCCGACTACCGAATGGGTCGTTCCGACGACCTGTTGACGGCGACGCTTATCGCGACCCGTGCGCCGGTGATGATCGCTCCGGCCATGCATACCGAGATGTGGGAACATCCAGCGGTGCAGGACAATCTGACGGTTCTGCGCGACCGGGGTGTCCACGTCGTCGACCCTGAACCCGGGCGGCTCGCCGGTGGCGACATTGGCTTTGGTCGCCTCGCTGCCCCTCGAAGCGTGGTCGCTCATGCCGAGCGTGTCCTTGCCTCGGGAGATCTGTCGGGGACGCACGTGGTAATCACCGCTGGAGGCACGCGGGAAGCCATTGACCCTGTGCGTGTGATCTCGAACCGCTCGACGGGCAAGCAGGGCTATGCGCTCGCCGAGGCTGCGTGGATGCGCGGCGCCGACGTCACGCTGATCTCTACGGTCGATCGCGAGTCGCCGATCGGCTGCACCGTGGTGTCGGTCGAAAGTGCATCGCAAATGCAAGACGCGGTTATGGCGGTCGCCGATGCCGACGTCATCGTGATGGCCGCGGCGGTCGCCGACTTCCGTCCCGCGTCACCAGCTGGCGAGAAGATCAAGAAGGGTGCCGGCGAGGTACCTGAGATTCTGCTCGAGAAGACCCACGACTTTCTCGTCGACCTCGGCCAACAAAAGCCGAACGGGCAGGTTCTGGTCGGCTTTGCCGCCGAAACCCAGAATCTGCTGGAGAATGCTCGTGGAAAGCTCGAGCGTAAGAATCTCGATCTGATTGTGGCCAACGATGTTTCCGCCCCCGATGCCGGGTTTGCCCACGACACCAACAAGGTGACGTTGGTACTTGGCAGCGGGGAAGAGGTCGATGTTCCTCTCGGGTCAAAGCGGGTGGTCGCAGATGCGATTTTCGATGCTGTCGTTGGGGTCCGAGGAACCTTCCCGTAATTCCTCACTACCGAACTGGTGCCGCTCTACACTCGCGGCAGAACTCAGGAGAAGGCCGTGCCAAACAACTACAGCTTCACGTCGGAATCGGTGACCGAGGGTCACCCGGACAAGATGGCAGATCAGATCTCTGACTCCATTCTCGACGCGATTCTCGAACAAGATCCGATGAGCCGTGTCGCGTGCGAAACGCTCGTTACGACCGGACTCGCAATGGTGGCGGGCGAGATCACCACGAAGGCCTACGTCGATATTCCGTCGGTCGTTCGCGACACGATCAATGGCATTGGCTATGACCGCGAGTCCTTTGGATTCGATGGCAACACCTGCGGCGTCATGGTGTCTATCGACGAGCAGTCTCCCGATATTGCTCAGGGTGTCGACGATTCCGAAGAGGTTCGCTCCGGCGCTTCCGAAGAGGACGACCTGGACAAGCAGGGTGCTGGCGATCAGGGCATGATGTTCGGCTACGCCTCCGACGAGACCGACGTGCTCATGCCGATGCCGATCCACGTCGCTCACCGCATGGCCGAACAGCTGGCGGCGGTCCGCAAGAGCGGCACGGTTCCGTATCTTCGTCCAGACGGCAAGACTCAGGTCACCTTCGACTACGAAGACAACAAGCCCGTTCGCCTACGCACCGTGCTCGTCTCTACCCAGCACAACGATGGAATCGACCGCGATTCGATGATCCGCCCGGACCTCATCGAGAACGTCATCAAGCCGGTTATCCCCGAGCAGTTCGCCGACGACGACTACGAAGTCCACGTGAACCCGACCGGTCGCTTTGTTATCGGCGGCCCTGTTGGCGATGCCGGCCTCACGGGTCGCAAGATCATCGTTGACACCTATGGCGGCATGGGCCGCCATGGCGGCGGTGCCTTCTCCGGTAAGGATCCATCGAAGGTCGATCGCTCCGCCGCATACGCAACGCGCTGGGTCGCCAAGAACGTTGTCGCCTCGGGCGCTGCGAGCCGATGTGAAGTGCAGGTCGCCTACGCGATTGGCATGGCCCGTCCAATGTCGGTTCTGGTAGAGACCTTCGGAACCGAAACCGTCGACCCAGAAAAAATCGCCGAAGCGGTCGATCAGGTCTTTGACCTGCGTCCCGCAGCGATCCTTCGTGACCTCGATCTGCGTCGCCCGATCTTCAAGCCAACAGCTGCATACGGACACTTTGGCCGTAGCGGCGACGGGTTCACGTGGGAGAACACCGACCGCGCCGCCGATTTGAAGAGCGCCCTCGGCCTCTGATCCTTACGGGATTAGCGACTGCGTCGCGATGTCGGTCGTTAGATTCTTCTGGTGACCGAACCACTGCCAGGATTTGAACGACCCGCTGCGCCGCAGCGGGTCGTTGCACGTCCTGCGGGCCGGCTGGTTCAGGTGCAACCCGATATCACGTCGATCCGTCAGAGCTTCACCTACGAAGTACCCGTTGCGTGGGAGAAGGACGGCCGGGCAGACAACGTTCGCGTCGGTTCGCTGGTGCGCGTGGACTTTGGCGGACGGCGGACTGCTGGCTGGGTAACCGCCGTCGACGTCGCGTTCGATGACACCGTCGAGGTGCGACCGCTCGCGAAGTGGTCGAGCTTCGGTCCTCCCCAGGAAGTGCTCGACATTGCCGAGTGGGCCGCGGTCCGATGGGCGGGACGGGTTCCGCACTTTCTGCGAGCCGCGTCGCCGCCACGAATGGTGCCGCTCGTCCGACACACGCCGCCAACTGCAACGGTGTCTACGCCTGCGGGGTTAGAGGGGACTTTCGTCGATGGCGTTTCGCTGGTGCGCACCGCACCGGGGGACCTCGGAGTCGACCTCGCTGTCGCCGCTGCGGCCTGCGGGCGTGCGTTGATCCTGGTCCCGACGATCGCTCATCGCCGGTTGCTGGCACGTCGGCTTCGAGATGCCGGCGTTGCTGTCGCCGAATACGACGATCAGTGGGAACGTTCGGCCTCAGGGGCGACCACCATCGGCACCCGAATCGCAGCGCTTGCGCCAATGACCGAGCTCGATGCGGTGCTCGTTCTCGACGAACACGACTCGACATACAAGGAAGAGCGGACACCGGCGTGGAACGCTCGCGATGTTGCGATCGAACGTGCTCGACGTTCCGGAGCGTGCTGCGTTTTGGCATCACCGTCGCCGTCGTTGGAGGGCTTGCACGCCGCCGACCGCACGCTCGTGCCAGAGCGGTCCGCCGAACGGAATTCGTGGCCGCTCTTCGACGTCGTTGATTTGCGTGTTCAAGACACCCCTGGCTTGCTGACCGAGCGAATCGTCGACGTCATTCGCGGCGAAGGACCCGTGGCGTGCATCCTGAACCGTAAAGGCCGCGCTCGCATGCTGGCGTGTGCGACCTGTTCCTCACTTGCGGCGTGCTCGGAGTGCGGGGGAGCGCTTCGCGAGGACGACGACGGCCGGCTGGTGTGCGCTCGGGACAACACGGTTCGGCCAATGGTGTGCAACGAATGTAATGGCACGCATATGAAGCAACTGCGGCTTGGAATCTCACGAATGGCCGAGGATCTCGCCGCATTGGCGAAACGCCCGGTCGTGGAGGTGTCGGCCGAGACTCCGCCTCGTGAACTGAGCGGAAACCAGCTCTTCATCGGGACCGAGGCGCTGCTGCACCGAATGGAAGCGGCCAAGGCAGTCATCTTTTTGGACTTCGATCAGGAGCTTGCTGTCCCCAGATACCGAGCGGCAGAGGATGCCTTTGGTCTGCTCGCCCTCGCGGCGCGACGGGTGGGGCCCAAGGCATCCGGGGGGCGGGTAGTCATTCAGACGCACCGGCCGGACGATGTCGTCGTGCAGGCCGCCGTCAACGGCGACCCCGGACGGGTAGCGACAGCGCAACGCGATATCCGAAAGGTGTTCCGTCAGCCTCCCTATGGGGCATGGGCGCTCGTTTCCGGCGCTGGCGCCGAAGCGTATATCTCGAACCTCGGCCCTCACGGAACAGCGCTGCAGATAAACCGTCTGGGTGACCGGTGGAGAGTGGCTGCAGCGGATCACGAAACCCTGTTGGGAGCAATCAACGCAACAGACCGCCCAGCGGAACGCATCCGAATCGAGATCGACCCCCTCGATCTGTAGCTGCGCAGAGATGGTGTTTCGACGCGGATGTCCGAAAAGTGCCTGCTCCACACGGCTGGTCAGTCGTAGAGTTTGATCTATGACGACGCTTGAGGCCCTTGGAACATGCCATCACGATTGCCCCGATAGTTGTGGTTGGATCGCCACATCGGTCGACGGCGTGCTGACGTCGGTGAAGGGAAACCCTGCGCACCCGTACTCCAAGGGCGAGCTGTGCCCGAAGGTCAACAAGTTCGTTGGCCGTGTGAACCACGAGGATCGGCTCCTGAAACCGCTGATTCGAACCGGGCCGAAGGGTAGCGGCGAGTTTCGCGAGGCCACGTGGGATGAAGCCCTTGAGCAGATCGTGGCCGAGTTCACGAGAGTCCGCGATACACACGGCGGCGAGGCGATTCTGCCGTGGTGGTCAGCGGGTACTCAAGGTCTGATCCAGAACGCAGGTACGAGCAATGCCTTGTTTGCTCTGCTCGGGTCGAGCACACAGTACGGAAGCGTGTGCGGCGCAGCGTCGGGAATCGGCATGGCGACGGTGTACGGGCATGGTCTTGGGACCGATCCGTTGCAGGCGGAGCACTCCGATCAGATCATCCTGTGGGGCACGAACACCCGCCTTACCAACCGGCACCTATGGCCAACGATCAACGAGGCCCAGAAGCGTGGTGCCAAGGTCATCGTTATCGATCCAATCAAGACGATCACGGCGGACAAGGCCGACCAGCACATCCAGCCGCTGCCCGGTACCGACGTTGCGATTCTGCTGGCGATCATCAACGTCCTGATCGCCGACGACCTGCTCGACCACGAGTACATCGCTGCCCATGCGCTTGGGTTCGACGACCTCGCTGCCCACGTCGCCGACAAGACCCCCGAATGGGCTGCTCCGCTCTGTGGTGTCGATGCCGACGTGATCGGCGAACTCGCTCGCTCAATCGGGCAGATCCGAGCGACCATGATCCGGGGGCTGATCGGGGTCGAGCATCACTTCAGCGGCCCCACCATGTACCGCCTGAGTGCAATGATTCCGGTCCTCACCGGGTCACACAAGGTTCTCGGTGGCGGATTCGCACGTAGCGTCGGCGCGTGGGCAGAAGTCGACGATGTCGATACCGGCGCAGTCAGCGGCCTCGCGTCGGTCGTTGCGCCCGATGCCGGCCAGCGGCGCTCCTTCCGTCAGCCAGCACTTGGACGGACGCTGACGGAGCAAGACGATCCAATCCATGCATTGTTCATCTGGAACGGCAATCCGATCTTGAGCATGCCCGAGTCCGCAGCGGTGCGACGGGGGCTGGAACGAGAGGATCTCTTCACCGTCGTCAGCGAGCAGTTCATGACCGACACCGCTCGATATGCCGACGTTGTGCTGCCCGCAGCGATGGAGACCGAGATGATCGATGCCATGCCTGCCTGGGGACACCTCTGGCTTGGCTGGAACGAACCAGCGACCGCTCCACTCGGCGATGCGGTCTCGAACACGGAGCTGTTCCGGCGTCTGGCTACGGCCTTTGGTTTCTCCCAACCCGAACTGCACTTGACCGACATGGAACAGGTGCGCCTCGCAGTCGCCGATCACGTCGATCTCGAGGCGCTGCGCCGAGACGGTTTCGTTCGGGTCAGCAGCTTCCCGGAGAACCACCTTCCGTATGCAGAGGGAGGTTTCCGCACCCCGTCGGGCAAGGCCGAACTCGTGGCCGAATCCTTCGGTGCTCTCGGCGTCAGCCACCTGCCTGAATGGATTCCGGTGGCCGAAGGCCCCGGAAGTCCGCAGATGGACACCTTCCCGCTGTTCTTGCAGACCCCAAAGAAGGCGACCCGCTTCCTGAACACGTCGTACAGCGACCTCGCCGCTCACGCCGACCGTGAGACACAACCGCATGTGGAACTCGACCAGGCCGATGCTGAGGCGCGTGGTTTGAGCGCAGGCGACACCGCTCGGGTGTTCAACGAACGTGCTTCGCTCGTGTTACCCGTCGCTATCACGGACCGCCTTCGTCCAGGCGTGGTCAGCGTTCCATGGGGATATGTGGATTCGGCCTATGGCGATGCCATTGGCTCAGCCAACGATCTGACAAACGCCGCGGATACCGAGTTCGGTGCCGGCTCTAGCTACGGCGACACGCTGGTGCAGGTCGAGCCCGTCTAGAGGCTGTGGCACAGTTCGGCTACCCGGAGAAAGTCAATACCCTCTGAGTCGTCGAAGTCTCTCAGGTTGGCCAGTCCAGTGGATACCCGCTCGATAGCTCCCCATTGCCAGACCGCGACAGGGTCAACATCGCAGATCGCTGCAAGTCGTTCGCAGCGTTGGCGGGCGAGGGTCCTGGTATCACCCTCGAGCAACGGTGCGTTGTACTCGCGCATTGGCACCGCCAGCTCGTGCGCACGCTCCGACCAGATCCCCTCGGGGTCGACAAACTTGAAGCCTCCCGAGCCATCCCGCACCGTGTTCCAGCCGTGCGCGTCGCCGTGCACAAGGACCGATTCTTTCGGGCTCCAGGCAGCAGCGCGTTCGGCACAAAAGCCGGTGACCTCATCGATGACGCGCTCATCACAGGGTCTGTTCAGCTCCTCCCAAGTAGATGTAATGAATCGCTCGAGCCAAACCGCCTTCTCAGAGCCGTTCGGAATGCCATGATCATCGATTCCTCGCGGACGCCAAAAGGACTGTGCGGTTCGAGCAATGGTGTCGAGTAGGACGGGGATTGCCATATCGAGTTCAGCGAGGTTAGGGCCGAGCTGTTCGAGCAACATCGCCGAGTGCAATGCGCTTGATTCCATCAGACGCGCACAGCCACGCCCTTCGGCAAGCTCATGAACACGCACGCTTTGTGCGAAGCCGTGTACTTCCTCGTCGTCGAGGGGCATGGCTACTTTGAGGACACATAGCGTGCCGTTCGCGTTGGTCGCTCGCATGACGAGCCCAGCCGTTCCTCCTGCGTATGAAGCCCCAAGGGTAAGGTGCCACTTCGCGCGCAGGTCGGCGAGTACGAGACCAAGATTGTCGAGCCATCGCTGCCCAGCATTGCCATGAGCCTCTGCCCGCTGGCGGACGAGCGGCGGCACGTCGACCGACATGGCTTACTCCCAGCCTTGCCTGCGGGTTTCTGCCACGGCAATCGATGCGGCGACGCCGACATTTAGCGAACCGACCTTGCCAACCTGGGGGATGTACCCCACGGCATCGCAAAGCGGCAAGATGTCCTTGCTGAGGCCCCGGTCTTCGTGACCGACGACCAAACAGATCTGGCCCGACAGGTCGAGCTCGTGCAGCGGAAGGGCGTCGTCGGCGAGCTCGATGCCAACGATCGTGTAGCCGGCGGCCTTGGCCTCGGCGACGGCTTCGGCCGGCTCCTCAACGTTCGTCCACGTGACATATCGCTGGGTACCAAGCGCCGTCTTGTTGGTCTTGTTGTGGTTGGGCGACTCGGTCGCGCCGACAAGCCAAAGGTGTTCCACTCCCAAGGCGGCGGACGTGCGAATGATCGTTCCGACGTTGTACGGCGTTTGCACGCTGTCGAGAATCATCGA
>CALBVK010000388.1 GCA_937969345.1 uncultured Acidimicrobiales bacterium
ACCGCCTACGGGCCAGAGATCATCGCAGGTACATACGACGCGTCGTTTCCGATTGGCCATGCAGCCAAGGACATGCGTCTGGCCATGGAGCTCGCCAAGTCGGTCGGCGCTGAGCTTCCGTTCATGCAGCGCGTCGCCGACCTCTACGAAGCGACCGAGGCCGAATATGGTTCGGACGCTGCCCACCTGCTCGCAGCCCAGGTCATCGAACGAACCAACAACGCCATTTTGCACGAGATCTAGCGAAGGAAACCATGGATATGAATGACGAACTCACCGCAGAGGACTTCAGCGCAGCTAACGCCACAAGCTTCACCGGCGAAGAATGGGAGGCACGCGTCGACCTCGCCGCCATGTACCGCCTATCGGCACATTTCGGATACGACGACACCGTGTGGAATCACATCACCATGCGAGTGCCCGGCAGCGATCACAACTTCTTCCTCAACAAGTTTGGGCTGCTCTACAACGAGGTCACCGCATCGAACCTCATCAAGGTGGACTCAGAGGGAACGGTCCTCGAAGGGCCAGCCGACGTTAATACCGCAGGCTTTGTCATTCATTCAGCGATCCACAACGACTTCCCAGAACACAAGGTCGTGTTCCACGCACACGTGCCCGATGCACTGGCAGTGACCGCGCTCAAGGACGGGTTTCGACACATTGTCCAGGACACGTCGATGCTGTACGGCCAGATTGGCTATCACGACTGGGAAGGCCTGTCACTCACGTTGGAGGAGCGCGAACGACTGGCCAAGAACATGGAAGGCAACCGGGTTCTGGTGATGCGGAACCACGGCTTCCTGACCGTGGGCGAAACGGCCGGTGAAGCGTTTATGGTCATGCATTACTTTGTTCGAGGCTGCCGGGCGCTCCTCGCCGCACATGGAAGCGGCCTCGAGATCGACCCCGGCCCGACCGACATCTGGGAACTCGCGAAACGCCAATACGACCACTTCCCGCTGGGGAAGCACGAATGGCCAGCGCTGAAGCGTCTGATGGATCAAAAGGACCCGAGCTACCGCCAGTAGCGGGCTAAGAAATCAGCAAGGATAGGAGGGCTCGACCGGGCCGTTTCGTGACTGGGCAGTACCGTGGGGCACAAGTTCTATGACCTCGACCCGCCCGTTTGCTCCTCGTACCCCGCCGCCAGCGGTGGCAATTCCAGGCCGGATGATGCCGATCGTCGAGGCTGAACCCGAGATCGCCGAGCCCGAATCGATTCCCGAACCCGGGCAAACCCCACCGAAGCGTCCGTTTTGGAAGCGAGTACTCATTCCGCTCGCGCTGTGGCTGATCGCTATCGGTCTGGGTGCCGTCGCTGCGATTCTCTTTCTCGGCCGCTCCGAGACGTCCACGCCCGCTGAGGTCGACGCCGCGATCGATGAGGCGCTGTCGACAACCACGCTCCCGCCCGACCGAGGTCCGGCGATCTTTGGGACGATCATCCAGTCCGTGGTGTTCATTCAAGTCGGCGAACCCGGTTCCGATACCGCGTCGATCGGTACGGGCGTCATCATCAACGCCGACGGAACGATCATGACCTCGAACCACGTGGTCGACAGCGGCCAACCAATCACGGTCACCTTCACCGATGGCACATCGAGCGCAGCGCAGATCCTCGAATCGCGCCCAGAGCTCGACATTGCAACGATCGCGGCGAGCACCCTCCCCCAGGTCGTCGTTCCCGCGGTGCTCGGCGGGTCCGTTCCCATAGGCGCCGAGGTATACGCAGTAGGGAATCCACTCGGGCTCGGAGGATCCTTCTCCGAAGGTGTCGTATCGGGTCTTGACCGGACGTTGCCCCTCGATGACGGACAGCTCCTCGAGGATCTCATTCAATTCGACGCTGCCGTCAACCCCGGCAGCTCCGGCGGCCCATTGGTGAACTCCAATGCTCAGGTCGTCGGCATCGTCACCGCGCTCGTCAACCCGACGGGTTCGGACTTCTTTGCCGGGATCGGATTCGCCGTTCCCATAGAAACCGCAGGCGGCGCCGCCGGAGGACCAGAACAGTGACAACGTCGTCGAACGACCCCCTAAACCCGCCGCCGGCTCCCGGAATGGTTCCGCCACCGCCAGGCCCACCAGTTTCTCAACCCGCTCCGCAGGTCAGTATCGCCCCGACCGCAACGGCCGAACAGGCACCGCCCGCGCCACCGCAGCAGCGCCCGCTTGAAGAAGTGCTCTACGAGGTCAAGAAAGTCATCGTTGGCCAAGACCTGCTCCTCGAACAACTGATCGTGGCGCTGCTCGCACGCGGCCACGTGCTGGTTGAAGGTGTGCCCGGGTTGGCCAAGACCCTCGCGATCAAGACCCTCGCCGACTCGATCGGCGGCGAATTCCAGCGCATCCAGTTCACGCCCGATCTGGTTCCCGCTGACCTGACCGGCACCCGCATCTACAACCAGAAGTCCGGTGACTTTCAAACCTCGCTCGGCCCTGTCTTTACCAACCTGCTTCTCGCCGATGAGATCAACCGCGCACCGGCCAAAGTGCAATCGGCGCTCCTTGAGGTCATGCAGGAGAGACAGGTCACCATCGGACGCGAAACCCATAAGGTCCCCACTCCGTTCCTGGTACTCGCCACCCAGAACCCGATCGAGTCAGAGGGAACCTACCCCCTACCCGAAGCTCAACTCGATCGCTTCATGATGAAGGTCCTCGTCGGCTACCCAAGCCCGACCGAAGAGTTCGTGATCGTCGAGCGAATGACCAGCGCTGTCGAGAAGGTCGCCCAGGTCATCACCACCGATGAGCTCCTCGACCTCCAAGCCGCAGCGGACAACATCTACGTGGACCCAGCGCTGATCGAATACTCCGTACAACTCGTGAACGCCACCCGCGCACCACACACTGTTGGCTTGTCGGGTCTGTCCCCGTACATCACTCACGGCGCAAGCCCACGAGCGTCGATCAACCTTATTCTCACGGCAAAGGCGCTCGCGTTCGTACGTGGCCGTACGTACGCCCTCGCCCAAGACGTCCGGGATCTCGCGCTCGATGTACTTCGTCATCGCCTCGTGTTGTCCTATGAAGCACTCGCTGATGGTGTTCGGTCCGATGACCTGCTCGCCCAAATCATGCAGACGATCCCGCTGCCAGAGGTCACGCTCAATGAGCGCACGAACAACATCCTCAACAACGCCTGAGGCGCGATCACTCGCAACGCCCGAGGCGCGATCACTCGCAACGCCCGAGGCGCGATCACTCGCAACGCCGGAGGCGTTGTTGCGCCGTCTCGATTGGCAGGTCCTCCAACGTCTCGACGGACGTCTCCAAGGCGACTACCGGACCGCGTTCCTCGGTGACGGTCTCGACGTTGCCGACCTTCGCGACTACCAGGCCGACGATGACGTTCGACGCATCGACTGGAATGTCACTGCCCGGATGGACACTCCATTCGTGCGCCAATACGACGAAGACCGCGACCTCACCGCATGGTTTCTCGTCGACCGCACCGCGTCGATGCGATTCGGTCACGGGGGACGCACCAAAGAAGACGTTGCCAACGAGCTCGTCACCTCACTCGCCCGCCTACTCAGCCACCGCGGCAACCGCGTCGGCGCCGTGTTGTGGAACAACGCCGTCGAGCAACTGATCGAGCCCAAGAGCGGCCGAATTCAGGTCCTTCGCGTCGCACGCCACCTCCTCGCCTCACCACAACCATCAGCTGAGCAGATGCCGCTAACCGGCTTGTTGCACGCCGGCGCTGGCGTGGCTCGTCGCCGCAGCCTGGTCTTCGTCATCTCCGACTTCCTCAGCGAGCCTGGGTGGGACGTCGCTCTCCGGCGGTTAGCAACACGCCATGAGGTCGTGGCAATTCGCGTCGTCGACCCCCAGGAGATCGAACTCCCCAACGCCGGACTCGTCGTCGTGCAGGACGCCGAAACCGGCGAGCAAATGACCGTCGACACCGGCAACCCCAAATTCCGGCAGCGGTTCGCAGACGCCTCAGCAGAGCGCGAAAAACGCATTGCCGCAGCGAGCGTCCGAGCCGGCGTGGATCTCTTTGCGATCTCGACCGACGACGACCTCGCCCGCTCGTTGCTCACTATGGTCGCAACGCGCAAGGAGCGGCACCGCCGATGAGCTTCATCTGGCCGGCCGCCCTCATTGGTCTCCTCCTCGTTCCACTGGCCATTGCCGCGTACGTACTCCTCGGACGACGCTCGGCAACCTCCTCGCACGGAGCAACCTTGGGAGCGGGGTACGACGACGTCGCCGCCCTCGGCTGGAAACGTCACCTGTCCCCCGTCCTTGCCCTGCTGGCACTGTCCGCCATGCTGGTCGGCTTCGCTCGGCCACAAGCGCAGGTCGAGGTTCCAGAACTTCGCAGCACCGTCATGCTCGTATTCGATACCTCTCAGTCGATGATCGCCGACGACCTCGAGCCAACCCGTCTCGATGCTGCCAAGGCCGCGGCGACGACCTTTGTCGAAGACCAACCAGATTCGGTCGAGATCGGCATCGTGTCATTCGGCTCCTCTGGTGCAATCACGTTGCGTCCTTCCGACGACCGGACCGCAGTTTTGTCCTCCATCGACCGCCTACAAGCCGCCGGTGGGACGTCGCTAAACGAGGGCCTCTTCGCTGGACTGAGCGCGATTGCCCAAAGCCCGATCATCTATCTGCCCGACGAGTCTGGGGACGTCGATATTCCACCGGTCGACTTCGGTGGCTTCGGCTCGGCGATCATCGTGTTGTTCTCCGACGGGGAAGACACCACCGAGCAAAGCCCAGCACCACTCGCCGAGCTCGCAGCAGCGAACGGCATACGCATCTATCCGGTGGGGCTCGGCAGCACTGACGGAACCGTCATCGAGCTCGACGGGTTCTCCCTGTCGACAGCACTCAACGAAGCATCTCTTCAGGAACTCGCCGAACGCAGCAATGGCACCTACTTCCAGGTCGAAAGCATCGATGAACTCGCAGCCGTCACCGACACCATCGAGCAAGACCTCCAGCTCAACGAAGAACAGCTCGAACTCACGAGCGTGTTCGGCGTCGGCGCATTGGCGCTGATTGCGATGGCTGCCATGCTCTCGATGCGACTCAAAGGACGGATGCCGTGACCTTTGCGTGGCCACTCATGCTGCTCACCTTGTTGGTGCCTCTACTCCTGCTCGTGCTCTACGTCGTGATGTTGCGCCGCCGCAAGAACCGCGCCATTTCCTACGGCAGCCTGTCCCTCATCAAAGAGGCGCTCCCCACCGCTGCTCCCTGGAAACGCCATGTGCCGACGGCATTGCTACTTCTTGGCCTTACGAGCCTCGGGATCGGTGCCGCCCGCCCCCAGGCGACCGTGCAAGTCCCCCTCGACCGGACCTCGATCATCTTGGCGCTCGACGTGTCGCTGTCGATGTGTTCGACCGATGTTGCCCCAAACCGCCTGGCCGTCGCCCAAGACGCTGCCCGCACGTTCGTCGAGGGCCGCGACGACGGAACCCAGATCGGGATCGTTGCCTTCGGGGGTGTCGCCGAACTCGTGGTTCCGCCCACAAACGACACCGATGACCTCGTCGCTGCCATCGACGGCTTCACCGCTTCGCTTGGCACCGGCATCGGCAACGCGACGATTCGTGCGCTCGACGCAATCGCCGAGGTCAATCCCGATGTCGACCGGGCATCGATCGATCTCCGCGACTCGGTCGACCGCGATGCGATTGCCGAAGCGGGCGAATACGTGCCCGACATCGTCGTCTTGCTGACCGACGGAGCGAACAGTCAAGGGGTCGAACCCCTCGACGCTGCACAGCAGGCCTTCGATCGGCGTGTCCGCGTGTACACGATTGGCTTTGGCGGAGATGAGATCGCCGAGATGGTGTGCGCCCCAGACCAGATTGGACCGGGAAGCTTTGCTCCCGGCTTTGGCTTTAACAACGGCCGACCGGACCTTGGGGACACCACAATTGAAGAATTGCGGCCCTTTCTCGTGATCGATGAACCAACGCTCCAAGAGGTCGCAGATATTACCGGGGGCGAGTACTTCCGGGCCGCCGATGCAGCTGAACTGGTCGACGTCTTTAACCAGCTACCCAGCCAAATCGTCCTCCAAGACGAAGAGACCGAGATCAGCGTGGCGTTCGTCGCTGGCGGCCTAGCGTTGCTCGTTGCCGCCTATGGGCTCGCTGCGTTATGGAACAAGCGCAGCTAGAGCTACCTACCTAACCAAGAGCGTCGCGTGACGAGCGCCAAAACGCAGTTGCGACGTCGACGGGGTCTTCATCGGCGGGAAAGTCGCTGAGGCGCAGTACCGAACCGGTGAAGCTCGGCGCGTTCCATCGTGTGTCGTTGGTATCGAGACCGACCTTGTCTGGCCACCAGACACTGAGATACAGGTACGGCTCCTCGATGCCGTGGTCGCCAGGTGATGCTCCGTAGCTTCCGCGGTGGTCGTCGTCGCCGACTTCGATAGCCGGGTCGAAGTGCCCCGGCCACAGTTGCGGCTCGCTCGCATCGACCGAGGCGGAGTCCGCTCGTACCTGAGCGAGCGCGGAAAACGCCATTTCGAACCACTCGCCGAGGAAGCGCGATGACCCCTCGTCGATACCGAGGTCTGCGTCGGGGTCCCCAACGGCCGGGGAATCATGCTCGGCGGCGGTGTCGGGATCAATGCTGGTTCCGAGAAACTCTGCTGCTGCACTCAACGAACTGATCGTATGGCGTCGCTGTGTGCCCTCGAGAGTGTCGATGAGCTCGCGGCCCTCAACTCGGATCTGGCGATCGTTAAATGGCGGTGTCCCAAAGCCGTTCTCGGTGGCGCGCAGGCCAAACCGTTCGGTCGCTTGGTAGCGCACCGGTGCAACGACGTATGTCGCCAGGCGGTGCAGGGCAAGCCGAGTGCTGGTCAGCGTTGCGATGTCGGGTGGGGTTAGTGGGTTCATTGTCATAGTCCTTCTCAGAGCAACAGAGCGTCGGTAACGACCTCGACGAGGGCCGGCCCGGTGTGGGCGAGCGCCTCTTCGATCGCTGCGTCCAACTCGCTGGGTGCGGTGACGCGAATACCCTTCGCCCCGCAAAGCTCGGCGAAGGCGGCGAAGCTCGGGTTGTGTAGCGAGGTCTGCCACACCTCCCACTCAGCAGCACGTTGCTCCTTGGAGATCTTGCCGAGTTCGGAGTTGTTCATCAGCACGTGGGTGATGTTCATGTCGTACTTGACCGCAGTGGTCACCTCCATGGCGTATTGGCCGAATCCACCATCGCCGCTCACGCTGACCACGGGGCGAGAGTCGCCGACCGCAGCCCAAGCCCCCATCGCAGCCGGGAAGGAGAAGCCGATCGACCCGAGATACCCCGACATGAGCAGATCCTGTTCACCCGAAGCCTCGAAGTATCGACCGAATGAGTACGTGTTGTTGCCAACGTCGACTGCGATCACGGCGTCCTGCGGGATGGTCCGGGTAAGCGAGTCCATAAGCGCTGCGGCCCCAATGCCATGACCCTCATCGTCGGCAATACGTGACGCCTTCTCTGCTCGCCATAGCTCCCAACGGCTCGCGATTTCGGCGTCGAAGTCGCCACCGGCGTCGTCGGGCAAGAGATCGGTGATCTGTGCGCAGGTGACACCGACATCGCCTTGCAGACCGCAATCGACCGAGTGGAATCGGCCAATCGCCATGGGGTCCCGATCGACCTGGATCAGCGGCTTGTAGTCGGCGATGCCCGTGTGATTGGCGAAACTTGCACCAAAGACCAATACGAGATCGCTTTCGTTCATAAACCAGCTGGCGATCGGTGTTCCCGAACGCCCCATGACGCCGCAACCCAAGCGATGGTGGTCGCTGATTAGGCCCTTGCCCTTGAACGTGGTCGCAACGGGCGCACCCAGACGCTCGGCGAGAGCAGTCACGCCTTCCATGTCGTGGCGTGCACCATTGCCAACGATGATCATCGGACGTTCGGCTGCGGCGATCATGGACACAGCCCGCTCTACCTCGTCGGCGGGTGCTGCGATCTTGCGCGACCCGGTACGACCGTCGGGGCTCCCCGCTTCGGTGCCATTGGGGACTGGTGCGTGTTGCACTTCGTCGGGGAAGATCAGGTGCGACACATCGCTTTCGACGATGGCGCTCTTCATGGCGAGAGTCGCAAGCTCGGCGTGGTTCGATCCGGCATGGACCGTCTCGGAGAAGCGGGCGACATCTGCGAACGCACCTTCGAGGTTGGTGTCTTGGAAGGCGCCGCGTCCCTTGACGCTCGATGGCACTTGGCCGCTCAGCGCGAGGACCGGAGCGCGATCCTCCTTCGCGTCGTACAGGCCAGTGAGCAAGTTCGTGGAACCGGGGCCCGCAATACCGAAGCATCCAGCGGCCCGTCCAGTGAGCTTGCCAAATGCGCTGGCCGCAAACGCAGCCGCTCCCTCATGACGTATCCCGATAAACGTCAGGTCACCACGAGCTTCTGCTTTGCGCATCGCGTCGGCAAAACCGAGGTTGGAGTGACCAACCATTCCGAATACGTGAGTAAGACCCCAATTGACCATCGTCTCGACCATGACGTCCGAAACGGTCCTCGGCTTGGGGGACGGCGTCGGCAGCGAAACATACACGCCGTCTTCGCGAACCTCGGTAGTAAAGCAGTCCGGGGCATCGCTAAAGCCGCCAGGCGGCTGACCGGTCAGCGGCGAATAGTCGTACCCGTGCCATGGGCACCGCAACCAACCGTTCTCGATCGACCCCTCACCCAGCGGGCCGCCCTGATGCGGGCACGCGTTGTCGATACAGCCGTACTGTCCGTCGTAGTGCGAGACCGCAAATGTCTGCGTGCCAACTGCGACCGTCTTGACTCGGCCTTCTTCAAGCTCCTCGGGGTCCAGAACCTTGTGCCATTCGTACTCCGGTTGCTCGATATTGCTCATGCCCACCTCGGGTCCGTTTCGACGTTACGCTCGCAAACTATGCGAGCAAGCCTGGAAATTCCACAGCCGGACGATTGGCATGTCCATCTTCGAGACGACGACATGCTCAACGCAGTCGTTGGGTATACGGCCCGACGGTTCCGTTATGCCATGGTCATGCCGAACGTGATGCCCCCGATCACGACGACGGCGACCGCAGCGGCATACCGAAACAAGATCCTCGAGGCGGCTCCTGAAGGTACCGATTCGTTCCGTCCGGTCATGGCGCTCTACTGCTCCCCGCTCATCGATCTCGACGATCTCCGCGCCGGCATCGAGTCCGGCGTGATCGCAGCGGTCAAGTATTACCCGGCCGGAGCCACCACAAACTCCGATGCCGGCGGGACCTCACTGGCCGCATTTCACGACCTATTCGGCGTTCTTGCCGAAACAAACACCCGCCTCTTGGTTCATGCAGAATCGACCGACCCGACCGTCGATATCTTCGATCGCGAAGCTGCGTTTCTCGACGCCGAACTCGCACCGTTGTGTGCAGCGATGCCGGAGTTGCTCGTCACCGTCGAGCATGTATCGACGCGAGCGGGCGTCGAGTTCGTCGTTGACCACCCGCAGACGGCAGCGACGGTAACGCCCCATCACCTCGCGCGCGAACGTTCCGATCTGCTCGCCGATGGCATGCGACCGGACTTGTACTGCAAGCCCGTGATCAACTCCGCCGACGACCAAGCTGCGTTGATCGCAGCGGCAACGTCAGGCGATCCGTCATTCATGCTCGGCACCGACTCGGCGCCGCACCCAACAACGGCTAAGTATGGGCCAAAGGCCAAGGCCGGCGTGTTCAACGCCGCGTACGGACTCGAGGTCGTCGCCGACGTGTTCCAGGCGTACGACGCCCTCGACCAACTGTCCGCCTTTATTTCCGGCAACGGTTGTGAAATCTACGGCGTCGAGCCCCCGAGCGAACGCCTTCGTCTTACCGCCGAGACCGTAGAGCGCGAGCTCGCAACGAGCCTCTCCACGGCGGCGGGCGACGAAGTTGTGCTCTTCGGCGCCGAAGAAGCAACCCGCTGGAGCATCGAATCCATCTAGTGCCTGCGAGTAGCCCTAGGCCTTGCCGGGCCAGCCGCAGCGGACCGAGACGCCAGGCGAATAATGCACGAGCGGAGCATCCGTCGGCTGGCTAAGGCCGGTCGCCGCGACCAGTTCATCGTCACATCGCAGCACTTCGCCACGATGCAGGGGCCACGGTTCGTGATACATGGTTGCGTACGACAACCACCGGCTGAACGAGCCGTATAACGCCCAACGCCCGGTCAAGAAGTGGTCGAGCTCATCGCCCACGAACGGTTCGCCGACTTTCACCTCGACGAGCGAGGACGACCCTTTCGGAGCCGGCCAGCGTCGCGTCGATCGGTACGTAACCCGATCACCGACCCCGGGCCGAGCATCGATGCGCGCACCCGCAGCATCGCGGGCCTCGATCGACATATCGGCCCAGAAGTACGGGACCTGGTAAGTCGCCCGCGCGGTGACGACCGCGGGAAGCGACGATGCCTCGAGCGACCAGAAAAAGACCCCGGGCTCCCCCGATCCGCCCGTAACGTACGTGCGAACATTCGTCTCGGGAAAGTGCAAGATGCGTTCCATGGGCGGAGCGAACGGAATGTCGACCTCCATTTTGAAGGGCACGAGGCCGACCCACGCCGAGCCATCGAATGTCTCGATGGTCAGTCCTTCCGGGAGTAACCGTTGCACTTCAGCAGCGGGGTAACGCCAGTGCAACATCGTGAGGTCGAGCCATCGCATCCGCATCGGAGTCCGGTCGATCACATGCGGACACGCTGGCGGGTATCGGCTTGGATCAACGAGCGGGGGCATACCCTCATCGTACGCAGCGGACCACAAGGAGCGAGGAGCTCAATGGCAGTCCAACTTCTTACAAGGTCCAGAACGAGCTGACGTTTGGGAAGTTCGCTGACCAGCCAGCGAGTTAGCGTTCAATAGGTAACACTTCGTGCAAGCAAAAGTGCCTGCAACGACCAAGGTGAAACGAGCGACAATGAACAAGAACATGAAGATCGGATTCGGCATCGCAGGGCTGGCAGTCTTGGCCTTTCTCGCGTTTGGCGTCTTTGGAATCCAGACGGCGTTCATCGACGATGAAGTCAACGAAGCGGGCCCGATCTTTAGTTCGTCGGGTGCGTCTGGACTCGAATCAGACGACATGTCCGACGACGAAGTCGCCGAGATGAACGAAGTCATGGTCGACGAGGCCATCCCCGCCGAGGTCGAGGCCGAGGAAGCCGAGCCGGAGATGCCCGAGATCATCACCTTGGCACAGGGACAGTTCATCGACCGGATCCACATCGGTGAAGGAACCGCGGTGGTCCTGACCGACGGGTCCGATGAACGCTTTCTTCGCTTCGAAGATGACTTTGCAATCGACAACGGCCCCGATCTCAACGTGTACCTCGTTGCCGGTGTCGACGCCGACGGAGACGCTGGACTGTTCGACGACGACTTCATCGACCTCGGGGACCTCACCGGCAATATCGGTTCGCAAAACTACGCAATCCCGACCGACGTCGACCTCGACGTGTACGACACCGTCGTCATCTGGTGCGTGCGGTTTGGGGTGGCGTTTAACGCTGCCGATCTCGCCTAGCGCAGCGCAGCCACGACCCCAGGAGAGCCGTTAGAGGAGATGGATCGGGATCTCAACGACCCGAGCCCGAATCCACTCCCCCAGGCTCTTCGCCTGGGCGTCGGGACGTGTCGATGCCGCAACACCTTCACCGAGCAACCCGTGAATAACGAAGTTCAGTGACCAGACCTTGGGCAGTCGGTATCGCTCGATGCGATAACCGCCAGCTTCGGGCAGCATTTGTTCGAGCTGATGAGTGGTGAGGAACTCATCGAGCCATAGCCAGGCTTCATCGGATCGGGCGAACAGACCCAGGTTCGCATCCCCGCCTTTGTCACCGGAGCGAGCACCGATGATCGACCCAAACAACTCGGGCCTGGTCTTTCGCCACTCATATGCCGAAGCGGAGGTGATCTGGGGGTCGTGAACTGGCCAACCCGGCTCGGGCCAATCGGCAACCGGCTGCACCGATGAGATCTCCCGTGTCTCCTCACCGAGGACGGTGACCAACGACGGAACCGCTTCGCGGGAAATGGAGGCGGGCGCATAGATGCCGTACGGCTCGGCGTTGCTCGGTCCACCGCTCAGGCCGTGCATGCCTGGAATACTCGCAAGCGCCGTCTGGAAGATCGCGCCCGAAAACGCTCGACCCACCTTGTCCTTGTCGGTGTCCTTGACCGTGATCGACCATCTGGCAGTAGCCATGTCATTGGTCTCGGGGTCTTCCTGATCGGTCCGGCTCAGCTGGACGGTGACATCGTCGACCTCGTCTCGGTCGAAGGGGTACGCATCCCAGAAGACGGCCTCGCAGAGATCGGCCTTCTCCTCGATATCGAGGCCAACGAGGCCGAGCGTCACCGTGTTTCGGAAGCCGCCCATGCGGTTGGTCGCGACCTTGAGCGTCTCGGGCGGGCGTTCGCCTCGGACCTTTGAGATCCGAACCCGATCTGGCCCGGTCTGCAAAAGCTCGGCCGTATCGAACCGGGCGGTCACGTCTGGCCCGAGATACTTGGGCGAGCCAATCTCATAGAGGAGTTGCGAGGTGACCGTGCCGACTGAGACCAGACCACCGGTTCCGTCATGTTTGCCAATGACGCTCGATCCGTCGGCCGCAATTTCCGCCCAGGGATACCCGAATCGGGCCTGCCCGGTCTTCCATCCGGGAACTTCGGTAAAGAACGAGTAGTTCCCTCCCGTCGCCTGCCCGCTGCATTCGATGATGTGACCTGCGGTGACGGCGCCAGCGAGCGGATCAAGATCGTGTGACGACCATCCGTGGTGCCATGCCGCAGGCCCACACACGACAGCGGCGTCCGTCACCCGGCCGGTGACGACGATGTCCGCGCCCCGGGTAAGCGCGTCGACGATTCCCCAACAGCCGAGATAGGCGTTTGCGGTCAAGACACTGCTGTATTCGAAGGGCGTCCCGTCACCGAGGGGCGTGCCGTCGCCGAATGGTGTCAGCAGATCGAGACGGTCGAGAACATCGTCGCCGTGGACGTAGGCGATCTTGGGGGCGAGGCCAAGCCGGTCAGCCACGTCAGAAATTGCTTCTGCGCAGCCGTCGGGGTCGAGCCCGCCGGCATTCGTCACGACCTTGATCCCGCGGTCAAGACAGGTACCCATCACCTGTTCCATCTGGGAAACGAAGGTACGCGCATAGCCCTGCCCGGGGTGTTTGGCCTGAATCCGATTCAGGATCAACATCGTCAGCTCGGCAAGCCAATCGCCCGTCAGGACGTCGATAGGCCCGCCCTCAACCATCTCGACCGCTGCGGATTGTCGGTCACCGAAGTACCCCGAACAATTCGCGATGCGGATCGGTCGGGTCTCACTCATTGCCGGGATCCTGGTCATCTGCACTGGAAGGCTCGGCAAAGTCGACGAGCACGTCTCCAGTATCGACCCGATCCCCAACGCCAAATCGAATGTCTGCGATCGTGACATCGTCGGGAGCCACGATCTTGTGTTCCATCTTCATTGCCTCCACCACCATGAGCAGCTGACCTCGCACGACCGAGTCGCCAGCCGCGACATGAAGTGCAATCACGGTCCCGGGGAGCGGCGAGATAGGACCCGAGCCGATCCGGTCCATGTTGGACTCAACAAAGACGGGAGCGAGATCGAAGGATGCGTGCCCAACCGAAGAAGACACATGGATCGATCCGTCGATGACGACCTCGAGCACCGTGCGGACGCCGTCAACTTCGATCGCCATGTGCCGATCGCCATCACTGCCGAGGACGCGAACGAGAACCGAACGACGGTCATCGTCAGGCAACGCACCGTCGGGGTCGGGCTCGGGCCACGGACCGAGCAGGACGGTGGTGCCACCGTCCGCAACGGTGTACTCAACGCAATGCGTCACCTCGTTCACGGTCCACGTTCGCCGCTGTCCTTGAGTCCGCAGGTTGCGCCACCCAGAAGGGGCAAACCCAGTGATGGTGTTGCGGGACCGAGCGATTTGCTCGAGCGTCATGGTCGCTCCAATGAGCAAGGTATCGAGAGCATCCTCGGGCAGAGCCGGGCGCTCGACGTCGGGGTGCTCGGCGAGGTACGTCGTAAAGGTGTCGCCTCGGAGAAAGTCGGGTTCAGCAACGATGGCTGCGAGCGATGCGAGGTTGGTGTTCACGCCGGCAATGAACGATGTGCGTAGCGCCCGCTGCAACACCGCAGCTGCTTCTCGACGCGACGCCGAGTGGGCGATCACTTTGGCCAACATCGAGTCATAGGCGGGAGAGACGATGGAGCCGCGGCGAACTCCGCTGTCCACCCGAACGCCATCGCCGACCGAGAACGACGCCAATGTGCCGACGTCTGGCAGCCAGCCTTGCGCCGGGTCTTCGGCGACGATGCGGGCCTCGATAGCGTGTCCGTTAAGCTCGATGTCGTCTTGACGAAGTGGCAACCTTTTGCCCTCGGCAACGAGAAGTTGCAGCTCGACGAGATCTACGCCGGTCACCGCCTCGGTGACCGGATGTTCGACCTGAAGGCGAGTGTTGACCTCGAGGAAGCTGATGGTGTCATCGCTCCCCACGATGAACTCGACCGTTCCAGCACCCTCGTATCCAACGTGGCGTGCGAGCGCCAAGGCTCCGTCGACGAGCTGCTGGCGAACATCATCGGAGAGATTCGCCGCTGGCGCTTCCTCGATTACCTTCTGGTTCCGACGCTGGATCGAGCACTCCCGGTCGCCCAGATGCACAACCGACCCGAAGCCGTCACCGATGATCTGCACTTCCACGTGTCGACCGCGTTCGATGAATGGCTCGACGAATACCGAACCGTCGCCGAATGCTGCCTCAGCTTCGCGTGAGGCTGCCGCGATCGCTTCGGCGAGATCAATGTGTTGGCGAACGACCCTCATACCGCGGCCACCTCCGCCTGCCGCCGCCTTGACGAGCACGGGCATCGTCAGTCCAGCGGGAGCCTTGCCGGGGACGACCTCGGTCAGCGGGCTCGTGGGCACTCCGGCCTCGACCGCTGCTGCCTTGG
This sequence comes from uncultured Acidimicrobiales bacterium, assembly GCA_937969345.1. Taxonomy (GTDB): domain Bacteria; phylum Actinomycetota; class Acidimicrobiia; order Acidimicrobiales; family SHLQ01; genus SHLQ01. Next base: position 15,000 of record CALBVK010000388.1, read on the forward strand.
CTGACACTTTGTTTCCGAGCAATCGGATCTGGCGCGGCTGCGGGCCGACCCACGTGATTCCGGCCCCGATCACCGCCTGGGCGAAATCGGCGCTTTCGGCGAGGAACCCATAGCCCGGGTGTATCGCGTCAGCTCCGGTGGCTTTCGCCGCAGCGATGATGGCCTCACCGCGCAGATACGACTCTGCTGGTGTCTCACCGCCGAGGCGAACGGCCACGTCGACGTGGTCGACGTGGAGTGCGTTCGCATCGAGGTCGGAATAGACGCCGACCGTCGACATGCCGAGACGATGGGCCGTCTTGGCAATCCGGACCACGACCTCGCCGCGGTTCGCAATGAGCAGCTTGGAAATCAATGGCGCCACACTCCGTATTCGTTGGCTCCGGCCACCACGTTCGAATGCACCGCGGAGAGCGCAAGACCGAGCACGGTTCGACTGTCGGCGGGATGGATAATGCCGTCGTCCCACAGCCGTCCGGTTGCGAACAGTGCGGTCGACTCGGTTTCGATCTGGGCTTCGAGGGCGGCTGTTTGCGCGGCCAGCGCGTCCTCATCGACATCGATACCACGCCCGGCCGCAGCGTTTCGAGCAACGATGTCCATCACCCCTGCGAGCTGCTTGGGCCCCATCACGGCAATGCGATGATTGGGCCAGCTAAAGATGAACCGAGGGTCGTAGGACTTGCCACCCATGCCGTAATTGCCCGCACCGTAGCTCGCTCCCACCATGAGGTTCAGGTGAGGCACGGTCGAATTGGCGACGGCGTTGATCAACTTGGCACCATTTCGGATGATGCCGCCTTGCTCGGCTGCCGAACCGACCATAAAGCCCGTGATGTTGTGGACGAACAGGAGTGGCGTATTGGTTCGGTTGCACAGTTGGATGAATTGGGCACCCTTGGCTGCTTCTTCGCTGAACAGGATCCCGTTGTTTGCGAGTATTCCAACGCGAAAGCCATGGATCGACGCCCACCCACAAACGAGCTTGGTTCCGTACAACGGTTTGAACTCTTCGAAGCGACTGCCATCGACGATACGAGCGAGCACTTCTTTGACGTCAAAGGGAATGCGCACGTCGGCCGACGCACAACCCAGGAGTTCCTGGGTGTCATAGAGCGGCTCGTCGGCGTTGGCGGTTGGTCCCGGACCGAGCTTGCGCCACCCGAGGTGTCGAATGATCTGGCGAGCAATGCCGAGACCATCTCGCTCGTCGGCGGCGAGGTAGTCCGATAGCCCACTGGTCGTGCTGTGCATCTCGGCCCCGCCGAGCGTCTCCTCATCGACGATCTCGTCGATCGCCATCTTCACCAGCGGCGGACCGCCCAAATAGGCGGTGCCGCGCTCCTTGACGAACACGGTGTAGTCGCTCATGCCAGGGGTATATGCGCCGCCTGCCGTATTCGGTCCGAATGCGATCGTGATCGTCGGGATACCGAGCTTTGAGAGCTGCGTGATGTTTTTGAACTGCTCGCCACCGCGCACGAAGATGTCGGCCTGACGGGGCAATTCAGCTCCGGCGGACTCTTGGAGATGAATCACCGGCAGGCGGTTCTCACGCGCAATGTCATACGCCCGGCTAACTTTCTCCAACGTGTTGGGGTTGGCCGAACCACCTCGGTAGGTCATGTCGGAACCAATGATCATGACCTCGACGCCTTCGACGAGTCCGACCCCTACCGCGGTTCCGACGCCCACCGGATCTTGAGTTCCCCAGCCGGCGAGCGGACTCAGTTCGAGGAATGCCGAGTCGGGGTCGACGAGTAGCTCGATTCGTTCGCGCACGAGCAATTTGCCTCGACGGTGATGACGGTCCACGTATCGTTGTCCACCAACGGAGGGAACCGTTGCAAGCTCGGCCTCAACGAGCTCCCAAAGCGCTTGCATCTCCTGAAGGTTGGTTCGGTACTCGTCGGTCGATGTATCGAGGCGGCTTCGCAGGACGGTTCCGATCGCGGTACTAAACACCAACGCAGAGTACCACGCGCTCGTCGTTGGGCCGAAGGTGAAATACTCGGTGCATGGACAATCCGACTCGAAGCGCCGACGAGCGCTCGCCGATCATCTCCGTTTCAGAACTTCGTGCCCTTCTCGATGCTGATCGAGCAGCATCGGCGGGCAAATCGACCGACCTTGTTGTTGCCGACTGCCGGGCCTACCTCGACGGGCGCGAAGGTATCGATGCCTACAACGCTGGTCATATACCGGGCGCCCGGTTCGTCGATCTTGAGAACGTGCTTTCGGCAGAACCATCGCCGTCGCAGGGAAGGCATCCGTTATCGTCACCCGAGGTCTTCGCCAAAGGAATGTCAGACGTCGGCATTGGACATGAAACGAGGGTTATCGCCTACGACGACGCAGGCGGAATGATCGCTGGTCGTCTCGTGTGGATGCTTCGCATATTCGGCCAGAACGCGGCGCTGCTCGACGGCGGCATTCAGTCTTGGGACTGGGACCTCGATACCGAAAGTTACCCGGTCACCTCGGTGGAACATGCGCCGCGACCGTGGCCACTCAGTGCAATAGTCGACGCTGAGCAAGTGGCGGCGACGATCGATGCTGGGGGTCTGGTCATCGATAGCCGAGGAGCTGCCCGGTACCGAGGCGAGCTCGAACCAATCGATCCCATCGCTGGCCACGTCCCGGGAGCGGTAAACGCGCCGTTCGCCGACAATTTGCACGACGGCCAGTTCCGCCCGACGAAGGAACTCCGCGAGCGTTTCGCTGCCCTTGGGGTCGATGAGGACACCGTGTATTACTGCGGCTCCGGCGTCAGCGCCTGCAACAACATGCTGGCGGCGGAGGCCGCCGGCTTTGGTCGAGGCAAGTTGTACGTCGGCAGTTGGTCGGGGTGGTCAGGTAGCGGTCGTCCGCACGAAGTCGGCGACTAGCTCAGCGACCTCCTGGTGGCGCTCCCAGATCAACATGTGTCCCGCTCCCTCGAACATCTCCGAGCGCGAATCTGGAAGCGCATCGGCGAGTGCTTCGACCTGCTTTGGCGCAATGAGCCGATCTCGAGTCCCACCAACGACGAGCGCTGGCAGGTCGACGGCACGCAGCCGCTCCAGAACGTCATGGTCCTTCAACGCTGGCGACGCTGCGATACGAACCGGTTCGGGGCACCGCCTGAACATTGCGATGGCTTCGTCGACCATGTGCAGACTTGGCTTTGCGCCAAAGGCCAACAGCCCAGCTCCGACGCGGAGCCGTTTGTCGGCGGGATCGAGCGCATCTGGAATATCGATGCCAGAGAGCGTTAGACCCACGGTTTGCAGACCGGAGGTCATCGCCCCGGCGGTAGCGATCAGAACGAGGCGGTCCACTCGCGCTCGCAGCGTCGCATCGTGATCGACAGCGAAGGCCATCACGGCCATCCCGCCCATCGACTGGCCCATGAGTGTCGCCGAGCGAACGTCGAGCGCTTCGAGGACTACGGCGAGGTCATCGCCGAGCTGTGCAGAACCAAACCCAGCTGTGCCCACGGTCGAATCGCCATGGCCTCGTTGCTCTACCGCGATCACGGTGTAGCCAGCCTCGATGAGGTGCGGAGTCATCGGCGCCCAGTCACGCCGTGACGCAGTAACTCCGTGAACACACACGATGACGGGCCCTGAGCCGACAGTGACCGTGGAGATACGGGCACCGTCGGGCAACTCGATGAATCGCTGTTCTCCCTCGGGAAAGCGAACGGGCCGACCATCGAGCGGATCGGGGTTCTTGCGCCACGAAGCAACGAGTTGTCGTCCGAGGAGGCCACCGGCGAGGACGGCACCAACCCCGACCGCTGGGAGGGCCACCTTCTTTTGCACCATGGAAGCAGTGTATGTTCGTCACGGAAGCGACGGGTGAAGGCGGTCCAACATGGGGAATTCTGAGCAACGGTGGCGACACGCCACCGTCTTGTGCGCAGTCGTCATCTCCCTCGCCGCCTGTTCGAGCTCAAGCGCCGATGCGGGCACAGCCGATGACGTTGATGGCAACGGCAATGCTCGGGCGGTTGGAACAGCTGCGTCCCCGGCCGCCGACTACGACCCGAGCTCCACCAGTCCACCAAACGTCGTTGTTCAGCGAGGCGGCGAACAGCTCAGCCTCATGGCATTCTCCTACTGCTGGACCCCAGAAGACAGCGACGAAGGAATCTGTGCCGACGGCGAACCGCCGGCGGACCCACCGGTTCTCGCAGGCGACGGACCGATCGAGGTCTACTTCCCCGTCGATGAATTTTCGTTCGAATCACGCTTCTGGGATACGTCCTATAGCACCGAGAGCCCCGGGCCGTCGCTAACCGCAGTTGACGACCATTGGCAGTTCGACCCACCCGACGACTTGCCAGCGATCGTGGAGATCTTTGGCTTCAGCGACAGCAACGACGTAATCATCTCTTTCCTCGTCGAATCGTGAAATAGCGGCGTTCATCGCCCAACCCATGACAACGCGTGCTGTGACCGGTCTGACAGTCCAAGTACAGATATGGGGGGACTTGGCCTCATACCCTTTAGGTGCGCCCTGAAACGACCGTTGGCGTAACCGAACGATCTCTAAGGGCGTCATGTCGAAATCCACTCCTCTCGAACCGCGTGCTCTGCCGCTACCCGACCACGTCGACGACGCCAACGGGTGGTTCTCGAACCCGCGGATCAACATCATCTCGGGGCTCGTGGTCGCTCTCGCCCTCATTCCCGAGGCGATTTCGTTCTCGATCATCGCCGGCGTCGACCCCAAGGTCGGCCTGTACGCATCGTTCTCGATCGCCATTCTGATCTCCTTCACCGGCGGCCGCTCTGGCATGATTTCGGCCGCGACCGGCGCCATGGCACTCGTTGTCGTCCAGCTCGTTGCCGACCACGGCATTGGCCACCTGTTCGCTGCAACGATCCTCGCAGGCATTCTGCAGGTGGCACTTGGCTACCTCGGCGTTGGCGAACTGATGCGGTTCGTCCCGCGTACGGTCATGATCGGATTCGTCAATGCCCTTGCGATTCTGATCTTCCTTGCGCAGGTTCCGCACATCCTCCTCGAAGATTCCCACGGCCTCTTCAGCGAAATCTGGGGCCTTATTCGTTTGCCATATTCCCTGATCGCTGGTGGCGGCGAGGCTGCCGCTGGCGATCTCCAGATGAACGTTCTCTTCATCGCTCTTGGCCTGGCGATCATCTACGGCCTCCCTCGCATCACCAAGGTGGTTCCTTCGCCGCTCGTGGCAATCGTGGTCCTCGCAATCGCTGCGATCACGATGGACCTGAACCTGCGGACGGTTGGCGATATGGGTGAGCTGCCCGACACCCTCCCGTGGGTTGCGCTTCCCGACGTGCCGTTCACGCTCGAGACATTCCAGACGATTCTTCCCTACGCCATTACGCTCGCACTCGTTGGACTGCTGGAGTCACTCCTTACCGCACAACTCCTCGACGATATGACCGACACCGACTCGGACAAGAACCTCGAGTCTCGGGGCCAAGGCATCGCCAACATCGCCACCGGCTTCCTCGGCGGCATGGCTGGTTGCGCCATGATTGGCCAGTCGATGATCAATCACAAGTCCGGTGGACGGACTCGGTTGTCAACCCTCGCATCGGGCGTGTTCCTCATCATCTTGGTCATCGGACTCGGCGACTGGGTTGCCAAGATCCCAATGGCCGCGCTCGTCGCCGTGATGATCATGGTTGCGCTCGGAACCTTTGATTGGGCGAGCGTGAGCCGCAGCATGCTCAAGAAGATGCCAAAGACGGAAACCGCGGTGATGGCGGCAACGGTCCTCATCGTTGTGCTCACCCATAACCTCGCCTACGGAGTTGGCGCTGGGGTCGTG
>CALBVK010000389.1 GCA_937969345.1 uncultured Acidimicrobiales bacterium
GTTTCGCTCGAGGTTTGTTTCTCTGGCGGGTTGGAAGGCTCCGCCGGCGTCGACCTCCCGCGGCGCTCCGCTTCGCTTGCTTGCAACGTCGGCCGACTCCGACCGAACCTTCCCCGCCTCCGAAACAAACCTCGGCTCAACAGGTGTGCCTGCGCCTGAGGCGGCGACTGGTCGTTCGTCCCTCACTCCCGTGCGCGGCGAAGCAGTCCTTCGTGCGTATACCGGCTCACGCGTTGACTAGGCGAGAGCTGCTGTCGCGTTGGCCGACTCCGACCGAACCTTCCCCCGCCTCCGAAACAAACCTCGGCTCAACGGGTGTGCCTGCGCCTGCGTGGCGTTTGAACGTTTCCCGAAGGGGAGGGCGGGCTCTGGGTTGGAGGTGGCACGATTGCGGCGGAGCCGCTGCCACCGGAAACTCGCGGAGCCGCTGCCGCCGAAACTTCTCAACAGGTGTGCTGAGACTTTGGCGTGTTGACACGCTATCTAGCGCCTCTGGCGTAAAGCCTGCGTGGCGTTTGAACGTTTCCCGAAGGGGAGGGCGGGCTCTGGGTTGGAGGTGGCACGATTGCGGCGGAGCCGCTGCCACCGGAAACTCAGAGCTCTTTGGCGAGGGTCTTGATTCCGGTGATGTTCGTTACCGGCTTGGGCAGGTCGTCCACGAGCACCATCGGCATGGTTGAGGTCGCAGCGTAGGCGGCGATGTTCTCGCGTTCAGCGGTGCGTTTCGTCCGGAGGTGATCGACGATCGTCGACGCAATCTTCGACCGTCCGGCCTTTGGCACCGCGGGAGTACAACGGTTCGCAATGGTGAGCGCGGGCTCGACATCGGCTTCGCGAAGCTGTGTCGTGAAGTCGCGGGCATTCTGGAGGGATGCTCCCGTCGGTGATGCGACCACGATGAAGCTGGTGTCGTCGGAGCGGAGCGCCTGGTAGATGAGATCGCCGCGGGCACGAAAGCCCTCCTCGATGCCATCGAAGCTCTTGAAGAAGTCGACGGCTTCACGGACAACCGTCCCGCCGACGGTGGCCACGAGTTGTCCAACGACTCCGCCGATCGCACGGTTCACGATGCTTCGGCGTTTTCCGTGCACCAAGATTTTGTAGATCCGATTGTCGAGGAGCCGGGCGAGCAGGTTCGGTGCGTCGAGAAATGCGAGCGCATCCGACGACGGCGGGGTGTCGACGACGACGAGGTCGATCGCTGGGTCGTCGTGCAGCTGCCACAGGCGTTCGACCGCCATGTATTCGGTCATGCCCGACAGCGAGTCGGTAAGTTGGGCGGCAAGCGGAGATGCGAGAATCTGTTCGGCGTGTTCGGTGGTGGTTGCCTCGGCACGAACGACTCGCTCGAAGGTCGCACCCGGGTCGAGCATCGTTGCTTGCAGTCGGCCAGAGTTCTTGCCGGCCACAGTGACCTCCCGCAGTTGGTCATCGAGTGTTTCGAGTCCGAGCGCATCGGCCAGTCGTTTCGCAGGGTCGATGGTGATGAGCGCGACAGAGCGCCCCATGGTGGCAGCACGATACGCAATCGCTGCCCCCAGTGTGGTCTTGCCGACGCCCCCGGTTCCGACGGTGACGACGATCGACTTCGAGAGCGCGGCTTCGAGAGCCGCGCTGTCCGATGCAGGTACCTCGACCTCGGACCCATCGCTCAGCGCTGGCTCGAGGGCTCCGGTAAGCAATTCGTCGATGTGGCTCGGGGTGACGATGCCATGGGGGTTCTCTGCGGTTGTGTGTTGTGGGACGGGAAGCTCGTCGACCAATCGTTGTCGCTGCTCGACATTGGATTCGTGACGCACGCGCGTTGCCGGGCCGAGAGGGTGGTCGTCGAAACTCTTCGGCGGCTCAGCATGGGGAAACAGTCGATTGACGACGACTCCGGCCAGACGGATGCCCGGGTCGTCCTCGACGTCGAATGCTGTCTCGATGGTTTCGTTGACCGGTGTCTCTTCGGGGATGGTGACCAACAAGATGGCGGCGGCCTCGGAATTCGTAAGTAACGCATGAGCACGAGTCGCCTGGTCGAAGATCGGACCTTCGGCGGATGCCTCGGCCACCATACGAGGTGCTCGCAGGAGCTCTCTCGCTCGCCCTGAGGCGGGTCCGTCGACGATGATTCGTTCGTACTTTCCCTCGTCGACAAGCCGTCGGAGGTGGCCGATCATCAGGACATCTTGGATGCCCGGCACCGACGTTGCGATCACGCTGAGCGCCCCAGACCGTTCCAGGCGATCGGCGATCAGGCCCATACTGCGGCCCGACAACCAGCCGGCAAGAAGCCGGTCGGGTGAAATCGATTCCCAGCTAAGCGTGTCCGAAATACGTATAACGCCCTCGTCATCGGGACTTGGCAGCGCCTCGACATCGTTACTGAGCATCGGCGGAAGCTGGCGCTGTCCGCCCAGTTCGACGACGAGTGTCGAATGACCATGCCGCGCGGATTCGGTTCCGAGCGCCGCAGTCAGTACCGTCTTACCGACTCCACCCTTTCCCGCAATGATGAGGAGCGGATATGGGTATTGAAAATCGCTCTGCACGTCGTCGTCCGTTCGCCACTTTTCGCGCGCCCATTGCGGTTGCGATGGTGGTGTTGGGTCTTATTCTGGCCGCAGTTCCCGCAAATGCACAGGATTCAACTCCTGGGTCGCCGCCCGAGAGCTCGGTGACCTCCGCCCAGGAACCCTTGGGTGGTTCGAACGGCTTCTTCGATGTTGTCGAAGTGAACGGTTTGATCGATCCAGTGATGGCGAGCTTTATCAACCGAAGCCTCGACGAGTCGCTAAACAGCGGTGCTCGAGGTGTCGTGCTGCAGATGCAGAGCGAGGGTGTCGCTATCTCTGACGAGGAGCTCGCTGCGCTCACTACCCGCATCGCCGAATTCGACATTCCGGTCTCGGTGTGGCTCGGACCATCCGGCAGCGGAAAGGCGCTCGGTGGCGCCGGCCAGATAGCGCTGGTCTCGTCACGCATCGGCATGACACCTGGTTCTGAGCTCGGTGACTTTGGCGACTCAGTACTCTCTGGAGCTGCAGCCGAAGGTGCCTTTGTTTCTCGTTTCCAAAGCGGTTTTTCCGGAGGGGTCTTCGGCTACGAAGATCTTTTCCCCGAAGGGGTCGAGGGAGCCGAGGCGACCGCAGACATCGTTGTGCTCATCGAGGATGGAGCGGCGATTCAGAACGCACCCACGGTTCTGCTGCACTTGCTCGAGCTCTCCGACTTTGAGTCTCGCGTCGTTCGTGGAGGCGAGGAACTTCCGAATGGGAGCATCTTGCCCGATGATGCAGATCCGATTCGCGTGCCGGTGAGCAGTACTCGTTTTGTGACGCTGCCGCTGATCGATCAGCAGTTTCACACCTTTGCGTCACCTGCTGTTGCGTTCCTGTTGTTCGTGATTGGTATGGGTCTGCTGGTCTTCGAGCTGTTCACCGCCGGCGTTGGCGTGGCTGGAGTGATCGGGGCTGGCTCGTTTCTCGCCGGTAGCTACGGTCTTGCCGTTCTCGACGCTCGCTGGTGGGCAATCGCCATGCTCGTCATTGCCTTCGTTGGCTTCGCGATCGACGTCCAGTCGGGCATTCAGGCCTTTTGGAGCACCGCGGGCTCGATTCTGCTCGTGCTTGGTTCGCTGCTGCTCTTACCGGACTACAGCATTGGCTGGCTTCCGTTGAGTGTTGGAATCATCGGTGTGCTTCTGGCGATGCTCGGTGGTATGCCTGCGATGGTTCGTACTCGCTTCTCCACACCGACGATCGGTCGTGAGTGGATGATCGGCGAGGTCGGCGATGTCGTCGAGGCGGTCGACCCCGAAGGAGTCGTGACGTTGCGAGGTGCGCCGTGGCGTGCGCGAACGAATCGTGCAACACCGATTGCGGCGGGCGAGCGCGCTCGAGTGATCGAGGTCGACGGGTTGCTTCTCGAGGTCGAGCCAGAGGGTGGCGGCGCGGCAGATTACCGTGAGCGCCGTTCGGCTGAACACGCTGAAGCAGTCGAGGCCGAAGCCGAGTCGTAACCGGCTGGCGGTGCTTAGAGCAGGGCCCGACGTTCTTGTTCGCTGAGTCCGCCCCACACCCCGTGTGGTTCGCGGATCGCTATCGAATACTCCCGACACTCACCGAGTACGGGGCATGACATACAGATGTCTTTCGCCTTTGCTTCGCGAG
>CALBVK010000390.1 GCA_937969345.1 uncultured Acidimicrobiales bacterium
GGAATCGCCGACGTCGATGGCCCTACGCCCGAGACCGAACCATCGACCCCGGAAGGCAAACAAGCCGCGGAGACGTACGAAGAGAACTACGTCCCAGAGCCAACCCCTGAACCAGAACCGCAGCCTGAACCAGAGCCTGAACCAGAACCAGAGGCGGAGTACACCTTCAACGACGCCGGTCTCGGCAGTGGCGCAACCTGTGCTGCCGGTCCCGATGAAGACCGCCCCACCCGTGACCCGTTCACATTGACCGCAGTCGTGAACGAACCAACCGTGCTCTTCAACACCGACTTTGGTAGCGCATCGATGACCGACTTCACGATTCTGTCCGGTTCTTGGGAAATGGGTGCCGGATCGCTGAACCAGCTCCATGATTGCGGTTACGACTATGCGGCACTAGTCAACGGCCACGTCGTCCGTGACTTCCGCTGGGAAGCCAGCTTCTTTGGTACCGATGGGGCCAACAACGGCGGCCTCGTGATTAACCAGAGCAGCGAAGACACCCGAAGTGGAGCGACGCTCGTCGACTTCTCCGATGGTGGCGCAACGCTGCGTTGGGGAAGCTACGACGCCAACGGCTACTACAAGAACATCGGCACGGTGGCTAGTCCAGCAACGGCGGGAGGCGGCAACGTCCGTCTCACCCTCGATGTCCACGGCGCAGCTGTTGAGGTTCGAGTTAACGGCGAGCTCGTCGCCGAGTTCGATGCTCCCGAGATCGGCGGCTACGTCGCCCTCGAATCGAGCCGGTCTACGGTCAGCTTTACCGCTGCCACGCTGACCGCTCTTCCAGCAGCTCAGGACGCAGCGTAATGAAGCGTCCAACGGCTCGCCGACTGTTCGCTGTTCTGGCGCTGATCGGACTGATGAGTGGCTGCGCAGAAATTCGGGGTGAACGCCAAACACAAGGCATCCCGGCGGAGCCAGCCGCGGCGGAGATCATCGAGGTCGGCGGCGATGAGCCAAAGGCAACTCTGGTTTCGACTATCGCCGACGATGATTCCTTGTTCGCCTTCACCGGAACCGAGTTGTACGGGCGCTCCGGAATCGACGGGCGCGAGCTCGTGGCCGAGATGCCCATCATCATGACGTTCGTCGTGCCGAGTTGTTCGGTCTGTGTGCTCGAAGGGCCAGAGATCGCAGCGAGCGCCGCAGCGAACCCAGACATCACCTATGTCGTGGTTCATAGTGCAGGATCGGTCGACGACTACGAGGCATATGTGGGAGCGACCGGGTTGTACTTCGAGAACATTATTCATCTCGATGACTCCCGAGGTGCCCTCTGGCGCCGCTTCGGCATCACCCAACAGCCCACGACGTTCCTCGTCGGAGCCGATGGGGACATCAGCCGATCGATCGGGGCTTTGGAACTCGACGGTCTCGAGAAGGCTTCTGAGATCGTCAGCGGGGAGCGGTTCACCTCGTAGCGATTCAGCCGACTGGACGACGACACGGACACCTGGGTAGGTCCCGTCGCCACATCCAATCGGCAGCGAGCAAGATGCCGAGCGCAACGCTCAACCGTCCTCTGGGTTGATCGCAGCGCTCGGCATCCTGCGTTTTGGGCCAGCGGGCCGATCTTGATGAGCTCTTGAGGAAGTGTTCGACGTGGCTTGAACTAGCCGGCCGATCACATGAAGATGAGCTACGAGCACTTCACCACATGGCGTCAACGCGAGTCGACCGGCCAATTGGCGCTGACCGTTGTCATTCCCACGTTCGACGACGCGACCGAGATTGTGGCGACGACGGCTGCGATTGCGTCGCATCTTGCGAGTAGCGCTATCGACTTCGAGATCATCATCACCGACGGGGGTTCTACCGACAGCACGGTTGAGCGAGCAACGCGTCTTGGATTGCGAAACGTGCACATCCTCTCGCCCGAGCGTCCGCGAGGGAAAGGTGCCTCGGCAAGGCAGGCGGTTTTCGCAGCACGGGGACGTCACATCTTGCTTACCGATGCGAGCCTCAGCACGCCCATCGAACATGTCGACCGGCTGTTGGCCGTCGCTCAGGCAGGCGGTGATGTCGTCGTTGGTGGGCGATCGAGCGAGGGCAACGCCGACGCAGCAGGAGGGGCAATGCGACGACTGTGCTGCGGAATGCTCCGACGCAGGGTTGGCGCCGATATTGCGGACCCGAAGCGCGGATTTACCCTGTTCACTCGTGACGCTGCGCAGAAGCTCTTCGCCAGACGGTGCGTCTCTGGGGTGGGCTATGACCTCGAGGTGCTGTGGAGGGCGGACAACCGTCGGATGAAGATCGTCGAGGTACCGGGAAACTGGTTCGAAGCCCCACCTGCGCTCGGCGACGATCCCTTTGCGCTACCGCGAAAGGCTGTTCTGACGCTTCCGGAGCGGTTTGATCGCCATGCTTCCAGCGAACTCGATACCTTCACTCCGCTTCGCGGCGAACGGGTTTGTATCGACGGCTCGCTGGTACGGCTCGCGGACACGGTCGCGATTCAATCGCTCGTGGACGCACGGCTTCGCTTCCTCGACGCTGGAGCTGACCTGTACATCACAACACCGAGCAACTCGCTGCGCATCACGCTCGAACTTACCGGCGATGACGCACTGCTCAAGCCCGCTCAAGGCATGGACGGTAACGATGATGTCATCAGGCCGCAGCGGAACGGCCGGCGCCCGTCGATGCGAATCGAAAGCCGACGCCACGAACAGTGGTGATGTGCTTAGTGCCGTTTGCGTCGAGCTTCTTGCGCAGGTTGGCGACGTGTACGTCTATGACGTGAGTATCGCCCACCCAGTCCGAGCCCCACACCGCTTCGATTAGCGAGGCGCGGGATCGTACGACTGCAGGATCGACGGTGAGAGCGTCCAAAATGTCGAACTCGATTTTGGTCAGCGCGACGGCTTGGCCATCCACGCTGACGGTTCGTGCGCTCACGTCGACGAAGACGTCACCGATCTCCCTCGTGCGGCCCTCATCGAGGAGTGCGCGAGGCCGTCGAAGGATGACGCCGATTCGAGCAATGAGCTCACGGGTACTGTACGGCTTTGTTACATAGTCATCAGCGCCGACCGCGAGCCCGACTAGTTTGTCGACCTCGTCGGTCTTGCCCGTCACCATGATGATGTAAGCGTTTGTGAAGGTACGAAGTTCTTTGCACAGCTCGATGCCGTCCGCGTCGGGCAACGTCAGGTCGAGCAGAATCACGAGCGGCATGAGCGAACGAGCGAGCTCGAGGCCACGTTCACCATTGCCTGCAACCGCGACGCGATACCCCGCACGGGTCAGTGACTCGCGTGCGATTTGCTGAAATTCCGGTGAATCCTCGATCACGAGGACCTGTTCTTCCATGACTAGATAGTCGGTCACCTACGAAATCTCTTAACGCCTGATCCGCGAGACTATCCATACGGGCAGGTCGGCGGCTCGTGGCATGTACTGTCCGAACCATGATTGTTCGATCTATCGAAGACCTCAAAGCACAGGGCCGCTATCAGGAACAGCCTGGAGCGTGGACGAGTAGCCGCTACTTGCTCCGCGATGACGACGTTGGATTTACGTTGACGCAGACGACGGTGGCGGCGGGCACGGTCCAGCTCATGGAGTACAAGAACCACATCGAGGCGAACCTCATCATCGAGGGGACCGGTTCGGTTCTCGATGTGGCCACAGGGGAGACGTACTCCTTGGGCCCGGGCACGATGTACACCCTCGACGCTCACGACCGCCATGAGCTGACGGCGATGACCGATCTACGAATTGTGTGTGTCTTTACCCCAGCACTCGTTGGTAAGGAAAAGCATGACGAGGACGGGTCTTACCCGATCCTTTGAGCCCCGGACCCGAGGTCGGTCGTCGTCTGTCGACGCGCGAGACGACGAACTGCCGTCGGGTCATCGTTGTGAATATGTAACACGACAACGCCGAATGCACTGAACACCAATGGCGTCAAAATCGCGGTGTGTCCGAAGATGAACATCGCCAAGCTTCCAGCGAACACTGTCCAGGCGGCAAGAAGGGCGAGGTAGAGCTGGACCTCGCGGTCTTGGGCGGGGCCCGTTCCGAGATGGGCCACGAGACCGAGCCCGCCGCCAAAGAGGAGTACGGCCACGACGGTCATGGTGATCGTCGCGCTCGTCGAGTCGCGGAGGAATCGGCCTGCGATGAGCATAAGTTCAGCTGCTGTCGCGATGATGACCGGCGTACAGGCTTTCCGAACGGCTGCACTCTGGCTCAGCGAGCAGAGCGCGCCAACGAACGGAAGAACGACGAGAGCGAACTCGAGCCAGCTGAATTGGGCTGCGGAGCCGTCAGCCATGTCGCCTGCGACGAGAGCGAAGGTGTACCCGCAGAATGCGATCGCTCCGGCGGCAAAGGAGATCGTGGTGCCAAGCTTCTGGAGATTAGGTCGTACACGTACGCCTGGAGCGCGTATGACGTCGTGTTCGTTGTCGTCCTCCACGAGGTCCACTAATGCTCCCATAGGTGCCCATCGGCAGAAGTATCGATTCCGTTATATGAACTGAAGCAAATACAGCGGCCCTCGTGGTGCGAGACTGTTGCAATGGCTGACGTAGATGACCTGCTGAGAACGACCGATGGCTTGGGTCTTGGAGCGGCCGTCCGTTCCGGAGATCTCGATGCCGACGAACTCCTCGACACCGCTATTGCGCGGATCGAGCGGCTCGACCCACAGATCAACTCCGTTGTGCACCGGTTGTTTCATCAAGCTCGACTCGCTCTGCCGGATCGTCCCCACGGCCTGTTCGCCGGCGTGCCGTTCTTGCTCAAGGATATGAACTGCGACTACGAGGGCGTGCCGACAAGCCGTGGCAATCGGGTCTACAACACGATTCCAATGCCGCACGACAACGAACTCGTGCGACGTTTCCGCATGGCTGGAGTGTCCATTCTTGGAAAGACGAACGCCCCCGAATTCGGCCTGCAAGCTATTACCGAGCCCGAGCTCTTTGGGCCTACCCGTAACCCGTGGAACCTCGATCGCACTCCGGGCGGCTCGAGTGGAGGTTCCGCCGCCGCCGTCGCTGCGGGCCTTGTCCCCGTCGCAGCAGCCGGCGATGGAGGCGGCTCGATCCGTATCCCTGCGTCCTACTGTGGCCTCTTTGGTCTGAAGCCGAGCCGTGGACGTATGCCTCTCGGACCCGATATCGCCGAGTCTTGGTTCGGGGCAGCCCAATCACTCGTCGTCTCCCGATCGGTGCGAGACACCGCAGCCATGCTGGATGCGACACACGGGATCGACGCTGGAGCCCCCTACGATGCTCCACCGGTACAAACCCCGTATCTCGATGTCGTGGCCAGCGATCCGAGACCGTTGCGGATCGCGTTCTCTGCCGAGTCACCGATTGGCACCGATGTACATCGGGAAAATCGGGCGGCCGTCGACCAGGCGGCGACGCTTCTGGAGTCGCTCGGCCACGAGGTGGTTGAGGCCACTCCGAACGTTGATGGCCGCGCTCTAGCGAACGCATACATCACGATGTACTTCGGCGACGTTGCAGCCACGATTGCCGAAATGGAAACTGTTCTTGGACGTAAGGCCACGATCGGAGATGCCGAGATCGGCACCCTTTCGCTCGCGGCGATCGGCCGGACAATTTCCGCTGGCGACTTCGCTCAAGCACTCCGACTGTGGGGCAAGACCAGTCGTTCGATGGGAGAGTTCTTTACCGACGTCGACCTGTACCTGACTCCGACCACCGCCATGCCGCCCGTCGAGGTCGGAGAACTCACGCCGTCGTCGTCGGAGACCCGCCAGATGCGAGCAGCGCTTCGACTTCACGCTTGGAAGGCAGTGCTGAAAACCGGCCTGATCGACGACATCGTCGAACAAAATCTCTCCCGTACCCCGTTCACACAACTCGCGAACATAAGCGGTATCCCGGCAATGTCGGTGCCCTTAGGGACGCACTCGGACGGCATGCCACTCGGCGTTCACGTGATTGGTCCTTATGGGCGAGAAGATCGTCTGCTCGCGCTCGCTGGCCAACTCGAACGAGCAGCACCGTGGTTCGACCGAATCTCCCCGCTCGCTGCTCACTAGGCAGGGTTCACCCCTTGCGGTGTTGGCTCCATGCGAGGAAGGCCGCCCTGTCCCAGGTGTTGATCACGAGATGCTTCGGAGCCCAGCCTCGTTGCGCGGTTCGAACGCCGTACTCCATACGCCCAAGCTCGCTGGTGTGGTGACTGTCGGTGTTGATAACGAGCTTCACTTCGCGCTCGACGGCCTTGCGAACAACGTCGGAGGCTGCATCGAGTCGTTGTAGGGCGCCGTTGATCTCGAGCGCGACGTCGTAGTCGACAAGCGCATCGATCACCGCGTCGTAGTCGATCTCGATTCCGGGCCGACGGCCGATGTATCTACCGGTGAGGTGGCCAATGGAGTTGACGGTGGGGTCAGCGATCGCGGCGATGAGGCGGTCGGTCTGCTCAGGAACGGGCTTGTCGTAGTGAGAGTGCACCGACGCCACGGTGTAATCGAACAGCGCGCGAAAGTCAGCGTCGTAGTCGAGTCCGCCGTCGCCGCCGATGTTGAGTTCGCATCCCCACAGCAAGGTCATGTCGGGATACGACTCGGCAACCTCGGCAATGTGGGCGCGGTGTTCGAGCATCTCTTCTGCTGTCGAGCCATTGATCGCCAGGTCGACACCGTGGTCGGTAATCGCGAGGTAGTCATACCCCTGCGCTGCCGCTTCGGCCACCATCTCTTCGACGGTGCTGCGCCCGTCGCCCGAACGGTCTGTGTGGTAGTGCAAATCGCCTCGAATGTCGGCGCGGGTAACGAGCGCTGGCAGGCCATCTCCGCCCGCCGCTGTTACCTCGCCGGTTCCTTCGCGCATGGGGGCGGGCACGTACTCCATGTCGAGTGCGGCATAGATGTCTTCTTCGGTCCGGCTCGCGACGACCGGCCTGTCGCTCGACGCGAGCTCTTCGTTGCTCGCGTCCATCAGGCCGTACTCGTTGAGGAGCAAATTCCGGTCGATGGCTCGTTGGCGAAGTTCGATGTTGTGTGCCTTGGAGCCGGTGAAGTACAAGGTGGCTGCTCCGAACTGCTCGGGGCTCACGACGCGAACATCGATCTGAAGTCCGGCTGCGGTCAAGAACGATGTTTTCGTCTCGCCGTTTACGACGATGTCATCGACCTCGTGGTGTCCAACGACGAAGGACATGACGGCCCCAGGCTCGTTCGAGGACACCGTGATGTCGATATCGCCGATCGTTTCGGACATGCGTCGCAAACTGCCGCAGAACTTCGCATCTACCGTTTCTGGGAGTGCGAGAAGATCGTCCACGAGGCGCTCGGCGAGGGGGAGTGCATCGGCGATAGGAGTGCGCCGGTCCTTTCCGGTCAGCCCGAGCCGTTCGATGGCTTTACTTATCTTGGCTTCGCTGGTTTCGCCGAGGCCAGGAAGCTCGCGCAGTTTCTCGTTCGCGATTGCTTCCTTGAGTTGCTCGACGTTCTCGACGCCGAGTTGGCTCCGCACCAACATGAGCGTCTTGGGTCCGAGGCCCGGAATTCTGCTGAGCTCGACGAACTCGGGAGGAAACTCGGCCCGAAGTGTGTCGAGCTTTTCGACGCGTCCCGTCTCGACGAATTCGATGATCTTGCTCGCTGTTGCTTTGCCAACGCCATCGATTGACACGAGCTCTTTCATCGACAGCGTCGTCAGGTCGCGTCCATCGGCCTGGAGGCCGAGCGATGCCTTCTCGTACGCCCGGACCTTGAAGGATTGCGGACTTCCTTCGGCCAGGCCGGTAAGGGTGACCAGCTCCTGCAGCATCGCCAGTACGTCTCGTGTCGTAGCCATCGCATGATCGTACGCGTCTCTCGGACTCGGCCCCAATAGCGGTCCCGCTCGGGAGTAGCGGCTGCTAGCTTTTCGCCAATGCAGGACATCTTTGAACTGAGCGATGCCGCCGTCGATCGAGTGGCCGCTGACAATCCCATCACGGCCACCTACGCAGGTGTGGATGGGTACAACCATCTGTGGCCAGACCTGTCTCCAGCCGGTCACGCGGCGACTCGCGCCCTGTTTGTCGACCTACGTGATGCAGCATTGCAGTGCCCGGTTCCCGATGATCGTCATCTGCTCGCGCAGCGCGTGCTCGTCGAGGATTGCGACGCTCACATCCGCCACCACGATGCGTTCGGTCATCACTTCGACCTCAACAACATTGCCTGTCCCCATCAGGAGATCCGCTTCATCTTTGGCTCGATGGGCGATCAAACCGCGGCGGATTGGGAGGCGATTGTCGCCCGAGTGGCAACGGTGCCTGTGGTGCTCGCTGGGTATCGAGCCACGCTCGAAGAGGGCCTTGCTGCTGGGAATGTTGTCAGCAAGCGTCAGGTCGAATCTGTCATTGCGCAAGGAGTGTCGGCCAGCGGCGACGACTCTTCATTCCACTCCCTGCGCGGCAAGCTCGACGCGACGCCGGTACCCGCCGCTGACTTCGCAGGTCCTCTCGACGACGCGATCGATGCAGCGAAAGATGCGTTCGGCGAGTTCAACGACTTTTTGTCCGACACCTATTTGGCGCACGCCGCTACGAGAGATGCCGTGGGCGAAGAACGCTACGTTCACGCGGCAGAACTTTTCCTCGGTACCCGGCTCGATCCGCACGCCACCTACCGTTGGGGCTGGGACGAGGTCGAACGCTTGTGGGCATCGATGCGGGACGCATGCGCCGAGATCAACCCCGATATCAGCGCGCTCGAGGTCCTGGACGAGCTCAATACCGCAGCGGAGTACGCAGCCGCTGACCAGGACGACTTCATTGCGATTATGAAAGATCGTCAACACCAGGCGCTTGCGAACCTCGAGGGTGTGCACTTCGACGTTCCGCCCGAAATTCGTACCATCGATGTTCAGGTCGAACCAGCGGGTGGCGCGCTCGCTGCTCATTACGTCGGTCCGTCCGAGGACTTCTCTCGGCCGGGTTCGGTCTGGTACCCCGTCGACGGCAAGGAGCACTTTCCCTTGTTCGGCGAGATCACGACGGCGTACCACGAGGGATTCCCCGGTCACCATCTCCAGGTCGGCGTTCAGAACACGCTCCGCGAAGAGCTCTCGCGCTACCACCGGACGATGGTCTGGTATCCAGGTTCGGGAGAGGGGTGGGCGCTGTACTCCGAGCACCTCATGGGTGAACTTGGCTATCTCGAACGCCCGGAATATCGAATTGGCCTGCTCGGAAGTCAGCTGCTGCGTGCAGCACGAGTCGCCATCGACATCGGTATTCATCTCGAGCTGCCGATCCCGAACGACGTGTCCTTTCGCCCGGGGGAGCAGTGGACGTTCGATGCAGCACATGAGCTGATGTACACGAGAGCGTTCTTGTCCGATGAGGAAGCAACCTCGGAGGTACTCCGGTACATGGGCTGGCCAGGCCAGGCAATCAGCTACAAGGTCGGTGAACAGGCCATCTTGGATCTACGAGACGAGTGGCAGGCCGCTGGCAACTTCGACCCAAAGCTGTTCCACTCAACGGTGCTCGGTGTTGGGTCCGTTGGCCTCGACCTGCTTCGCGAACGAGTGTCCGCGCTTCAGCCGAGCTAGTCGTTTGCTACGCCGCTACAGCGAGGTGCGTACCGGCCGTCGTGGCGAGCTGGTCGTGCAACTTGGCGAGATGGTCGTCGATTGTGGCCGGGTCATAGCCACGTGGAGACAACGGGAAACGGGCCTCGCGGATGGCTGCTGCCAATACATCGCCATCGATGCCATGGGCGTGGTCGGCCCCGATCTGGGCGAGGAACGTGTCGACGCGACGTCGGCTGTAGCCAAGTGACGATGCCCCACCGGCTACGTGACGCTGCTTCCATCGTTCGAACATGCCTACGGTTGTCGTCGGTCGGCCGGCGCAACTCGATAGGCGCTCGATCCCAATCGCAAGGTCGTTGGACCCATGGACATTGGCGACCGATCTGTCGTGGGCGCTCGCCTAAGCTGGGAACATGAAGTTTCTTACACGACGTCTCCTCGGTCGCATGGGTCCCGCTGGTCGCATTGCCGATCTCGCCGTAGTTGGCGGTACCGCACTCAAGTTGGCCCAACGAAAAGGCCTCATCAGCGACGACATGGCAAAGAAGCTGGGAGCTTCCGATAGCAGCGCAGGATCGAGTGTCAGCTTTGGTGAAATGGCGATCTTGGCTATGGCTCTTTGGCGCCTCTTACGTCAATTCACGCGTAAAGAGGAGACGATCGTCATCGACGTCGTCGACGGCTAGGTAGCCTTTGGCCATGAGCCTTGAACCCTGTCCTGATTCGCCAAATTGTGTATCGACGCTCGCCGACGCCACCGACAAGGTGCATTTCATGGAGTCCGCTTCGGTGTCCGTGCCGGCTCCTCAGGTAATCGAGGCGGTCGAGGCCGCGGTGACGCGCTCGGGTGGGAAGATCACGCAGCGATCTAATGACCGACTCGAAGCGGTTTTCACGAGCCGAATTTTTCGGTTCAAGGATGACGTTACGTTCTTCGTCGATACCGACGGCCAGAGGTTGCACTATCGCAGCGCGTCGCGAACCGGCCACAGCGACCTGGGCGTTAACCGCAAGCGGATGACGTCACTCCTGCAGTCGATTACCGCGTCGATGTAGCCAGCGTCGATTCGTGCGATGCGCTAGCCGACGTTTGGCGGAGGGTTCTGGCTAAGCCACCGCTCAAAGTCGGCAACCGAATTCGCCGGAGCGTTCCCCGGCAGCGTTACCCACAAGCCGGCTGTCCAGTTGGTCGTGACCCGGTGGTATTTCGCAATACCGGGTCCGGGTACCTTGGTTCCCTGCCCGCCGGTGGTGTTGTAGTAGTCGATACCGCACTGGAACAGGACGTTGACCTTGCTCAGATCGACCCGTGATCCGTCTGGTTGCTGCAGGCGAACCTCGCTCGTCAGGAACTCCGCGGTTTGTCCCGAAGCGGGGGATTCACGCTTGCCGGCCCAGAAGTGCATCATGAGTGCGTTGGAGTTCCATGGAGCCGAATAGCTGCCGTCGGACTCTCGTCGCCATTGAATTTGTCCGTGGCTGCCAGAGCTAAACGGGTTCTGGTTGAGTTGTCCGGCTTGGCCGAGGTAGCCGCCGTGGTTTCCTCCGGTGAGATCGACATCGAACGCCTTGTCCCACGACCCGTTTGCGAACTGGTAGTAGGCGCCTTCGCGAACGTTGATTCGGAAGGGAACAGAAGGTCGGTGTCCGTTCTCTGGAATGACCGCGCAACGCCACTCGGCGTATTTAGATCCTCCGGTTCCCAACGCTCCCCAGACGGAGTTACGTGTTGGGCCTTGGCTCCAATTCCAACCTTGAGGAAGGTAGAGCGGAGCGTCGTGGCGGCCCATTGGCGCTTCTTCGTTGGGGTTCGATCCGTCACCAGCGCCGATCGTTCCATCGATGACTTGAGCAATGCTGTATCGACCGTTCGACGAGGTGGTCGCCTGAGCCGTGCTTACGTTCGTGCTGGCTTTGGCCACCGTTGCGTTTGCGGCGGAGGTGGTTGCGGTGAGTGGCTCACCCGAGAGGCTAAAGGTGAAGCTCCCGGCGCAATGGAGCCACTCGGAGCTTGACGTGCGCTCGGAGCAGCCGGTACTTCGGGTGTAGCTGCCCCTGGCGATTGTCGATGACGACTCCGCTTGCAGACGAGTGCCATCAACATCGATGTAGTCGACTCGCAGGTCTCGGTTAGAACCGTCGTTGACGAACTGGACCTCGACGGTATCGACGTCGTCGGCCGAGCTGATCGGATGTTCATACGTTGCGAAGCTCGTGGATACGGTCCAGCTCTCTACGGCTTTGCCGTTGATCCGCAGCTGCAGCACTTCGCTACCCGATCTTCCCAACGCTCGTACCGCAACCGTTGCAGAGCTCTTTGCAGCTGCAGTCGTGGCCGGTGCGCTCGTTGTCGTCGGAGCGACGGTTGTTGCCGGCTGAACCTGT
Source organism: uncultured Acidimicrobiales bacterium (assembly GCA_937969345.1). Lineage (GTDB taxonomy): Bacteria > Actinomycetota > Acidimicrobiia > Acidimicrobiales > SHLQ01 > SHLQ01. The sequence goes on from CALBVK010000390.1 coordinate 11,916, forward strand.
TGGACGGGTTGTGGCGTCGGTATCTCAGACGTCGTGGAGTCGATGGCTGTTGAGTCGGTCACGGCGTAGCGGAACCATCCGGCGCATCGAAGCCATTCGGAGCTCGAATCCCGCTCGGCGCAGCTGCCGTTTGCCCATGTGCCGTTGGCTCGGGTGCTGCTGTGCTCGGATTCAAAGCGTTGTCCATCGAGCTCGAAGTAGTCGACTCGCAGGTCTCGGCCCCTACCGTCGTTCACAAATTGAACGACTGCCGTGGTCACGTCGGTCCCTGCTGGCAGGCTCGTCGCGTAGGTGTTCCACTTGGTTCCGACGGTTTCGGTGAGCACGACCGAGTCGTTGATGCGAATCTGTAGTTGTTCCGAGCCGCTTGCGCCGAGCGCTCGTACCGCGATCCTGGGGCCGGTGTCTTCGGCACGACCGAGGACGGTGCCTGTTGGGATGTCGTAGCGAAAGGTTCCGTTGCAGTGGAGCTTTTCAGAGACGGAGGGGCGTTCGACGCACCCTTCCCCTGAAACATAGGTTCCGGTCGAGATCGTCGTCGGGCTCTCGGATTCAATGATCGTGCCGCCGACGTTGATGTAGTCGACGATGAGATCGCGTTCTCCGGTGTCGTTGATGAAGGCAACCTCGACGGTCTCGATTGCCAATGGCGAGTCGACGTTGTAACGGTAGGCGGCAGATGAGGTCGTCACGGGCCAGCGTGCAACGTCCTCGCCGTTGATGCGCAGCACCATTTCTTCTTGACCGGTATCGCCCTTGGCCCTGACGACCACCTGGTGCGGACCTGCTGCGTCGACGGGGGCTGTTCGAATGACGAGCGAGAGGCCGGCGGCGAGCATTGCGAGAGCGAAGACAGCGACGGCGCGGCGAAGGACGGGTCGGCGGCGCTGAGGTCTTACGGCGTCGGTTCCCTCGGGTTGATGAGCGGATGGCACGCTGAGTGAAGTTTCCATGTCAGATATGACGATACTGTTACGAAACGTCATATGCCAGCCGGGTGGACTACTTTTCGTGTCGCATGCCTCTCAAGTTGGTCACCTGGAGTGTCGACTTTCGGGCGTGACCTTTCCTGTTCCGGTGCACACCGGACCCCAGAAACGCTCGATCGCAGAGCGAGACCGCACGATCGTGTTCGTCACGGCCGTAGTCTCGCTGCTTCCGGGGAGTGTCATTCTTGGGCGCCTGATCGAGTCGCCATGGCTCCACCTCGGTGCAACCTTTGTCTGCTGTTACGCGACCGTCATCGTCGTAGTCCTTGTGCTGCGAGCGCGCTTTCTGCGGCGAGCACGTGCAAGCACCTGGCTGATGCACGAAACTTCGCGGCCGATTCCCCGCAAGGCGGTAGCCCCCGTCGAGGCTCTTCATGGGCTTGGATTCACGGTCACCAACGTCGTTGCTGTCGCCGACGATTCTGGTCGGGTCTTCACCAAACCGCTCGTCGTCCTGACCCGGGTGTCCGCTCAGCATGTTGCAATTGTTAGTGCGCACGGACAACAGATCGTGTCGCTGCTCTCGAACGGGCAATGGCTCGTGACAGCCACAACGAAGGTTGTCAAGCATGACACCGTGATTGCCCAGACCGTGACCGACGCATCGCCAGCAACCCTTGTATCCACTCACGAAAACGCGGTGGTGCTGCTCGCCGAGCTCGGTATGACGACGCGTCCACAAGAACGTCCGATCGAAAGTGCGTTGCATCTTGAACGTCTCGAACAGCAGATCCTTTGCCGTTTACACGAGCAAGGAATCTCACCGCGCGCGTCCGTGCTCCTTGAGAGTGGCGCGGTTCTGACCGATGGCACTATCGGAAGCCGAACCATCCGAACCGGCGACAATCCGCCAATGGCCTTCCACACCCCCTGAAAAGATAACGATGGCAGATCTCATTGACCTTCAATCGGTACGTGCCCGACACGGCGTGTACTTCGACAAGTCCGGAAACATTCGCAACCAAAGTCTGCTGGCCTCGATGTGCCTCGCGCTCGCCGATGCCCATCAAGGGACGGTACGCGCAATCGATGTCGTGGCCGATGGCGATGAGATCACGGTCACCGACGACGGCCCCGGACTGTCGATTACCGCCAAGCCCGGACGCGCTCCGGCGGCCCAGGAAGTCATGAGCATTCTGGGCGCATGCGGTGAGCATAAACCCCACCCCCAATATGCCGACGTCCTGTGCTCGATCAGCCTCGCCGCGGTCAACGCGATTTCAACGTCAGCGAGCCTCGTCACCATGCTCGATGGGGAAGCCCACGCGCAGCGCTACTCGCTCGGCGTGCCGACCGGCCCCTTCAAGATCGTCGCTCGAGACTCGCCGGGAACGCGAGTGCGCTTCACGCTCGACAAAAGGTGGGCTGGCCGCCGGCCATTCGATCTCGCCGAGGTCGAAGCTCAGGTCCACGGCCTTGGGCTGAACCTCGAGAACACCACAATTCGTTTCTTCGCTGCCTAAATCGGCTTTTCAACCTCGCAATATTGAGGGAGCCAGCCCCGGTTCGTTCAGCGGCCTGTTCGCCATGCCGATCACCGGGTATGCGGCTAGCGAGAAGACTCCCCAGCTTTACGATCGTGCTCGCGGCGATTTCACTGTCGCTTCTGATCCCGCTCAGCATGTTTGGTTACGTTCGCTGGGAGGAGGCTGATGCCCGCTATCGGTCGGCGATATCGATGCAGGAGCGCGCCGAACGCTTGCAGCTGCTCTTACAGCTAACGCCAGCGCTTAGCCAGGAAGAATTCTCGTCGGTGTGGGCGGGGAGTGGGCAAGGCCTGCTCGACGACCTGCCGGCGACCGCCAGCCTTGAGCTGTTCCCGAACTACGGAGCCACGTCGACCATCGACCGCGAGCGCGTGGATGCGCTAGTGGGCGAGCTCGGCGATAGCGGTCTCGAGGAGGCGCTCGCCGTACTACGGGCAGACATCGAAGCGGGCGATGTGGGGCTGTTCGACTATGGCAACCGCTATGGGGCGGTCATCGAACAAGTTGAGTCAGCGCTCGACGACGAACTTCGATTCTTGAGCGCTGATGCGGCCCAAGCAGGTGCTGGCGAGCTCGTACAAACCGTTCGTGTTGCCGAAACCACCGCATCGCTACAGGTTGTCGCCGCCGGTCTTGAGACGAGCTGGGCGCGAATGGCTTCCGCCGAAATTTTGCCGCTGGTACTGCAGGATTCGGTCGACTTCGCCGAGAGCGTCGCCGTGTTCGAACAGCGGATCGGCGACCTCGAGCGGGTCGCCTCCACGGACAGCGAGGTCGGTGCTGGCTGGTCCGAACTGCAGTCGTCGCAATCGGTTCGACAATTGCGGGCGCGCTACCACGCAGTAGTTCGGAGTTTTGCCGCCAGCGGTGTGGATCCAACAGCGGTGCGATCATCACAGATCCAGTCCGACGAGGTCGACCTCGTCCAGCTCTTGCGCGCTGCTTCGGAGTTGAAGATCGGCCTCGATCAAGCCGACGCGTTCAATCGGGGCCTCGCTGAGGTGGTAGAGGTTTCCCTCGAAGAAGTGGACGTTGCGGCAGCGGAACTCGTCGTCGACGCTCAGACCGACCGTCGTCGGATCATCGGCCTGACCGTTCTCTTTATGGCGCAGATTACGGGTGCGGCATTCGCACTGGTTCTCACGGTTGGAAGGCCCATCCAGCGGATGGCGGACGCCGCTCGCCGACTCAGCCTCGGGCAGCTCGACACCCAGCTCGACGAGACGGGCCCAACAGAAGTGCGCATGGGAGCCAGAGCGTTAAACGAAGCCACGGCCTCACTGCGGATCGCCGAGTCCCAGGCGGTAGCTCTGGCCGAGGAACGCCTAGACGACAAAGTGCTCGGCGAGCGAGCTCCGGGAGAATTGGGCAAGTCACTCCAGGCAGCCGTCGATCGATTGGCCGTGTCGTTGTCGGACCGAGACAGCTTCCAGCGTCAGCTCGAACACGACGCAGCTCACGATCATCTCACCCGGCTGTCGAATCGTGCGGCGATCTTGCGCCATCTCAATGCGGCGCTGGCTCGCACCCGCCGTCATCGGCAAGCAATCGCGCTGCTCTTTCTCGACATCGATGACTTCAAAGGCATCAACGACACCCACGGCCACCACACCGGTGACCTCGTGTTGCAGACCATCGCGGAGCGCTTGCTGCTCGCGATTCGCACCGGCGACCTGGCGGGGCGGCTCGGCGGCGACGAATTTGTCGTCGTCGCGGAGCCCGTCGGTGACCTCGACGCCGCACTCGCCCTAAGCAAGCGCATCCTGGCCGAGGTGAGCAAGCCCATCACGGTCGAAGGTGTGACGTTCCATCCGAGTGTGAGCATCGGTGTGGGTATATCCGATGGCATGAGCGAACTTTCTGCCGACGAGCTTCTCCGCGACGCAGACAGCGCTGTCTATCGAGCCAAGAGCCACGGCAAGGGTCGAGTCGAGGTCTGCGATGAGAACCTTCGAAGCGCGTTGCGGGAACGCGACCTTCTGGAACAGTCGATTCGCGAAGCCATCGATCACGATGAGCTTCGCTTGTTCTTCCAACCGAGCGTCAGCGCAGACGATCGGTCGATCGTGGGCGTCGAGGCCCTCGTTCGTTGGGAGCGGCCCGGTGTTGGACTCGTCAGTCCGGACGCCTTTATCCCCGCCGCTGAGCGAACAGATCTCATACTCGACATCGACCGGTGGGTTCTCGGCGCGGCCATGGGGCAACTCGCCCGATGGTCCTCGGATCCAACACTGCGTTCGGTGTCGGTGGCCGTAAACATCTCCGGGCGTCACCTCGGTAGCGGGACGTTGCTATACGACGTCGAATCCGCCATCAAGCGGCACAACATCGATCCGACCAACCTCGTGCTCGAGGTCACCGAAACCGCACTTCTCGAAGACATCACACACGCCGCACGCGAGCTGTCGGTGCTACAGAGGCTCGGGGTAAAGATCGCACTCGATGATTTCGGAACCGGCTTCATGTCCCTCGCTCATCTGCGGTTGCTCCCGGTCGACATTTTGAAGATCGATCGAAGCTTCGTATCAGAGATCGAATCTCACGCCGATCACTCGCTGGTTCAGCTGATCGTCGATACCGGCCATCTGCTCGGTGTGACGATCACCGGCGAAGGAGTGGAGACGGAGACTCAAGCACAGGTTCTGTCGAGTATGGACGTCGATCACCTCCAGGGTTACTACTTCAGTCGCCCGGTGCCGGCGCGCGAGATTGTCACGCTCGCCCTCGCCGAGCGGGCTGGCTCGAACACCGCTGCTGCCTGATCGGCGTTGCCACATAGATGGCCAGGAACTGTGCGATCCTGCACTATGGCAATTGGTGAAGCGGCACACGGTGGCGCAGTAGATGACGACGTAACAGCGCACCGCTGTGTCTTTGCGAATCGAACACTCAACCTTCGAACGGTGCCCGTGGTCGGCTACGACATGGACTACACGCTCATCCACTACCACGAAGCGGAGTGGGAGGGCGGCGTATTCGCCCACGCAAAGGCGGCGCTTGAGGCACGCGGTCTGCCGGTTGGCCATTTCGAGTTCGACCCCACGCTGTTCACGGTGGGCCTCGTGTTCGACCTCGAACGCGGCAACCTGCTCAAAGCGACGAGATTTGGCCGTGTGGTGCGGGCCCAGCACGGCGACACGTTGCTGAGCTACGAAGAACAGCGCGACGTGTATGGGTCGACCATCGTCGAGCTCTCGTCGCCGCGCTTCGCCTTTATGAACACGCTCTTCGAACTGAGCCGAGCCAGCCTTTTCTGTCAGCTCGTCGAACTGATCGACAAGAAGCCATTGCCCGGAGTCGGGAGTTACGCGGACAGCTATCGGGTGGTGGACGAGGCGCTCACGGTCGCGCACCAAGGGGGAGCGCTTAAGGCTGCGATCCTTGCGGACAAGGAGCGATTCGTCGACCTTGACCCGGGGATTGCCGCCACACTCAACGAGCAACGTCTGGCCGGTAAGAAGCTGGTCCTGATCACCAACTCGGACTGGGCCTATACCAAAGAAATGATGCCGTATTGCTTCGATCGGTTCGTGCCGGAAGGCGATACGTGGCGCAGCTTGTTCGACGTTGTGATCGTGTCCGCGAACAAGCCGACGTTCTTCACCGAGACCAACCCGATCTACCGGGTGGTCGACGAGGACGAGTCACTTCTCTTGCCGCACTATGGATTGCTCGAGCCAGGCCATGTGTACTTCGGCGGCAACGCTCGAATCGTGGAGGAGAGCCTGAACCTCGACGGCGGCCAACCGCTCTATGTCGGTGACCACCTGTTTGGCGACGTACATGTCAGCAAGGATGTGTTGCGCTGGCGAACAGCACTGATCGCTCGCGAGCTCGAGAACGAGATCCGCGACGCGATCGAGTTTGCTGACCGCCAGGTACAACTTGAGGCAATGATGGCCGAGAAGGTGATCATCGACCGAGAGCAGGCACGGCTTCGCCTGGCGAAGCTCACAAACGGCGGGAGCAAAGAACTCAACTCTGAACTGAGTTCCGTAACGGCGAAGGCTGTTCGGCTCGATGAGAAGATCGCTCCGCTCGCACGTGCTGCTGGCGAACTTGGGAACGTCACGTGGGGGCCGTTGATGCGTGCGGGTAACGACAAGAGTCTCTTCGCCCGCCAGGTCGAGCGATACGCGGACGTGTACACGTCTCGGGTCTCGAACTTTCGAGGTGAAACACCGTTTGCGTATTTGCGGGCTGCCAGAGGGTCACTGCCCCATGATGACGCCTCGTCGTCGGGTGCCTAGGGGTTCTGCGCTTCGGTAAGTTCGCGGTAGGCCTTCAACGCCTTTGCGTGCGCTTTGGCTCCCGAGCCAATGACACCGCCAGTTCGCGCTTTCTTGGCTGCATCTTCGACCTTTCCGAGCAACTCGACCAGGTCGTCTTCGGGGCCAGCGGCTCGCAGCGCTTCGAGGGCGACATACATATCGCCGAGCGATTCCTTTACCGAGCGAAACTCGTCCTCAAGGCGTTCGCGGGCCGTTGCTATCTCTTCGTTCATTCGAGGAGAGTAGCCGCTACGTCATCGACCTTTCGAACATGATGTGGTGTTCGGCTGTTCGACCGTTGGACTATCGAATCTGGACGAGGGGGAGTGTGTCCCCGTGAGCGTTGCGCCGCTCAGTGTTCGTTCGCTGCCGGACTACCGAGGGCCGGGCCGGGTCGATGGATGTGTAGGTGTTGCTGCATCCGCCGTCCTCGACACGTTGATAGGAAATGCCTACGGCCGACGGTGCTGCCGGTTCGGGGTCCGCTTGGGAATGAACGCTCAGGTTCGCCCAATGAACTTCGACTGGTGGAGCGTCGCACGCAGCGAAAACCTCGCTCCACATGACGATGTGGCGGAGTTCTTGTCCAGCGCAGAAGAGTTCGCGGATTGGCGTGACCGTTCCTGACGTCAGCTCGGTGACCGAACCGAGCCAACGGTCAGCGCCGGACCGTTCGATCGTGAGACGGTAGGCCTCGCCCGCCGTCCACCCGAAGTCTCGGGTATTCGCGTTACCTCGGGCGCTCGGCAATGTCGACTCGGTACCCGGAAGCTCTCCTCCGCCCTGGTGATACCCGCCCCAGTTGACAGCGGTCGAGCCAGGGTGGCCCGAAATCCACTGCAGGCCGACGTGGCCCGCTCCATGGAGGGTCGTCCCGGTCGCAAACGACGCCTGCAGCGCCCAGAAGTACAGATCTGTAGTGCTTGGTGGCAACGCGATGTTCAGATCGACCGAGACCGCCTGCGCTCCTTCGGGAACGTCGAGCCAACGAGCGTGGGTCGACGATGCGCCATTCGATGATGTTGGACGGCCGCTAGTGCGAGCAGAAGCCGCGGGCGTTGCGAGCGCGCGACGAAGTCGGTCGAACAACGCCAACTACCCGCCAATCTCCTCGACGGACAACCACCGGCGTTCAAGCCAGAAGCCACCAAAGGGCAAGGCGCCGATAAACAGCGCCAGCACCGTCTTGATCACATCCCAACCAAGGTTGTTGCGCTGCCAGACGATCATCGCAACGAAGACGAGGTACAGCACGCCGTGGATCGGTCCGAGAATGGTGACGCCGATTTCATCTCCGCCGGTGTTCTTGAGAACCGTTGCGATGAGCAGGGCCAGGTACGAAATTGCTTCGATGACGGAGATGCGGCGAAGGTTTGCGAACACACGTCGTTTCTAGCAGCGCTTGAGCCTCACCGAACACCTGCACGTCACGACCTAGTATTCGTCGATGGCAAACACGCTGCAACGGCTCATTATCGGAGACGAACCCCAGGCGTGGCGAAGCGCCGGATTCACCGTCGACGACAAGTACGTCGTGCTCGGAAAGACCACCGTCGAGCTCGTCGGGACATCCGGCGGCCGGGGAATCCTGGCTTGGTCGCTCGACGGCATGGCGGCCGAGATCGACGGTCTTCCAACAATGATCGTGCCCGAGCACAATCGAGCAGCTCCGCAGCAACATCGCAATATGGTGTTCGCTATCGACCATGTCGTGGTGCAAACCAACGACTTTGGACGAACGGTTCCGGCCTTCGTGGACGCGGGCATGGACGAACGGAGGAGCCGTGTATTTATGGCCGGCGGAACCGAACGCCGCCAGAGCTTCTTTTGGGCGGGCCGGGTTATTGTCGAACTGGTCGGACCGTCGGTGGCCGCTGACGGACCTCCTCACGCAGAGTTCTGGGGACTCGCACTCGTCAGTGCCAATCTGGAGATCGCTTCCACGGAACTCGGTGGTTCGCTATCCGAACCCAAAGATGCCGTACAACCCGGCCGAAAGATTGCGACCCTCAACACACGAGACCTCGACATCTCGGTGCCCATTGCATTCATGAGCCCGCACGTCGCCAACCTGGGCGACCCGGTCTGACGTCTACGGACCCTAGGATTCGAAGATGGTCGAATCCTCTGGCTCCTTCTCTCGCGACGCGTCGTACATCACCGACAGAATCGTCGATGATCCCGAGGCGCAGTGGCCTGTCGAATCGGGCCGATACCGACTCGTCGCAGCGGCTGCGTGTCCGTGGGCGAACCGCACGACGATCGTCCGACGGCTGCTCGGGCTCGAATCGGCGATCTCGTTGGGCTTTGCGGGGCCAACGCACGACTGGCGCAGCTGGCAATTCGATCTCGACCCAGGCCATCGCGACCCCGTGCTCGGTATCGAGCGGCTCCGTGACGCGTATCTTGCCCGATACGCGGACTATCCAAAAGGCATCACGGTGCCGGCCATCGTCGATGTGCCAAGCGGTCACCTCGTCACCAACGACTTTCCGCAGATCACCGTCGACTTCTCGACCGAGTGGACGAGCTATCACCGCACCGGCGCACCCGAGTTGTATCCGGATGCCCGGCGCGATGAGATCGAGTCGATCTCTGCGGGCATCTACACCGACGTGAACAACGGCGTGTACCGAACTGGCTTTGCGAGCAGCCAGTCGGCCTACGAAGAGGCCTATCTCGCGCTGTTCGCGAAGCTTGACGAGCTCGAAGCGCACCTTTCGACACGTCGGTACCTGGTTGGGGACACGATCACCGAAGCCGACGTCCGCCTGTTCACGACGCTGATCCGGTTCGATGCGGTGTACCACGGCCACTTCAAGTGCAACCGAAACAAGATCTCCGAGATGCCAGCGATCTGGGGGTACTTGCGCGACCTCTTTCAGACCCCGGGCTTTGGTGACACGGTCGAGTTCGATCAGGTCAAAGAGCACTACTACGCCGTTCATACCGGGATCAACCCCACCCGGGTGACCCCGGTTGGCCCGGATCTGCGACCGCTTCTCAGCGCACACGGACGAGAGGCACTCGGAGGTCGCCCGTTCGGTGACGGGACACCGCCAGGTCCACCGCTCGCCGCCGAGGCATTCGGCGAGGTCTCCACCGGTACATCGACACCGCAACTGACCGCCGCCGAGATCCCATAGCGAGATTTGCTACGTTGATCCCATGATCTCAACGTCTCCCTTTGGCCGTACCGGACACGACAGCAGCCGAGTGATATTCGGAGGAGCGGCGCTGTTTCGGCTCGAGTGGGGCCAGGCCTGGGCTGAAGAACTTCTCACGTCGGTACTCGCTGCGGGGGTCAACCATCTCGATACCGCTGCGTCCTACGGAGATAGCGAGGCAATGATGGGTCCGTGGCTGTCTGCTTCGGTAGACGGGGTCGCGAACCGCGATCGGGTGTTCCTTGCGAGCAAGACGGGGGAGCGCAACGGCACCGCAGCGCGAGCTGAGCTCGAACGCTCGCTCGAGCGCTTGCAGACGGATCGCCTCGACCTCATCCAGCTGCACAACCTCGTCGAGGACGACGAGTGGGAGCAAGCACATGCGCCGGGAGGCGTGCTCGAGGCCATGATCGCCGCTCGCGACGAGGGACTCGTTGCGCACATTGGGGTCACCGGACATGGGGTTCGGATCGCTGGCATGCACTTGCGGAGCCTCGCTGCGTTCGACTACGACTCGGTGCTGCTTCCGTACAACACGCTGATGCTCGACAACCCGGCCTATCGACATGACGTCGAGGAGTTGCTCGCACTCTGCGCCGAACGTTCTGTTGGGGTGCAAACAATTAAGTCGATCGCTCGCCGTCGGTGGGTCGATGGTGACTCCGACGTGGACGAACCCCGCAGCTGGTATCAGCCGCTACGCGATGCTGGCGCAATCGAACGGGCCTTGGCCGTCGTGTTGTCGAACGATCAACTCTTTGTTAATACATCGAGCGATGCCCGGCTCATGACCGAGATGCTCACGGCAAGCGCGTCGCTGTGTGCATCGGCATCCGAGGATGGTCAGATCCGCGCACCGGACCCCGATGCACTACGCAAAGACATCGACACCTACGCAATGGCAGCGCTGTTCGATGGCGCTGATCTCGAGCGGATCTAAGCCTTACGACGTAACGCCGATTTCTTTGGCGCTGATTACGGACTGAAGCTCGCCGATCTTTGCCAGCACCACCTCGGGTAACGGAACTGCCGTTGCGATCGCCATGAGGGCGTGAGGCGAGGTAGGCGACTTTCCGAGGTGCATATCGTCGATGTTGATTCCGGCGGTGCCAAAGATCGTTCCGACCTGGCCAATCATTCCTGGCGTGTCGTCGTTGAGCACGAGGAGCAGATGCTGGCTCGATGGGAGATCGATCGTGATGTCATCGATGGAGATGACGCGACGTTCGCCCGACACGACATCGATTGTTCCCGCTATGGAGTGCCCGTCGCCGGAGACCTTGATGCCATTCACGAGTCCCGATGGCGTCTTGGTGGTGTTTCGTACTTCGATCTTTACTCCGAGCTCTTCGGCGAGGCTCTCGGCATTGACGTAGCTCACGCTCATGTCGGTGAGTTCACTGATCAGACCCTTGACGACGGCGAGCTCGGCCATCCGGCAATCCATCCCGCCGATCTCACCGGCAAAGACGACATCGATCGCGGTTGGCTTGCCGCCGACGAGCCGGGCGAATTGAGCGCCGAGCTGTTCGGCCAGCGGCAGGAACGGACGGACGAACTCCGGCACGCCACGAGCCGCCACGTTTACGGCGAACGGAACGAAGTCGCCGTCGAGCGCCAAGCGAACCTGCTCGGCGATAGTGACGCCAGCCCGATCTTGTGCCTCGGCCGTGCTCGCACCGAGATGCGGGGTCACAACAACCTCGGGAAGCCCAAACAATGGCGAGTCGGTCTTTGGTTCGCTGTCGAACACGTCGATGGCGGCGCCGGCGATCGTGCCAGCCTGGATCGCCGCAGCGAGGTCCGCTTCATTCACAATGCCACCACGTGCAACGTTAATAATCCGCAATGTCGGCTTCGCCTTTGCGAGGCTGGCGGTGTTGATCAGGTTCGTGGTCTCCGGTGTGCGGGCGATGTGAAGCGTGAGAAAGTCGCTCTCTGCAATGAGCTCGTCGAGTCCGACGAGTTCCACTCCGAGCTCACTCGCCCGTTCGTCGCTGACGAAGGGGTCGTGACCAATGAGCCGCATGCCGAACGCTTTGGCACGGGCAGCGACCAGACCGCCAATGTTTCCGAGGCCGATGATGCCGAGTGTCTTGTCGAGTAGTTCGGTTCCGCCCCAAGCAGAACGCTCCCAGCGGCCGGCGACCAGAGCTGCGTGTGCTTGAGGAACGTTACGGGCGACGGCGAGCAGCATCGCCATGGTGTGCTCTGCAGCGGAGACCGAGTTGGATGTAGGAGCGTTGGCGACGATGACACCGTTTGCCGTCGCTGCGTCGGTGTCGACGTTGTCGAGGCCGACGCCCGCTCGTCCAACCACTTGCAACTGTGGCGCAGCGGCAAGGATGTCGGCGGTGACCTGCGTTGCGGAGCGAATAATCAACGCGTGTGCATCGGCGATCGCCGTTTCGATTTCTGAAGGCGTCAAGCCGAGCTTGACGTCGACGTCGTGTCCGGCGTCTCGTAGGAGGTCGAGTCCTCGCTCAGCGAGCTTTTCTGTGATCAATACGCGTGCCATGTGATTAACCTATTCGGGTCTAGATCCATATCGAACGACTACTGATCGACTTGTACAAAAAGTCAACGTAAACGTCCGGTCGAATATCGGATGGTGGTGTGCGGGTGCTACTTCGAGCCGCTTAGTTCGTCGGCGACGACCTCTTCGCGGCGAACGCCGAGCATGAATAGCACCGCATCGAGGTGCGGCGTGCTGAGTGTTGCATCGGCGGCTTCGCGCACGATTGGTTTCGCGCAGAACGCAACGCCAAGCCCAGCAGCGGCGAGCATGTCGAGGTCGTTCGCGCCGTCACCGACAGCGACCACTTGTTCGAGCGCGATCCCCTCTGCCTCGGCCAAGGTGGTCAGCAAGTCCGCCTTCGCCTTGCGGTCAACGATCGGCCCCGAGAGCTCCCCGGTCAGGACCCCTCGCCGTCGTTCGAGGGTGTTGGCATAGGCGTAATCGATGTCGAGTTGCTCTTGGAGACGGTCGGTGAACGAAGTGAAGCCGCCGCTGACGATTGCAACTTTGTATCCGAGACGCTTGAGCGTCCGGACGAAGGTCTTGGCGCCAGCGGTGAGCTTGAGCTCGGCGTAGGCCAGGTCGATGATCTCCTCGGGTTGACCGGCGAGCAGGGCAACCCGTTGACGCAGCGACTCCTCGAAGTCGATCTGTCCGGCCATAGCCGCGGTTGTAATTGCAGCACATTCGTCACCCACACCGGCCTGGTCGGCGAGCAGGTCGATCATCTCGTTCTGGATGAGCGTGCTGTCGACGTCCATCACGACCAACCGCTGGGCACGACGACCAAGACCCGTGCGTTGAACGGCAACGTCGAATCGGGGGGTGTCGGCCGCCGTGTCGAGCAACAGGCCGCGCATCTCCTCGAGGTTGCCCCCATGGACTTCGAATTCGTAGCACCACACCGGCGATTTCGCCAGGCGCTGAATTCGTTCGATATTGCCATTGGCCTTGCTGATGGCGGCGGTGACTTTTTCGAGGTCGGCTGGGCCGAGATCGGCGCCGATGATCGAGACGACCAAGGTCGGCAAGGATTGGCTTGGAGCGGCATCGACAAGTTCGAAGTCGACATCGAGCTTGCGCTCCCAGCCGAGGAGCAGAATGTCCTTCAGGACATCTTTTCCTGAGGGCACCTCGACAACAATCTCGAGCGTGATCTTGCCGCGGACGACGATTTGTTCGACATCTTGGACCGAAGCATCAGCCCGAGCGAGGATCGCCATTGCCGCTGTGGTGATGCCGGTCTGGTCGGGGCCACTGATCCGGATGAGGATGGTCTCTTTGGTCTCGAGCACCCTCTCCACGGTACTTAGGCCTCGGGCGGTTGCAGTGACGGCAGGCTGCGCTTTGTAATGATGGCCCGGGCCGCAGCGATTCCTGCGATGAATCCAAAGAGGTGGCCCTCCCATGAGACACCGCCGCGCGGGATAAAGCCGACGAGCAGCGTGCTGCCATAGAACAGCAGGGCGACAAGCCCCACCGCGATCGTGACGGCCTTCTTCTCGAGTACTGCGGCTGCGACCAGAAAGCCGAGCAGACCGAAGATCCAGCCGCTGGCCCCGATGTGATTTTCGTTGCTGCCAAACGCGAGTCCCCAGACCAACAGCCCGCCGAGCACGATGATGATTGCACTCGCCTTGAGGTATCGGCTCAGGCCGCCGGTGAGTGCGAGTCCGCTCAGGACCACAAACGGGATGGAGTTGCCGATCAGGTGCGGAAAGCCGCTGTGGAGAAACGGTGACCACAGAATTCCGTCGAGCCCGCCGATATCGCGTGGATGAATGCCATTGGCTTGCAGTCGGTCGTCGAGGATCACAGTGTCGACCACTTCGATCAGCCACATCGCGGCCATGATCGCAGCGACGACCCCCAGTGATCCCTTCAGCCAGTTAGGAACAGACCTCGACGGTGTCGAGTCCGTGGAGTCGGTCGAAAGAGGATCGCCAATGTCTGCCATGGCTACAGCCTAGAACAACCCCAAGCGTTGGGAGAGCGGAGCTCGCGGAGCGAACAGGGGGGCTTCCGCGGTTCTCGACCGGAAGTGTCGAGGTGTGGGAGCGAAGCGAGTTGTTACAGGACCGCTTCAGCGAGGACGGCGAGGTGATCGAGATCT
>CALBVK010000391.1 GCA_937969345.1 uncultured Acidimicrobiales bacterium
TCTCGAGGCGATTCGGTAGTGGGGTGGTGTCCATTGCTGCGATGGCAGCGTCGAATGGTTCGTGGTCTGCGAGGTCACCGCCGATGACGAGTCGATGGAGGACCTCTGGGGTTGTTGCGACGATGCCGGTCGCCATCTCGGTCACATAGGGCGACATGATCACGGCCTTTGCTCCGCAGTTGTTGACGATGTAGCTGGCTTCTTCGTGCTGGAGACGTGAGCTCATTGCGGTGTAGACGAGGCCGGCGTAGTGGCATCCCCACATAATCGGCAAGTACTCGAGCCGGTTCTCCATACAGAACGCGACGTGGTCCCCGGCGTTCAATCCAATGGACCGGAACCAGTGCGACAGCTGATTGGCCATCGCATCGAGCTCGGCATAGGTCATTTGTTCGCCGGTGCTCGCCATGATCACGGCTGGTTCATCGGGGGAGACCTGCGCCCAGTACCCCGGATGTAGTGCTACATCGTCAGTCATAACTATCCCCTTTGTTTGCGTCGACGTCGAGACTAGGACGTTCATGTGGGGGGAGTGACGCATGCTGGTATGCATCTTCGAATCACAAATCTCTGCGTTTCGATAAATTTGGCCTTTCTTGCATCCCGATATTTCGAGCTTTTGCGCGTTTCGCGCTGAAAACGCAAAAAGAGATCTTTTTAGGTTGGTATTTCTCTGGCAAGAGGCTGGTGCATCCCCGATAGTGGTCTCAACACGGAAACGAGGGAGCGAAGCGGCGCTCTTCAACGAAAGTAGGACACGACATGACTCCTCCAAACGGAACCCACAACCTGATGAGCGCTTCGGTACCCCAGGCTGGTTTCGGCTTTGGCGTCAGCGAGTCGCCCTACGCCGAATCCCCAGATCACCTCACCTTCGAGGAAATGCGCGAGATGCCAATGCACATGGCTCTCGGCTTTGACACCGAAGACTGAGTTCGCTCCCGAGTTATCCGGGCGCTCGACGCACGGCGAACACACGGACTCGCGAAATGTAGCCGAGTCCGGTCACGTCCCGAATGGCGAGTGCATCGCCGACGAGAACGACATGCAGGAGCGACCGCCTGCTTTACCGATCTTGCTCACCAGAGCTTGAGGCGATCAGCCCGTCCGGCGTTCGCCAAAACCTGACCAAAACAACTCCCCGACATCTACAAGGACACAACCATGAGCTACCAGGACGACATCAAAACCCTCGACGCAGTCATCGCAAACGAAGGCAGCCAGTGGGCAGCAATCAACGCAGAATCAGCAGCTCGGATGCGCCTGCAGAACCGCTTCAACACCGGTCTCGACATTGCCAAGTATTGCGCCGCAATTATGCGCAAGGACATGGCCGAGTATGACCAGGACAGCACCCAATACACCCAGAGTCTCGGTTGCTGGCACGGATTCATTGGTCAGCAGAAGATGATTTCGGTGAAGAAGCATCAGGGTTCGACAGACAGGACGTATCTCTATCTCTCGGGTTGGATGGTCGCAGCACTCCGAAGCGAGTTCGGTCCGCTTCCCGACCAGTCGATGCACGAGAAGACCACGGTTCCGATGCTCGTCGAAGAGCTCTATACCTTCCTCAAGCAGGCCGACGCCCGCGAATTGAACCACATCTACCGTGACCTCGATGCCGCCCGTGAGGCAGGCGACACCGATGCTGAGGCTGCAGCGATCGCAAAGATCGACAACTTCGAAACCCACGTCGTGCCGATCATTGCCGACATCGACGCAGGCTTCGGCAACGAAGAAGCCACATACTTGCTTGCAAAGGAAATGATCATGGCTGGCGCCTGCGCCATTCAGATCGAGAACCAGGTATCTGACGCAAAGCAGTGCGGACACCAAGACGGCAAGGTCACCGTTCCGCACGAGGACTTCCTCGCGAAGATCAACGCGGTCCGCTACGCATTCCTCGAGCTCGGTGTCGAAGATGGCATCATCGTTGCTCGCACCGACTCCCTTGGTGCTGGCCTTACTCAGAAGATCCCGGTTTCTCAAGAGCCCGGAGACCTCGCCAGCCAGTACATTGCCTACCTCGAGACCGAAGAGGTCACTATCGACGAGGTCGCCGACGGCGAAGTTCTCATCAAGACCGATGGCAAGCTTGCCCGCCCGGTACGTATGCCAAACGGTTTGTACGCTTTCAAGGCCGACACCGGAACCGACCGCGTGGTGCTCGACTGCATCACGAGCTTGCAGAACGGTGCGGACCTCCTGTGGATCGAGACCGCGACACCAGATGTAGCCGAGATTGCGGGCATGGTGAATCGGATCCGTGAGGTCGTCCCGGACGCCAAGCTGGTGTACAACAACTCTCCGTCATTCAACTGGACGCTCAACTTCCGTGAGCAGGTGTTCGACGCATGGACCGCCGAAGGCAAGGACATGGCGCAATACGACCGTGCCGAGCTGATGGCCGCAGCGTACGACGACACTCCACTTGCGATCGAAGCTGACGCCAAGATTCAGTCGTTCCAGTCAGATGCAGCCCGTGACGCTGGAATGTTCCATCACCTGATCACGCTGCCGACCTACCACACCGCTGCGTTGTCGACAGACAACCTGGCTAAGGGCTACTTCGGCAAGGAGGGCATGCTCGCCTACGTCAAGGGCGTACAGCGTCAAGAGATCCGCCAGGGCATTGCTACGGTCAAGCACCAAGACATGGCTGGCTCAAACATGGGTGATGATCACAAGGAGTACTTCTCCGGTGACCAGGCGCTCAAGGCCGGTGGCGGCAAGAACACAATGAACCAGTTCTAGTTGCTCGAGGGCTTTATCGTCTCGACCGTTCGAGCACTAGGCGAGAACGTGCCGTAGCACGCAAAGCGAATGGTTCTTTCCTGTCGGGGGAAAGACGAAGATGCCGCACCGGGTTTCCGGTGCGGCTCTTCTCGTTTTCGAACCAGAGCTGATGTCGCCTTAGGCCAGGCGAGCCGGAATCAGCTTTCCGGCGACGCCGTGACGCTCGATCGACCGAGTCACGAACCCGCTGGCCTTTGCGTGTTCAACGAACGCGGCGAGGTACTCCGCTCCAGCGCCGTCTCTGGCCTTCGGAGTGCCCATTGCCTGTTGGACCGTGGCAAAAGAACCATCCAAAATTCTCGCCGTGGGGGCATCGTGGTGGTCCTGGGTCAGGCGGGGCCGTAGACCGGCGTTGGCGTCGAGACCCTGCTCGACGAACGCAGCGAACGAATCGTCCAGGGTTGCAACCTTCACGAGCTCGGCGTGTTTGAGGTTGCGTTCGAGCCACAAGCAATATGCGGCTCGGTCTTTGACAGCGATCCGCGTTCGAGGCTTGTCGAGATCGGCCAACGATGTGGCCGTCGATTCAGCGGGAACCATGAGCGTGGCTTCGATCTCGGCATACGCCGCAGTGAAGTTGATGTGAACGGCGCGGGCTGGTTCGGCGCCAATATTTCCGATGTCCCAGGCATCCTCCGCTGCAGCGTCGGCAACCGAACCGGGTGACGGATAGGTCGTGAGAGCGATCGGGGTTCCCAGCGCATCGGCGAGAGCACGTGCCATATCTGGCGACGGACCGACGGGAGATCCGTCGTCGTCGGTGCCGGTGACGAGCAGAAAGTTACTCAGGTTGATGGCGGCCCGAAGCGTGCCGGTAGGAGCGAGGGCAGCAATGGCTTCAGGGCTCGGCGGATCGAGGATCATGGCGCCATCGTATTACGTCCGTATTTGAGTCAGTGAATGGCGGCGCCGTGCAACGGCGCCTCGCGCTGCCTCGAGCGCCCGGTAGTAGAAGGGGAACGCGACGAGCACGAGAAACGTGCTCGATAACAGGCCGCCGATGATCGTGATTGCCAGCGGCTGCCAGAACGGGTCGACAAGAGCGAGCGGCAGCAGGCTCGCTGTGGTGGTTGCGGTCGTGACGATCAGTGGGCGGAACCGCTCCTCGATCGCTTGTTGCATAGCGTTTCGGGGGTCGGCTCCAGCACTGCGATGCTGATTGGCCGAATCCGTCAGCAAGATGGTGTTGTTCACCGCGATCCCGATGAGTCCGAGCGCTCCGAGCATGACGAAGAAGCTCAGCTCGTTCCCGGTCAGCAGCAGCAATCCAAACGCGCCGAACGCCGAGAACGGAACGGCGAGGAAGACGAGCAGCCACTGGGTCGCCGATCGGAACTGGATGACGAGGAGCACCAAGATGAGGATCGTCGCGATGCCAAAGGCGGTCGGGAGGGAAGCGAACGATGACTGGTTCTCGGTTTCAAGTCCGAAGTCGTAGCCCAATCTCGTCGTACCGCTGGAGGTGCCGCTGAGCTGCGGGACCGCCCCAAAGCGTTCTTCGAGAAACGCTTGGGCGGCCTGGGTGGTCGCCGAGGTCTGGTCGTTATCGAAGCGAGCCCGCACCTCGACGAGTCGCTCGCCGTCCCATCGAGCGACCACGAACTGCAAGCCAGTGTTTGTCTCGACAACCGTTGCCCGTTCGCCGCTTGGAAGGGTGAGCTCGGCTTCTTGCAGCGCCAGCTCGACCTCGGCAGCGAGCGCAACTGCGGCATCAGGGTCCTCTGAGTACACCTGCACGAGAAACGGGAAAAGGACATCGGGAGGTCCTGCACCCTCAGGCGTGAAGCGGATCCGGTGCGTCTCAAATTGGCCGCCCATCGACTCGTTCAGCCTTGCGACGAGTTGGTGCACCGTTGGGCGGCCACCCATTGGGGAAAGGGTCACGCGGGTTGTCGCTCGCCGAGTATCTCCAAGGAATGTGAATCCATCGATCATGAGATCCCCGAGCTCGGCACTGGTGGCCTCGTTCGCTTCGCTCGTGATCGCCTTTGCGTCGTCGAGGGTTGTGCCCGACGAAAAGGAGATCTCAATATCGAGTTGGTTGGCGTCGTTTGCCGGAGGGAAAATGTCGAAGCCGAGTGATGGGGCAAACACGAAGAACCCGACGGCCGACATCAACAGGCTCAACACCGTCATGGCTGTGCCTCGTCGCCGGGCACTGAGGCCAGTCGACGACACGAACGTGCTCAACGCGGAGCGAACCGTGTTTTCGATGCGCCCAAATCGTGATGGCCCTCTGCCTGCCGTGCGGAGCCAAGCTGCGCCAACCGCTGGGATAAAGGCGAGGGAGAACACGAGCGAAACAACCAAGGCGATCGAGACGGTGATCGGCAGGATACGAATGAAGTCGCCGAGTACTCCGTCGATCGTCAGCATTGGCACGAAGACGAGGACGGTGGTCAACGTTCCCGAGATTGTGGCAGCACCGACCTTGGTAACCGCTCGAACAACGCGTTCGCTCTCGCCGCCAGAAGTGTGGTCAAGGACGTCGGTGCGTTCGGCATCGATCGATTCGGTGATCACGATGGCATCGTCGACGAAGAGGCCCAAGGCAAGGATTAGTCCGAAGAGCGACAGGGTGTTCAGCCCAATCCCAGCGAACCAAAACACGACAGCGCAGCCGGCCAATACCGTCAAGATGAACGCTGCCGTCAGTGCAGCCGCGCGCCAGGAGATCATGACGAACATCACCGTCATCACCGCCAGTAGGCCGGTGAGTACGTTCTGTTGTAGTGACCCGACCTGCTGTTGCACGGTGGTGGCGAAGTCGAGGCCGACGTCGGCCGTGAACCCGTCGGGAAGCGGTGGGGCCTTCTCGAGTGCATCGTCGACAGCATTGCGAATGCCGAGCGCGTCGACGCTCGATGAGGCAACGACCCCGATGGCGACGGTTGGACGAAACCCGTCTTTGGTTCGCCGTGCTTTGAACGCTGTCTCGAGTTCGAGTTGCTGCCCGGTGAGCGGATTCTCGCCGCGGCGAATCAGGTCTACGACCGCAGTGCGTTGGATATCTTGGTGGTACAACTCTCCGGAAAGATGACCGGCAACAGCCTCGAGCTCGTCGGCGGTGACCCCTTCGGGTCCGGTGATCGCGACGATGAGGTCGAACTCGTTGAGTAGCTTCGCGGCGCTTCGACTCTCGGCGAGGACTTGTGCCTGCTCGGGTAGCTGAGATGCCCGGATCGCCCGATCGATAACCGCCTTGGCCGAGCCCGGCTCAGCGTCAGGGTCGAGCCTGGCGATGACCGTGAACGAACTCGATCGCGAATAACTCTGCACCTCTCGAACTTGTGGGTCGGTTGCAAGGTGCGCAGCGAGAGGCTGGGCAACATCTCGGTCTACTCGCTCAGGGTCATCGACGAGGTAGACCCCGTTCGCGATCGCAACCGGGAAGTCGATGGCCGGCAGACCGTCCTTTGGAAGGAACACCGTGTAGACGGAGGCGCCGACGGTCAAGACAGCGATGATCGAGGTCCACATGAGTCGAGGGTGCTCGACTACCCATCGAACGGCTTTCGTCAACACGCGTCGCCCTTTCGGCGCCTACGGTTCTGGCGCACCAACAGTCCTTAGTGAGACGATCGGGACGGAAAAGGCTGCGAAAGGTCAGGTTGCGATTAGATGTCCGGTATTACGACCGGTGCAGCGCGTCCATGGCGCGAGCGGCGATAGCCATGGCCGTTAACGTGGGGTTCTTCTCCGGACCCGTCGTAAAGACGCTGGTGTCGACAACCTGGACGTTCGGTACAGCGTGGAGCCGGCAGTCCTTGTCGACCATGCCGAATTCGGGGCTGTCATGCATCCGGATAGATCCGCCGTAGTGCACCGACTCGCCAGGTGTCAGTGAGATGTCACTTGTGGCTACCCGTGCGGGAATTCCCGCTGCCGCAAAGACCGCGGTCAGTCGCTCTCGGGTGGCGAGCATGTTATCGATCGTGGATTGGTCGTAACCGAAGTGGATGTTGAGGACGGGATCGCCGTTCTCATCGGTTGCTCGGTCCTGGAGGCTGACACGATGTTCCGGCGTTGGCTCCATCGTGCCGAAGACCTGCACGCCGAACCGCGTGCCAGAGCGGCCCACGTAGGTCTTGGGCCGGTCACGAGACGATGCGAGCCCGACCGTCCAGCTCGCAGCGAACTCGTTCTGGTGAACTGATCGAGTCATGTAGATCGGGTGCGCAGGAAGGGGGAGCGGAGCGCGTGTTTCGAGTGGCCACCAATCCTTGGGATGGTCATGAAGGTACCGCCCGAGGACATCGTGAGTGTTGCCGAGGCCGTCGGGAAAGTCGCTCGACCGTGACGCCAAGAGAAGCTTGGTCGAGTTGATCGCTCCCGCAGCGATCACGAACGCTGCTCCTCGGATCGTCCGCTCAACACCCGTGGAGCGGTCGACATAGCTCGCCGATGCGACACGGCCGCTCGGAGCGTCCCAGTCGAGTCGCTGGACGTGCGCGTTGGTCACCAGCGAGAAGTGCGGGTTCTTTTCGAGGCCGTTCACAATGTTGTGCCAGCTGTTGAACTCGGTGCCGCGCCCTACCGCCATATGCGGGCTTCCCTTTGCGAGAGGCATGGGAACAAGGTCGTGACCAAAGGTCGCCGCGGATTGGGCGATGGGTCGCCATTGCTCGGCGAGGTCGATGGGTTTGCTCACGGTGTTTGCCGGCAGGTTCGGAACCGCCTCGGGGCTCGCTGTCACGCCAATGGCGTTCTCGGCGCGCTCGTAATACACGGCGAGGTCTTCATAGCTCAAGGGCCAACGGTGGGCTTCGTCGGTGGTCGCCGAGCCGAAGTCCGCCGGCGAGAATCGCGGGACAGCGCCTGTCCAGTAGTTGGAGAGACCGCCGCCTGCGAGAGTTCGGTACCACGCAGTTTCTGGGTCGTTCGTGGCCGTGAAGCCAGTGTCCCAGCGAAGGGGGCTGTCGTCGACGTAGCGGAAGAGTGGATGGCCGCCAACGCGCACGAGGCCTCCACGCGGAGCGCCTGGTCCCGACTCCAGCAGAGTTACATGCACGGATCTCCGGACGAGTTCGAGCGCCGCCATAGCACCGCATGGTCCGCTGCCCACGATGATCACCGGATCCTCGGCTGAGGACCCCGCTCTTATGTTTCTTCCCGTCATTGCATTCCCGCTCAGATTTATTACTGTAGACGGTAGTACTTCGAGCGAGAGCGGGACTCATCGAATGGTGGCTACAGGGCCTCGAGAAATGGCTGCGGCGGCATGGACTATCGGCGCCGGTCAGCTAGGTAGATATGGCGTGAGCGGGTCGAGCAAGACCGACCGCTTCGAAAGCGAGCTTGCGGACCATTCCGGCGCGGCTCACGCGCTGGCCGTCAATAGTGGGACGAGCGCGCTTGTTTGCGCGCTCGCAGCTCTTGGTGTTGGGCCCGGGGACGAGGTACTCGTCCCTGCCTATACCTGGATTGCAACAGCCGCAGCCCCGGTCATGCTCGGCGCGGTCCCAATCCTGGTCGAGATCGATGAGACCTTGACGATGGATCCCGTCGACCTCGAGGCCAAGATCACGGCTCGATCCAAAGCGGTCATCCCAGTGCACATGCTGAACCTGCCAGCCGACATGGATCGAATCATGGAGGTTGCGCGAGTCAACGAACTGGCGGTCATCGAGGACGCCTGTCAGGCGGTTGGTGTGCAGTACAAGGGTCGCAAGCTCGGGTCGATCGGTGATGCCGGTGCGTTTAGCTTCAACCAGCACAAGAATCTCCGGGCCGGGGAGGGCGGTGCCATGCTCACGAGCGATGGCGTCGTCGAGCGTCGCGCTCAGATCTTCCACGACGCGGGGGCGTTTATTCGTGACGTTGAGGTTGGTGTGGACGTGCCGACGTTCGTCGGGATGAACCTCCGCATGCCCGAAATCTCGAGCGCTATGTTGCGGCCGCAACTCAAGCGGCTTGGGCGTCAAATGCGAAAGCGCGCCGAACGTCGAGAAATGATCTTGGAGAAGCTCTCGGAACGAACCGATATCGAGGTCTGCCCCCACAATGACCCAGCGTCGGCTGTGGGTCTTGCGGTCTCCTTCGCGACGAGCGAGGAGGCCACGCACTTTGCGCACGCTCGTGGCGTCAACCGCTTGCTCGATACCGACCGACACATCTACAGCAACTGGACATCGATCCTCGAACAGCGGACATTCGATGAACGCCGAAACCCGTGGGCTGACCGAGACATCGACTACGTAGATTGTTGCCCAAAGACGCTGGAGATTCTGAGCCGTACCTGCAGCATTTCGGTCGACCCCGATGTTCCAATGGCGGCCATGCGTCGATTCGCCGACGCGATGGTGACGACGAAGGCCCCGGCAGCTCCGACGACATCGATTGCGAAGGCGAGCTAGCGCGTCACGCCATCGGCGATCGCTGCTTCGGCGACAACCTTGGCCACATGCAAACTGACCGCAGGCTCAAAGACGCTAGGGATGATGTGGGTGGCGGAGAGTTCGTCCGAGGTGACCTCGTCGGCGATTGCTTTTGCTGCGGCGAGCTTCATGTTCTCGGTGATATCGGTGGCTTTTGCGTCTAGCGCTCCACGGAAGATCCCCGGGAAGGCCAGCACGTTGTTGATCTGATTTGGGTAATCGCTGCGGCCGGTGGCCATGACCGAAACCAACCCTTCGACGAGCTCGGGGCGGATCTCGGGATCGGGGTTCGCCATAGCGAAAACGATCGGGTCCTTCGCCATGGACTCGACGTCGGTGGGCGTCAGGATGTTCGGGGCGCTTACTCCGATAAAGACATCGGCGTCGACCATGACTTCCGAGAGCGTGCCCTGCAAGCCTCGTTGGTTAGTGTTCTCGGCAAACCACTGTTTTGCCGAGTTGAGATTTTGTCGTCCATCAAAAACGGCGCCTTTGGAGTCGACCCCAACGAGGTGGCCAACGCCTGCGCCGAGCAGGATCTTGCCGATCGCAACGCCGGCAGCCCCGACCCCCGACATCACCACCGACACGTCGGCCATCTGCTTGCCGGCGACCTTGAGGGCGTTCTGTAGTCCGGCGAGCGTGACGATTGCCGTGCCATGTTGGTCGTCGTGGAAGATCGGGATGTCTAGGCGACGCTTCAGCTCTTCCTCGATGTAGAACGCTCCTGGAGCGGCGATGTCTTCGAGGTTGATGCCGCCAAATGTGGGCGCAAGACGAACCACGGTTTCGATGATTTCATCGGGGTCGGTCGTGTCGACACAGATGGGGAACGCATCGACGCCGGCGAATGCCTTAAAGAGCAGCGCCTTGCCTTCCATGACGGGCATGGCAGCCTTCGGACCAATATCGCCGAGACCGAGTACGGCGGTACCGTCGCTGACGATAGCGACCGTGTTCTTGCGGATCGTGTATTCGTCGGCGAGCGACTCGTCTTCGGCAATAGCGCTACAGACGCGGGCCACTCCCGGGGTGTACGCCATCGAGAGGTCGTCGCGATCGCCTACCGGACATAGAGGAAGGACCTCCACCTTGCCGCCCTCATGCATGCGGAACGTGCGGTCGTAGTGGTCGATGACATCAACGTCGGTGAGATCGACCACAACGTCGACGATTTCTTGTTGGTGCTCGACGCTCGAACAGTTGACGACGATCGTGCGCTCGAGCGTTGGCCCCTTGGCAACGAACCCTTCGATCGCAAAGATATTTCCACCGGCTTCGCCGATCGCCGTGGTCAGGCGCCCGAGGACTCCGGGCACGTTCTTTAGGCTGACGGTTAGTGCAATC
>CALBVK010000392.1 GCA_937969345.1 uncultured Acidimicrobiales bacterium
GCTCGTCGGGATAAACGTAGCCATCTTTGTGGCATCGATTCTGCTGCTGGGGTCAACGCTCACCGGCATCGGTCGCGACGCGTCGCTGAACTTCGCTACCTATGGCCCCGCAATATCGGAGAGCGGCGACTGGTGGCGCATTATCAGTGGCGGCTTCTTTCACTCCGGTCTCATCCACATTGGGTTCAACATGTATCTGCTCTGGCAGCTCGGCCAGCAGATCGAACGTGTCATTGGCCCAAAGTCCTACATTGCGGTGTACATGACCTCGCTGATCGGCGGTTCCTTCGGAGCGCTACTGCTCGACCCCGACCTACGCGTGGTCGGTGCCTCGGGCGCGGTCTTTGGCCTGATTGGCTTCACCGTCTTCATGTATCGCAGCCGCGGCATCGGCCTGTTCGACACCGGCCTCGGCTTCCTGATCGTCATGAACATCTTGTTCAGCTTCCGCGGCGGGGTCAGCCTCGGCGGCCACGGTGGTGGACTCCTGTTCGGACTGCTGCTGGGAGCGCTGTTCTTCGGTCTCAACCCGGGTGACAAACGGCCACTCGGCGGAGACGAAAAGAAGCACATCGGTGTCACCGCAGCGATCGGTATCGTCGCCTTCGCTGGTGCCATCTGGGCCGCCTCCACTTGGGCGAGCCCGCTGTTCTAAGCCGTTAGGCGACGACTTGGCCGTTCGCGAAACGCTTGGCCAGATTCTGCAGATTGCGCTTCCAGATCATCTTCAAGACGATCGAGCCGATCGGCTCGGTTACCGGACCGCCCAGCCACCACGGAAACGTCAGTTCTTCAGCCCACCGAAACAGTGTGCGGTCGCCGGGCAGCGGTGACAGCGAGAAGGCCCCTTCACCGGTGACGACGCCGGTGTGGCGCACGCCCATCGTCTCGGCCTCGACCCACTCGGTGATCTCCATCACGTCGGTCAGCTGAATTGGACCAACCTTGGTCTCACAATCGAAGGTCGTGCCGACGCCCTCGCGATGATCCGACGTAAACCAGATCGACTCGGCATCGTGCATCCACTGCACGTGGCTCGAGATATGGCGAAGGTCAGACCAGACCACCTCGGGGGTGGCATCGAGTTCGGTCTCCACGGTGATAGCAACCATGGTCAAAGGCTACGGCTTCGTTGCACGAGCCGCTCGGTCACTAGCGTGCAGGTATGCCAGCGCATGAGACTCCGCATCGGGTTCGCTTCCACGAGCTCGATCCATACGACCACGTAAACCACGCGATGTATGTCACGTACTTTGAGATTGGTCGCGTCGACGCTCTCGATGCGGTCGACCTCGGCCTCAATGCACTCAAGGTCGCTGGCTTTCAGTTCGTGGTCACCAAGCTCGACGTCCGCTTTCGCACCGCAGCGACGGCCGGCGAAGACCTCACGATCTCGACCGGGGTGAGCAAATTTGGTCGCGCGTCCACGGTGTGGACTCAAGAGATTCGACGAGGCGAGGACCGGGTGGCCACCGCCGAGGTCACGGTCGCAGTTACCGACCGCACGGGCAAACCAATCCGCCCGCCCGCGTACATCTTCGAGGGCTTAGCCCCGCTCGCACTGGACCCGCGCTAAACCAACCCCCATAACAAAGGGTCAGACCCCGCGTTATGGGGGTTACATGGCGTTATGGGGGTTAGATGGCGATGTAGACGCTGACCGCGTTGGCCGAGTCGGCGGTGACCGGGTCGCCCTGCCAGTTCGAGAATCGGTCCCCCAACCGCATGCCAGCAGTCGAGGCCAGCTCGTCGAGTTGATCGGGCGACGAGTACCGGATCTTCCAAGGACGCAGACGCGTGCCGCTCTCAGAAATCTGAATGTGCTGGCCGGTGATCTGCTGTGCTGCTTCATCTCGGATCGTCGCCGTCAGGACCACCGAGTCGACATCGATCGACCGGGTTGTGACCAAACGATCGAGATGCGGATCCGGCTCGCCCGGGATCATCGCCTCGACGATCAGGCGCCCGCCCAATCGCAACGCTCGCCGACTCTCCGCGAGACACGCTGCCTGCCCGGCTTCGGTGTGCAGGTTGAACAAGGTGTTCGTGGCCACAAGAACGGTATCGAACGTCCCGTCACGTACGGGAAGTTCGGCCATATCCGCACCGACTGCGAGCGATTGCGCACTACCCGAAAAGCGTTCGAGCATCGAGACCGACGCATCCACACCAACAACATCATGGCCAGCGTCGGCGATGGGTCGGGCGAGTCGGCCAGTCCCCACACCAAGCTCTAGCACCCGCTGCGATGGTCCGAAGCGGTCCACAAACGCAGCGGTTGCGTGCGCGTCAGAAACGTCGTCGTACCAGTCGTCATAGACGTCCGCGAAGCTCTCGCCGTAGCGATCGGGTCCGAATCCATCAGATCCGGGCGGAACCATCTGTCTTGTGGGGTCTGACACCGACTAAGAATGGCTCAGTGACCGGCCTGCAATCCAACGCAGCGGCGCGGCGTCCACTTCGAGTCCCGACCGCAGAAGAGCTCCCCCCACTGGTGGAGCGCTCCTCTCTGGCCGTATTCGACGAGGCGCTGACGTTCCTGCGTATCCAACCCGGGCTCCTGCTCGGCATTGCCTTCGCCGTGCTCTTGCCCTTGCGCCTCATCGCCGCAGCCATGCCCGGGTCGGCTCTACGCGACGCCCGCCCAGACCAACTCGCCGACATCTTCATTGGGAACATCGGTCAACCCGGCGCAATCGCCGCAGCCTTTGTCACGCTGACCCTCGAATCGATTGCGTTGCTCACCGTCGCCTCGATTTACGGCGAACTGATCGCGTCGTGGTATTCGGGCCGGTCGATTTCGGCGACCGACCTGCTCGTGTCATCGATTAAGCGGTCACCCAAGATCGTCCTCGCATGGATCATCTGCAAAGTGCTCATTCT
Source organism: uncultured Acidimicrobiales bacterium (assembly GCA_937969345.1). Lineage (GTDB taxonomy): Bacteria > Actinomycetota > Acidimicrobiia > Acidimicrobiales > SHLQ01 > SHLQ01. Next base: position 2,884 of record CALBVK010000392.1, read on the forward strand.
CGGCGGTGGGCTCGCGACCGGCGGATTGCTCGCCGTGTTAGTCGGTGTCTTCCTCATCGTTGTCGGGCCAGTCATGGGAGCTGAAAACGCCTCGCCGATGACCGCCCTACGGCGAAGCATGAACCTGGTGTCTGGCCGCTTTGGACAGGCGACGTTCGTGTACTCCATCACCGGTATCGGTGCGATCATCATGCGGGTAATGATCGAATTCGCTCCCTCGTTTATTGCTCAGCAGTTGCGAGTGCCGCTGTGGCTCAGCGCTGGCGTTCTCGACCTCGTCGCTTCGGTGTTCGCGATGGCCTTCACCGCCGCGGCGTCGGTCGTCATGTACCTGGATCTTCGCGTACGGGGCGAAGGTATCGATCTCGACATGGCCATTGGCCGGTCGTTCCATGCAACGACACAGAGGCGCGGTCGTGGCTGATCTGACCAACGACGAGGCCAACGACCTGGCGGACGACATCTTGCTGCGCGAAGAGTTTCTCCCAGCGCGCGATCCGGGCTTCTTTGCTCGGCAGGTCGAGCGGGTGACCAACTTCATTGGCGAAATATTTGAACGAATCTTCGGTGCGATATTCGGCGGTGGGGGAGGAGCCGCTGGTAGCACGCTGGCGGTCATCCTCGTGACGCTCGCGGTCTTGGTCTTATTGTTCGCAATCTACAAAGCCGTCACCGGCCGGGTGCCCAAGGAAAAGGCTGAGGACGCAACGGCGCGCATCGTATTCGACGAGATCGTTGAGCCTGAGCAGCTCCGGGCAGAACTGGCAAAGCACCTGACGAGTCAGAACTGGCGAGCGGCCGTTATCGCCGGATTCCGTCTGGGTGTCGTTGGGTTGATCGATGCCGGCGTGGCCCGCGAAGTGGCGGGAGCGACCACGGGCGACTTTGCTCGTGCCGTCGAGCTCCGACGCCCTGAGCTCGTCTCCACCTACGGAGCAGCTGCGCATTCGTTCGATCGAGCCTTCTACAGCGATCTCACCATCGAACGGACCGATGTCGAGCAGGTCCAGGCACTGCTCGACGCGCTCACCCCAGCGGGGTCATCTCGATGACCGGCGCAACTACCGGTGGGCCACCGGCAGGAAAGGCATCTCCGATCATCTGGGTCGGGCTCCTGCTTGCCGCTGCCGCCGTTGTCCTGCTCGCGTTTACGACCCGAGACGATCCAAACATCGGAACTCCCGGCGACCCGAACGGTGTTGGTGAATTTGGGCTGCTGGGCTTCCGGCTCTTCGTCGAAGAATCCGGGGGAGACACCCAGCGCAACGTCGGACTCCCCGGCGAAGACATCGACGTCGCCGTCATGGCGATCCCTCGGTTCGGGCCCCCGTTCGGTGCCGAGGACGGCGTGAATGCGCTCGAAACATGGGAACCACTCCTCGATTGGGTGCGAGACGGCGGGACGCTGCTCACCTCGCTCGACGTCGACGGAGGCCCGACGGGCGGTCTCTCCTTCGTGGAAGAAGACGAGCTCGTCCCTCGCGGACAATGCAGCCTCGAAGAACTCGCAGCCACCCAGGAAGTCCGACCCCTCGAGCACAACCCGGTCGTACCCGGCCCCCGTGATCAGTCGTGCTTTGGTAATTCCACCGAAGCCGTCATCGTCGTGCGCGAAGTTGGCCAAGGACGCATCATTCGTGTCGCCAGCATGAATCTGTTCGCCAACCGGGCACTCGACGATGCCGACAACGCAGCGGTCCTCGCCCGGCTGATCCGCATCAACGCTGAGCCAACCGTTGGCTTCTTGCCGCAGCCGCCAACCTGGTTCGAGGCCGAACAGCTCGATGGCGAAGACGCCCCCGCAGAACTCCGACTCGACGATGTCGGCAACCCAATCCCGTACGGTGGAGCCGGAAACCCGTTCGGCTTCGATGGGCCCGTCGATAGCGACGGCAACCCGATCGGGCAGGGCGACGAAGGACTCTTTGGACTGCTACCCACCTCGGTCCTCGCACTGCTCGCCGGGCTTGGTGGGTCAGCGCTGTTGTACGCACTGGCGAAAGGGCGCCGACTCGGGTCTCCCGTTATCGAACCCAAGCCCATCGAACTTCCGAGCTCGAGCTACGTCGATGCCGTTGGCAGGCTCTACCGCAACACCGCCGATGCCGAGGAGCGAAGTGCTGCGATCCTGCGTCACGATCTACGGACCGACCTGGCTCGGCGCGTGGGCATGTCGCCTGACTCATCGGCTGAACAGCTGGCCACTGCGCTCGCCTCGGGCGAGCAGCGCAACGCGATCATCGCAATGCTCGACGGGCCGGCGCCTCGCAATGACGACGAGTTCGTTGCGTTAGCGACCGAACTGATCGAGACGCGCGACCGCATCGAACGCGGCGGAGTTTCGACGCTCGCACGAAGTGAAGACATATCGATAGTCACCGAAAGGACCTTCCGATGACCGATCACCTGCCACCCCCTCCCGACGATGTGCCACCACATCTCCCACCGGCGATGAGTCCGCCACCGCTGCCGGACCCCACGCCCGCAGCGACTCCTACAGCGCCGCAAGCGTCGGCAGCCGTGCCGCCAGCAACTGCGCCGGTCGCAACCCCGTCGTCGCTTGTCCAGGATGTACGCAATGAGGTCGGAAAGGTCGTGGTTGGTCAGGAAGGTGTCCTCGCTGGATTCCTGGCCGCCTTGCTCGCCGACGGTCACATTCTGCTCGAAGGTGTTCCTGGCGTGGCGAAGACGCTTCTCGTCAAGACCGTTGCATCGACGCTGAGTATCGAAATGTCTCGTATCCAGTTCACGCCCGACCTCATGCCATCGGACATCACGGGTCAGCTCATGTACGAGCAGGCAACGTCTGAGTTCACGTTTCGAGAGGGTCCGGTCTTCACGAACCTGCTCCTCGCGGACGAGATCAACAGAACCCCGCCCAAGACCCAAGCTGCCCTGCTCGAAGTCATGGAAGAGCGCCAGGCAACGGTCGCTGGTGTTCCCCGTGCGCTACCCGATCCGTTCATGGTGATCGCAACGCAGAACCCGGTCGAATACGAAGGCACGTACCCGTTGCCCGAGGCACAACTCGACCGTTTCCTCGCCAAGTTGTACGTCGGGTATCCCGAGCGAGATAGCGAACAGGAGGTCCTGGCTCGCCATCATCGCGGACTCAACCTGCACGAGGTCGCATCGAACGGCGTCCAGGCGGTCGCAACCGCTGCCGACCTCGCCGCAGCGCGGGCCGAAGTTCGGGCGATGCAAGTCGACGACTCGATCCTGAGTTACATCACCGACCTCACCCGGGCCACCCGCACCTCGCCGGTAGTCGATCTCGGTGTCTCGCCCCGAGGTGGTGTCGCTCTGCTCGGCTTGTCCAAGGCGTGGGCCTGGATGGCCGGTCGCACGTTCGTCACCCCCGACGACGTCAAGATGATCGCGAAGCCAGGACTGCGTCACCGTCTACAGGTCCAGCCCGAGGCCGAACTCGAAGGCGTCACTCCCGACATTGTCCTGGACGGATTGCTCGAATCCGTTCCCGTTCCCCGCTAGTCACGCCCCTCTGTGATTTTCCAGCCTCGACTCGCGCTCTTTGCGGCACTGCTCTCACCAGCGGTGCTGCTCTTTGGCGACCGGCCGTGGCTGGCGCTGGCGGGGGTCGGAGTCATCGTGCTCCTCGTCTGGCTCGTCGACTGGTTGCTCGCACCGTCTCCGAGCCGCATCGGAATCGCACGCAAGCTTCCATCATCGGTGACGCTCGGGCGAACGGGGTCTATCTCGTGGCTGGTCACGAACGGCTCTGAACGTGCGGCATCAATTCGCTTTGCCGAAGGTCTCGCTCCGTCGCTCCAGGCCGACGTTCGCCGAGCGCATCTGCGTCTTGCCGCGGGTCGTTCGGCAACCGTCGAAACCGATGTCACCCCGATGCGACGAGGTCGATTCGAACTCGGCGAGCTCGTCATTCGCGTCGACGGTCCACTCGGGTTTGCGGCTCGTCAACAGGTGCGCTGGTTGCCCGAGGAGCTGCGCATCTTCCCGCGCTTTCCAAGCCGCGCCGAAGCTGAGCTTCGGCTGAAGCGAAACCGTCTCGATATGGGATTGCGGTCTGCGCGGATGCGTGGTGGCGGCTCGGAGTTCGAACAGCTCCGAGACTTCACTGTCGACGACGAGTTTCGCAAGATCGATTGGTCGGCCACCGCCCGGGCAAACCGATTGATCGTCAAGACCTTCCGTACCGAACGCAACCAGACCGTGATCAACATCTTGGACAACGGTCGGCTGATGGCCGGGCAGGTCGCAGGGGTTCCACGCTCGGAACATGCAATGGACGCGATCATGGCGGTCACAACGGTCGCTACCGGTCTTGGCGACCGCACCGGACTCCTCGTCTTCGACCGAAGCGTCCGTACTTCTGTCGCGGCTTCGGCGCGCTCGACCCAGCTCAGTCGGATCACGAACGCCATGTTCGACATCGAACCAGAGCTAGCGGAGAGCGACTACCGGGGGGCATTCACCGAGACGCTGCTGCGCTTCAATCGCCGCACGATGCTGATCATCCACACCGAACTCGTCGAACAAACCCTCGGCGAGTTCCTCTTGCCAGCGCTGCCGCTGCTCACTCGCTCGCACGTCGTCGTGATCGCTGCGGTGCGTGACCCGGCCGTCGATGGTTGGGCCACGGCGGTTCCGGCGAATGCCGAGGAGGCCCATCGCCACGCCGCTGCTCGAGCATCGCTTGCCGAACGTCAGCGGACGATCGCTGAGCTCCGTCGGAATGGCGCTGCGGTCATCGACGCCGTGCCGGGCAAGTTGTCCGCCCGCCTCATGGATCACTACCTCGACGTCAAGGCCAAGGGAAAGCTCTAGCTCGACGCTTCGGTTGGTTCGATTCGCACGACAGCGCTCTGGGTAATCGACCCGGTATGGCCAAGGGCTACAGCACTTGGTCCGAGCGCTAGGACGTAGGACCAGAACGCGCAGAATGCGGCGACGCCGATCGAGACCCGGGCCCACGTGTCGAGTGGCGATGGGGTCACGAAGCCTTCGATCAGTCCGGCACAGATGAAAACCAAGATGAGACCGATGACGATCGACGCAGCACGCTGGGCTTCGTTGACGAGCGCTTCAGAGCGTGCCCGATCGCCGGGGTTGATCAACGCCCAGCCCATCTGCATGCCCGCTCCTCCCGCGACGACGATCGCGGTGATCTCAAGCAAGCCGTGCGGCAAGATCAATCCCCAGAATTTCGGCGCTTCGCCCGCAGCGTGAAACAAGCCGGCGGCGACCCCGATGTTGGCGCCGTTGAAGGCAAGGATTGCGACGGTTGGAACCGCCCAGGCAATACCGATCACGAAGGCCAAGAACGATACGTAGATGTTGTTGACCAGGACTTCGGTTGCGAACTCTGCTGCCGGCGCTGAGGAGTAATAGGCCTCGAAATCGTTCTGAATGTAGGACTCGCGCAAGGCCGGTGGTGCCGCCGCGTTGAGGGCCGCGTCGGAGTTCGCGATCCAGACTCCGGTTGCGATCGCGGGCAAGAAGAATGCCAACGCCGAGACCACAATGAACCGGCGTGCCGACCACACCGCGGCTGGAAACGTCGAGCCGAAGAAGGTGCGGATCGCTCCGCCCGCTCGGGGTTGGGTGCCATAGATGACGGCCCGGGCGCCGGCGACGACGCGAGTCAACCGCGCGGTGACCTGCGGGTCTGCATAGGTGCTGCGAACGTGGGAGAGATGAGCCGACGCACGCTGATAGCGATTTAACAATTCGTCGAGCTCGGGGCCCTGCAACTTGTAGCGTTTCTTGTTTGCCTGCTCGACGAGTTCCTCGAGACGCGCCCATTCGGCGGAGTTCTCTAGAACGTAACTGTCGAGGGTTCGCACGAGATCCACGCTAGTGGGCCTACGGTGGTGGCTGTGATCATGGAGCGAAACTCATGACGGCGACGGTGACCGCCGGACGCGGCATTGTGACCCCACAAGGCGTGGTGCTCGATCTGGAGACCGCTGGTGTTGGTCACCGAGGCCTGGCCAGATTCATCGATCTACTCATCGTGCTCGCCGTCCTGGCCGTGATCGTGGCCATCGGCGAGTACATCGCTGGATCGATCGGTGGCGAAACCGTAGGCCTGATTTTCTCGCTCGTCGTGGGCTTTACGTGGGCGTTTGGATATCCCGTGGTGAGCGAGACGTTCTTCCGGGGGCGAACCATTGGCAAGATGACGCTCGGACTGCGTGTCGTAACCCTCGAAGCCGGTCCGATCGGATTTCGCGAGGCGTTCATCCGGTCGCTCTTCCAGATCATCGACATTCTGGCGAGCTTCGGGTCGGTTGCGCTGCTCACCGGCATGTTCACGAATCGCTCCCAGCGACTCGGCGATTTCGCCGCTGGCACGTTCGTGATCATCGACCCGCGGATCGTGACGCACGTACCAGCGGTGCCGTTCACCCCACCAATGGGTACCGAAGAGATCGTGGCAGCGATGGATGTCTCAAAGCTCCGCCCTGAACAAGAGCGGCTCATCCGGTCGTTCCTGCTGCGGGTCGGCGACCTTTCGGGTGCGGCCCGAATCGACCTCGGTCATCGCCTCGCAGCGTCGACGTCGCAATATCTCGGTCACAGCCAACAGTACGGACTTCCTCCCGAGCCGTATCTGGTCGCGGTGATGGCCGCACGCCAACTGCGCGAGGGCGGTCTTGCGCAGCTCGCAATCCAGTAGACAGACCGCACATTGCACTAGGGGAGCGGCCTCGCTGCCCATACCCTGTAGAGGTGTCCATCTACCTCGATCACGCCGCATCGTCGCCGCTTCGTCCCGAAGCGCTCGACGCCATGCTCCCGTGGTTTTCTGAGCGGCACGCCAACCCAACCGCTGCCCATCGTCTCGGTCGACGTGCTCGCCAAGCCCTCGACGACGCACGCGCCGTGATCGCCGAAGCCACCGGCTTCGAACGCGGCGAGGTCGTGTTCACCGGCGGAGGTACCGAATCCGACAACCTCGCAATTGGTCGTAACCGGCCGCCGGGTTCGATCATCGTCGGGGCAACCGAACACCCCGCGGTCCTCGAACCCGCCGAACGTCAAGGCGCCCATATCGTTGGCGTCGATGCCAATGGCATCGTCGACCCCTCCGCGGTCGCCGCACACGTCGACGAAACAACCGAGGTTGTGTCGGTCATGACCGTCAACAACGAGACCGGGATCCGTCAGCCAATCTCGACGATCGCGGATGCCGTACACGCAGCTTCAGAGTCGGTCTTGGTCCACTCCGATGCGGTCCAGGCGTTGCCGTGGCTCGATTTGGCGGAGGTCACGACCGGCGTGGACATGTTGTCGATCACCGGGCACAAGATCGGCGGCCCCCAGGGTGTTGGTGCAGTGGTCGTTCGCGACGGATCGATGCCAGACCCACTTCTGGTCGGCGGCGGACAGGAACGAGATCGACGAGCCGGCACCCAGAACGTCGCCGGAATCGTCGGCTTCGCCGCCGCAGTTCAGGCTTCGCTCGACGACCGAACCGAGCGGCTTGCTCGCATCGATTCCCTCGCGTCTCGACTGCTGACCGGGCTCATGGCGTCGATCGAGGGGCTGGCCCCAACCGTTGAGTCCGCGCTTCGCGTACCCGGTATTGTTCACGTCACGATCCCGGCCGTGAAGAGCGAGCCGTTGTTGTTTCTGCTCGACGAGCAAGAACTTGCGTGCTCGGCAGCATCGTCGTGCGCGAGCGGAGCACAAGGCGCCTCACATGTGCTCGACGCTATGGGCGTCGATGCAACGAACGCCGCACCCCTGCGGCTCTCACTCGGATGGTCGACGACCGAAGCCGAGGTCGACGCAGCGCTCGAGATGATCCCGGCGGCCGTGTCCCGATTGCGAGGTGCGTCATGAGCGAACGTGTTCTCGTGGGTATGTCCGGCGGGGTCGATTCTTCGGTCGCCGCTGCGCTCCTCGTCGATCACGGATTCGACGTGGTCGGCGTGACCATGAAGTTGTGGGGCGGCGAGTCCGACTCCGGGTGCTGCTCGGTCTCCGACGTCGACGATGCTCGATGGGTAGCAAACCAGCTCGACATCGAACATCACGTCTTCAACTTCGGCGACGAATTCCTCGAACACGTCGTGAATCCGTTCGTCGACACCCATCGCACCGGCGGCACGCCCAACCCGTGCATCGAATGCAACCGACACATCAAGTTCGATCTGTTCTTCGAGCGTGCAGCCATGCTTGGATTCGACCGGATCGCGACCGGCCACTACGCCCGCATCAAGACCCTCGACGACGGCACCTTCCGCATGCAGCGCAGCATCGACCCGTTGAAGGACCAAAGCTACGTCCTGCACATGCTCGGTCAGGACGTGCTCAGCCGGGTCCTGCTGCCAATCGGCGGTTGGAACAAACCCGATCTGCGCGCTGAAGCCGAACGCCGTGGTCTGCTCACCGCGTCCAAGCCGGACAGCCAAGACGTGTGCTTCATCACCAAGGACGGCGGACGAGAGAAGTTCCTCGGAGCACGAGGCGGTCTAACCCCGGGAGTCATCCTCACCGAAGACGGCACGAAGGTCGGCGACGTCCCCGCGACCGAGCTCGTCACGATTGGCCAGCGCAAGGGCCTCAACGTGTCGGGAATGAGCGAGCCCCAGTTCGTCGTCGATGTGAATCTGCAGGAATCGATCGTGACGATCGGTCCGCGTCGTTCGCTCCAAGATGACGAAACCGGTTTCACCCAACCGGTCTGGGCACACGAACCCTTTACCGGAGACGCGCTCGTGCAAGCGAGCGCACACGGCATCGCGCTGCCAGCCACCGTCGAACTCGACCGGGTTGTGTGGCACGACAAGCGAGATCGCATCGCCCCGGGCCAGAGCCTGGTGTTCTACGACAACGACAACGACTACGTCATCGGCGGCGCAATCGCTACCTGACTACCGCCCAAACGGGGCCTGTCCCCCTACCGAAGGGGGCCTGTCCCCACAGCGCCCAATATCTGCTGATATTTCAACCTTTCGATCCGACCAGACCGCGTGGGGCCTGTCCCCGTACCGAACGGGGCCTGTCCCCATCGGTCCCTCGGATAGCGCCTCGCTGGCTCGATTGGCCTGGTGCAGCTTTCGCTAGCCGGCGAGACCCTTATCGATGAAGTCTGAGGGGACGCTTTCTTCAGTGAATCGGCGGAATGCAGTGAGGTTGTTGTCGAAGAGTCCGAGCGTTAGGTCGGTTCGCAGCCACTCCGGTTTGGAGCGTAGGCCGAGGTATGCCCCGTAGCTCGACGATGGGAAGTAGGCGAGGTCCTTGATCGGCACATGTAGGTCTTTCGGGTTCCGATGGATGTAGCGGACAACTGTCGCAAAG
>CALBVK010000393.1 GCA_937969345.1 uncultured Acidimicrobiales bacterium
CCACCGCAGGTCAAGGCGGTCCATCCAGCGCGACATCGCAAACGCGGTCAACCCCGCAATCCCGAAGAACAACGTGGGACCCAGCGAAACCGCACTGACCGACGCGTCGAGCTCGGTTCGTGCAGCGACCAGAATCACCGACGCGTTGTAGAACCCAAGTCCCGCCGTGACCATCAAGGTGGCGAAGACCACCGCGACGATGACCCAGCCGTAGAAGATTCCACGGGGTTTGTTGATCGGGCCGGACACCGTCCGACGATACCGGTCCCTCCGTTGAGCCAAGGTGTCCAACGGCGGGCAACGACGTCGGCGACTAGGGTTGCGGCGACAGCTATGTGGGGAATCGGCCGATCATTTCGAACGATCCAACTGGATACTGTCCACCGAACGCTGAGTGCTATGCCCATTCAAACGGACCGACACCCTACGACTTCGTGGGTTCGCAATTTACGTCCTTTGAAAGCCAAGATGGGGTCCCCCGCCGCCATTTCCGATACCGGTTCTAGATCCGGAGACCGCCGCACGTCTTGTAGCTATTCTTGCGTTGACAGTAGGGGGAGCTATCGCCGGAAAGGGTGCACAAAGTGGCCCAGGCAGGGCAAGGTTGCCGCCGGTGCTGCCAGCCAAATGAGACCTCTGGTCATCGCGCTAACGTTCCTAGTGACCGCCGGCGTTGTCGGCTGCACCAGCGGAGGAGAGCTTGTACCAATGTTGCTGACGACTGAAATTGAGTTCGTTGGAACAATCGAACTCGAAGAACTGTCTAAGGGTCCGGTCGGTCCTGATTCCGAACGGTTTCGCGGACGGACTGCCAGCGGTGAATTTTTCGTAACAGTCGGCCATCTAGGGCCAGCGCTCACGGTGAGCCTAGGTGAACAGTTCGAGCACTTGGTCTGCAACGAGGTTGTCGAGGTGTCATTGGTGGGATTCGATTGGACTGTCATGGTCAAAGAACCGAACTCGGAGACTATGTCGATCGTGGTGAGAACCGGTTCGACAGACGTCGATGGCAGAGCGGAACGCCTGTCAGCAGGCGTTGCAGAGACAACTGAAGGTCTGCGTGTCGCTATTGACGTATTGGTTGGCTTACGAGTTGGTGCGAACCGAACGCCGGTTCTCGACTGCGATCTTGCAGAGGCCGTAGCCGGGCTCACTGCGGCTGGGTTTGAGTTGTAGACCGCTTGATGGGCTCCTCTCACCGACCGACCCCAGACGAAGAGCATCGCTTCGCGGTAACGGCGGCGATGACGAGCTACGGGGGTTGCGGCGGCACCGATGTCGGTAACGGAGGCAACGGTTGCTGTGCCCGGCCCCGCTAACGGGCCGGGCGCTCGGCTTCCCCTCAATATGTACCAGCTCTCAACGACTCAATGAGTCGACATGAGCCGAGCGCTGGGAATCCATCAGAGCGTGCTGCTGTGCGTGCTTACTCTTTGGGCATACCTGAGCAAGCGAGGCCCGCTTAGTCGTCCGTGGGGTCCTCTGGCGCAAAGTCTTCCCATCGGGGAGACTCATCCACCTCGGCCACCTCGTGGTCGTGATCGTGGGGTGAGGCCGTCTCGTCGCCCGGCGTCAAGATCGAGGCGGCCAAGGCCGTGGTGAGCGGCACCGCTCCGATCAGACCAATAGAACCGCACAACGTGCGAACGATCTCCACCGCAATGACCTCGGAGTTCGCCACCTTGGCCCACGACTGATCCGATGCCGCAAACAGCAACAACAGCGGCAGGCTCGCTCCGGCATAGGCCAATAGGAGCGTGTTGACGGTCGCCGCTATGTGGTCCCGGCCAACGGAGAGCCCAGACGAAATCAGCCGACTCGACGGCATCTCGGGATTGCTTCGGCGAAGCTCGCCCACGAGCGACACCTGCGTGACGGTGACATCGTCGAGCGCACCGAGAGCGCCGATGATCGCTCCTCCGAGAAGCAGCGAGCTCAAACGCAAGTCTTGGTTCAAGACCGGCAACACCAGCGCCTCGCTGCTCGCAAAGCCGGTGAAGTTGGACCACCCAAAGAAGATCCACGACAAGACGAAGGTGAGACCGAGCGCACTGAGGGTGCCGGCCAATGCCACGGCGGTTGTTGGGGAAAACCCGTGCGTGAGAAACAAGCTGACGAAGGCAATGATCGTGGCCGCCGCTAGCGCGACCAGGATCGGGTCGTTGCCGTCGAGCACCGATGGTGCGACGAACCCGACGAGCACCACGACGGTGATGGCCATCGCGACCAGGGCGAGTAAGCCTCGTGCCCGGCCGAACAAGACCACGATGATCGCAAACAGAATTGCGAGCGCGGCGATGGGCGTCGATCGGGCTTGGTCTTCGTAGAAGTATGTGTTGGTCTGTGGGGCAAGGCCGAGAATCACGCCATCACCCTCCGCAAACTCTGGGATGCCTCGCTCGATTTGGAGGTTGATCTCCGGGAGGGCCAGAACAGTTCCGGCGTCCGGGCCGTCCAGCACGTTGAGAACGAGCAGCCGGCACGTTTGGGGAAACTCGTCGCTCGAGTAGCTGCACGGCTCGGTCGCCGAGGTCACGATCTCCGCCGACACCCGCTCCGTAGCCAGCCCAATGCGGGCTGCGGATTCGATTGCCTCGGCCGTCCCTTCGCCCGTCGGCCACATGAGGATCAGTCCAGCGATGGCGGCCACGAGCGCGAAGGCAAGACCAGCGATGATCGAACGGAGGCGCGGCGAGTCCGACCACTGCGCCCATCCGCCAGGCAAGCCATCTGCGTGTGAGTGCCCGTGTGAATGTGAATGTCCCGGTGATTGTCCCACTGAGTTCAGTCTGCCAGCGACCAACTCCCGATGGCATTCCAATCATGTGTGGGTAATCGTTGGGAAAAAACCACGAAACGTGAGACCATGGCATGTCTGCGGCACATGAAAGAGACACACATGCCTTCGAACTCACGCCTCACCAAGACCGTTAGTCCGGTCCTGCTCGTTCTCGCACTTATCGCCACCGCGCTTTCGCTGAGCGCCGGAGCGGCAGGCGCCCAAGTCGACGCTGATACGGGCTACTGCGACGAGATCTCTTCCAACCAGCTGTATTGGACCATCGATGATGTGAAACGGGTGCAAGTGCGCTCTTCGCTCGGCTGGATCGCAACGGTCACTGCGCCGCAGGATTCTTTCTCTGTCGAAACCAGGAGAGCCTCCGGTTCGTATTTCTTGCGGGCGAAGCTCAACTCCGGCGAGGTTGTGGACATTGCGTGCACGAAGCGGCCCTACCTCGGCTTTGATGTGACGGCGACGGCCGATCCCATCTGCACGATTCGTGAATTCCCGCTCGGCACATACTTGAGCGTCGCCAACACCGATGGATCGCTCAACCTGCGCGATGAAAACGGCTGGGTAGCCAACATCGATAAGACCGAGCCATATCGGGGTTCAGTGGAATTCAAAGACTCGTACTTCATCGCAAACCGCAATCCGGTTCAGGGGCGAATTGATATTCCCTGCATACTCGAAGCGCCAGTAAACGCTCGCCAGATCTGGGGAGGCGTGAAGGATGGCCTGACGCCGGGCCTCGCTGCTGCCAACGGTGACTACGAAGTTGTCGAGCTCAACCGTGTTGACGACGCGTATCTCATCCGAAACACCAAAACTGGCGAGACCCGATCGATCAACGCCGGATCGGACTGGTTCCCTCAACTCATCAGCGCTGATGGCACGATCGTCTCGGTATTGGACAGCGATAGCGGTGATCGCTATGAGGTGCACCTCGACACCGCCCCTGGGCAGCTGACGTATTACCTGATCGACTAGCCACGGTCTACGCTCGGCCGATGGAGATCGCTGACCTTCGTGCCGAGCTTGACGCCGTAGCCGACCCGGCCAAGGCACCACAGATGGCCGCGTACATGAAGGGCCACTTCGAGTATCTCGGGGTAAGCGCCGGCGACCGGCGAATCGTGTCGAAACCGATCCTGCAAGCGGCAAAGACTCTCGACCGCACC
>CALBVK010000394.1 GCA_937969345.1 uncultured Acidimicrobiales bacterium
GTCATCACGTCGTACGCGTCGGCGATCGCGACGATTCGGCCAGCGAGGGAGATGTCGGTTCCAGCGAGGTCGCTCGGGTAGCCGTCGCCGTCCCAACGGCAATGATGCTGATCTGCGGAGTGGACCCATTCGCCGAGCCACGGCTTTAGCGGCTCGAGGTACTCCATCGCAGCGGCAGGGTGGCCTTGGAGCTCGGCCCACTCTTCGTCTGTGGGGCGGCCGTCCTTGTTGAGGATCTCTGGGCGGACGGACAGCTTGCCGACGTCGTGGAGGAGCGCCGACCAGCGCAGTTTGTCCATGTCCTCATCGTTCAAGCCGAGTTCTTCGCCGAGCAGTTCTGCATAGGCACGCACTCGTTCGGAGTGGCCGCGGGTCAGCCGGTCGTGCTTGTTGATGTCGCTCAGGAGCTGGACGAGGTAGTCCGCGTGGAGGGTTTTGTCGCTGTCGTCGCCGCGCAGTTTGGCGGCGTCGATTGCGCGGAGCATCGAGCGAGAGTTCGACTGGCGAAGGAGTGCTTTGGATCGAGAGGGCGCGTGATCGGGGAAGACCAGGGTCAGTTTCATGAGGCCGACGAGTGGTGTGAGCCGTCGCGCGAGGCGCCCCAAGATGAAGAGAAGGAGGTTCGCCATGACGAAGACGGCGGCCACCCACGTCCACCGGCCCATGCCGAGTTCTTCGGGTGGAAATGCCCGCCCCATGAAGATGGTGAACAGGACGGAGAGGATTACGGGGGTCGCGATAATGGTGAATCGCACGAACTGGGAGAGGCGCGGGCGGGCGGTCCAGCGCGCGACTTTGTCGGCCTGCCTCTCTGCACCTTGTGTTGGACCCGCTTCGCGCATGCATTTCGTATCGGCAGAGGGCCCTGAATTCCGTATGGCCCACACGGCCTACCGATCTGTCTTCTGTCATACCTGCTAGCGAAATTTGTAGGAGTGGTTCGTGAGATCAACCGATCGGTTGATGTGGCGGTTGATGGACTTCGAGATGATGAATACACACCCGATCGGAACCACCGGTCACACATCGAAAGGAACGCCACATGCGTGCTTACAACCTCCTCCCAGTCGCCGCTATCGCCCTCTTCATTGGATACTCGGTCATTGCGACAACGACCGGCGGTGCCGCCGCCGGCATTGCGTCTCCGATGCTCGTCGCTGCCATCGCCATGATGGTTTGGCACGACCGAGCTACCGAGAACGCCTAACTTCAGCGTTGATGGTTGCATTCGAACGACACCTCTTCGTGATCCTGTTGTGGGTCTCGACCGGGGTGTCGTTCTTCGCGCATCTCGCATCGGAGAGTTCACGTCTGCCGATCGCCGGTGGTCTGATCGTGCTTCTCCTGGTCTGGCTTCACGCCGGTCACCGCGTACATAGGTGGGTGGTGGACGCTGTCGAGCAGCGCACGTACCTGGTTGCGTGTACGGGTCTGATCGTGTTGTTCGCTGCGCTCGTCGTGGTCGATGCGTCGTACCTGTTCATGCTCTTCGGTGTCTTTAGTTTCATCTTTGGCTACAGCTCCGATGTTCGTGTCGCTGCGTGGCTCTCGGGAGTGCTCACGGCGATTTGGGTGGGAGCGTGGCTTTACCACGACCTACCGAGTGGGGCGATTGCCACGCCGATATTCGTGTGGGGTATTGCGAATGCGATCAACGTCCTGTCGACGAGGATCAGTGTGCAGAATCGAGAGCGCGGGGAGCTCATTGCCCGACTCAATGCAACACGCGACGAACTTGCGGTTGCCGAGCGGGAGCGCGGAGTTCTGGAGGAACGGTCGCGGTTGGCTCGCGAGATTCATGACACGCTCGCTCAGGGGTTCACAAGTGTGGTGTTGTTGAGCGACGCAATGCGTGGACAGATCGACTCGATGCCGCGTGAACGGATTGCGGAGTCGTTGTCGCTGCTTTCGTCGACAGCGCGAGAGAACCTCGATGACGCTCGACGTCTCATTGCGTCAGAGACCCCGGCTGCCCTGGACGCTCGGTCGTTTGTCGATGCCCTTGAAACGCTCGCCGAAGATGTGCGGCGCCGGACGTCGGCGATCGTCGATGTGGAATCGCCCAGCGAGGTATCGCTCGGTGGTAGCGAGGAGGTTGTGCTGTTTCGGGTAGCGCAGGAGGCGTGCAACAACGTGGTGAAGTACGCGGAGGCCGAACGAGTGTCGATCGTGCTCGAGGTCGGCGAGGATGCTGCGGTGTTGACGGTTGCCGACGACGGGGTTGGGTTCACGTTGGGAAGTGCTGCGAGCGAGATTGGCGGGATGTCTGGTGGTAGTGGTTTGGGGTTCATGGTCGACCGGGCGCGTGAGCTCGATGGGATGGTCGAGGTGGAGTCGACGCCCGGTTCGGGGACGGTGGTTCGAGTGCAGGTACCGATCGTGGTAGCGCGATGACGGTGCGGGTCGTGGTCGCCGACGACCATCCGGTCGTGCGCACGGGGGTGGTCATGATGCTTGGAGCCGATGCTGCGATCGAGGTGGTCGGCGAGGCTTCCGACGGTGCCGAGGCGATTGCGCTCGCGCGGGCGCTCGGTCCTGACCTTGTGGTGATGGATCTGCAGATGCCTGATGTGGATGGTGTTGAGGCGACGCGAACGATTCGATCGGAGCTTCCGGGCACGGCGGTGTTGATCTTGACGACGTACGACACGGATCGGGCGATCGTGTCGGCGGTCGAGGCGGGAGCGGCCGGCTATCTGTTGAAGGATGCGCCTCCGGGGGATCTGGTTCGGGCGGTGCGTGATGCAGCGTCGGGGGCGCAAGTGCTTCCGCCGGTGATCGCGGCGAAGCTGCATGCCCATCGGGAAGCACCGGCGACCCCCGAGTTGACGACTCGTGAGCAGGAAGTGCTCGACGCGTTGGCGAAGGGTGGGACGAACCGCAGCATTGCCGAGTCGCTGTTTGTGTCCCAGGCGACGGTGAAGACGCATCTGATTCACATCTTCCAGAAATTGCAGGTCGAGGATCGGACTTCGGCGGTGGCGCGGGCGGTCGAGCTGGGCATTGTCGACCGGTAATCGGGGCTGGGTCCTTCCTGCCGTTCTCGGCAATCGTGCGTATCCTGAACGCTGTGTCTGGGCCCGTTGTTGTCTCTGCGTTCTACAAGTTCGTCGACATTGACGACATCGACGCGCTCCGCAACCCGTTGCTGACCTTGTGCGTTGAGCTGGAGATGTCCGGTTCGATTCTGATCGCCGCCGAAGGCATTAACGGAACGGTGGCTGGCAGCCGTGAGTCGACCGACGAGCTGTTCGAGTGGTTGCGTAGCGACGACCGGTTTCGCGACCTGTTGACCAAGGAGTCGTTCGCCGACGAGGTGCCGTTTAAGCGCATGAAGGTTCGGCGAAAGAGCGAGATCGTGTCGCTCAGACACGAGGTCGATCCAACGACGACCGTTGGCACGTATGTCGATCCGGCTGAATGGAATGCGGTGATCTCGGACCCGGAGGTCTTTGTCGTCGACACCCGCAACGTCGAGGAAGTCTCTATCGGCTCGTTTCAGGGAGCGGTAGATCCGGGCACAACTGCGTTTAGCGAGTTCGCCGACTGGGTTGAGGAGACGCTCGACCCCGAAACGCACACGAAGGTCGCCATGTTCTGCACGGGTGGAATTCGCTGCGAGAAGGCGTCGTCGTACATGCTCGAGAAGGGCTTTGCCGAGGTGCTGCATCTCGAGGGTGGCATTCTCAACTACTTGGAGAAGGTGCCCGAGGCGGAGTCCATGTGGGAAGGCGAGTGTTTCGTCTTTGATGAGCGTGTCTCGGTCGATCACCAACTGCGAACGGGTCAGTACGACCTGTGCCGCGGATGCCGTCGGGTCGTGTCGGCCGAGGACGAGGCATCGCCCGAGTTCGAAGAGGGCGTTTCGTGCCCGGCGTGCTTTGGCGGTCTCACTTCGGAAAAGATGGAGAGCTTGCGCGAACGGCACCGTCAGCAACGTGCGGCCGAAGCGCGCGGCGAGCGCCACGTTGGACAGGTGCTCGATAGCTAATCGTGTAGCCGCAGGCGCCGACGCTTGATTCGGCGCGCTGGATGCCGATACATGAGTGTCAAAGAATGGCCGCCGATTGCGGCGGTGTGAGCGGTGTGCCGCTCGACTCGACTACTAGCGGGAGTGTTTGCTGTGAAGATTCGTCTATTGCTCGGTGTTGTCCTTGCGTTGTTCGCTGCGGGCTGTGGCCAAGGAAACGTGTTCAGCCTCGAAGTCGGCACGTGCTTTGACGACGGCGATCTTGCGAGCGGTCAAGAGATCAGCGACGTTCCGGTCGTCGAGTGCAGCGAGCCGCACGACAACGAGATCTATTTCAACTACGACGTGCCCGATGGCGACTTTCCCGGGACTGACGCATTGACCGAGATCGCCCAGGAGAACTGTCTGGCTGCGTTCGAGGGCTATGTGGGCAAGGACTTCCAGACGTCGAGCCTTGACATCAGCTGGCTGACGCCGACCGCGGACTCGTGGGATCAGGGAGATCAGCGAATCAACTGTCTGCTCTATGACTTGCAGTTCGCCAAGCTGACCGGTTCGGCCAAGGACTCCGGCCTGTAGCTACGAGCGTCTTCGGTACTTGGCCACCCGAACGGTGGCCAAGTACCGAGAGAACTTCTTTATGCGATGAGCGCACCGAGCTTGTCGATGGCCATTTCCCAGCCTTGACCGCCGGGTGAGTTGGCGGGGACGCCAACGTGGGTCATGAGCATCTTTGTTGAACCGCCAAGGTCCTCAAGTTCGACGACGACTTGTGTGGTCATGTCCATGTCGGCGGGCATGCCCATTGCTTCTGGGGGAGTGGGGGTGCCGTTCTCGTCGCTCATCATGTCGGTGTAGATGAGCTTGGTCATTGGGGTGACCTCGACGAATTCGCCGGTGAACCACATCTGCATTTCGCCGTTTGGTGTTTGCATCTGCATGCAGATGAGGCGGCTGCCGCCGACCTGTACGTCCATGTTGCAGGTTGGGATGGTTGCACCTTGTGGGCCGTACCACGAGGCGAAGTGTTCGGCTTCAGCCCACATCTTCCATACGGTTTCGATCGGTGCGTCGTAGGTGCGCTCGATGGCGACCCATGCTGGTTGTTCAGTCATTGCGTGTCTTTCTTGTGGGTTCTGTTGGTTGAGAGTTGTTGGCGCCGTCGGCTTGTAGTTGCCCGATGTAGTTGTCCATGCGGTCGAAGCTGGTTTCCCAGATGTGCCGGTACTGCTCGGCCCAAGCAGCGACGCCTTCGAGTGCGGCTGGGTCGAGTGTGCATGGACGGTATTGGGCGTTGCGGCCCTGGGTGATGAGGCCGGCGCGTTCGAGCACTTTGATGTGTCGGGAGATGGCCGGCAGTGTCATGTCGAAGGGTTCGGCGAGTTCGCTGACGCTTGCTGCACCTTGGGCCAGGCGGGCGAGGATGGCGCGTCGAGTGCGGTTCGCAAGGGCGGCGAAGGTGTCGTCGAGTTGGTCGGCGGTGAGTACGGCGGTCATGACTGGTTGTTAACCATAGAGTTAATTAACAGGCTTGTAAAGTAATCATCCACCTTGCGACGATCCCATAGCGAGTTTGCGGTAGGGCTACTGCTACATTTCGACGTCGTGGAGACTGAGGAAGTGCCCTCGGACGCAGCGGCGAGTGTAGAAGGCGGTTCTTTCCGCGTCCTCAACCACGCCAGCCTCTGCGGCGTCGTCGCCATCTCCTTGTTGTGGTTCGGCTGGGTCGCTGACGCTGGCTTGGGAAACATCTATTACACGGCCTCAGCGCGAACCATCGGCGATCATCCACGCTGGCTGTTTAGTGGGGCCCTGGACCCGGCGGGATTCATCACGATCGATAAGCCGCCGGTCGGTCTGTGGCCGACCGCACTCGGTGTCCGTCTGCTGGGTGTCAACGCTTTCGGAGCGATCTTGCCCAATGCGGTGATGGTTTGGGTGGCAGCGTTGTTTGCTAGCCGGCTGGTCAAGCGCCAATGGCGTTGGTTCGCGATGTTGGTGGTGTTGTCAACGCCGGGGTTTGCCATATTGGCACGATCCACTCTGCCCGATGCAACGATGCTGGCCGCGGGAGTCGGGGCGGCGTCAGTTCTGCTCTTGGGTGAGAGCGCCAGGTCTCGAACGGCGGCTGGCGCACTCTTTGGTGCGGCTATCTTGGCCAAGCCGGGCGCGGTACTGATGCTGCCGGCGGTTGCCATTTGGCTTGTGCGCCGCGTGGGTCCTCAGCGCGGGCGAGATGCCCTTCTTGTGTTCGGAGGGTTACTCGCTGTGTGCACCGTGTGGGTCGCTGTTGCTGAGGCGAGC
>CALBVK010000395.1 GCA_937969345.1 uncultured Acidimicrobiales bacterium
CAGGCGGTTCAGCGAGTGCTCGACGCCGTAAGTGCGAGCGCTGCAGCTGACGGCATGCCGATGTGGCCACACGGGAAGCCCGCCGGCTGATGGCCGACTGGACCGCCTCCGATATCCCGACCTTGGTGGGGCGCGTTGCGGTCGTCACCGGTGCCACGAGCGGCATCGGGCTAGAGACCGTCCGCGAACTTGCACGCAAAGGCGCCCGAGTCATCCTCGCGTCGCGAAATGAAGTGAAGGCAGCGGGGGTTCTTGCCGACCTGTGGAAGGAGCTTCCCGACGCCGATCTGATCTTTCACCACCTCGACATCTCGAGCCTCGAGTCGGTTCGGTCGTTCGCAAACTGGTACCTCGAGCGCGACGAGACCCTCCATCTGCTGGTCAACAACGCAGGCATCATGATGGTTCCATATGGTGTCACGGTCGATGGAAACGAGCAGCAATTCGCCACCAATCACCTCGGGCACTTCGCGCTCACCGGACTGCTTCTGCCAGCGCTCGAACGAGCCAACGCAGCACGGGTCGTCACCGTCAGTTCGATCGCTCACAAAGAGGCCGACCTCGAATTCGAAAATCTGCAATATGCCGGCGGCAAGGCGTATACACCTACTCGTGCGTATCGCCGGTCGAAGCTGTGCAATCTGCTGTTTGCGTTCGAACTCGACCGCAGGTTGAACGCTGTCGAGTCGAACATCGTCTCACTCGCCGCACATCCCGGGGTATCGAACACGAACCTTGGAAACGAGAACAGCGACCAGCTGTGGTGGAAGGTACTGCGTCCCGTGGCATCGGTGGTCCTACAAGGCGCCGATACCGGAGCACTGCCCACGCTGCGGGCTGCGACCGACCCCAACGCCACCGGCGGGCAGTATTACGGACCGCAGCGATTCGGCGAATCCACCGGTGCGCCCGAGCTCGCCTCGTCGACGTCGTTGGCGCGTGATCCTGGTGTTGCAGCGCGTCTATGGGACGCGTCGATGGCACTCTCAGGAGTCGACTACCTCTCGTAGGAGTCGCGAGCGATCGGGTCGAATGGCCCGTTTTTGTTAAGCGGAGACCCGAAGTGGTCGAATCCGCGTCCGATGAGGCCGCAATCACCAGCGTCGGAATTCGAGCGTGGGCTCGACGCGGCGCGCCACGGCAATGCGGTCGGTTTCGAATATCTCTGGAACCGATTTAGTCGTCAAGTGGTTACGTTTGCTCGACTGCAAGGCAGCGAAGACCCCGAGGGCATTGCCAATGTTGTCTTCGTCGCCGTCTTTGGCCAGCTCGATCGGTTTCTGGGCGACGAGGACCGCTTCGTCGCGTTTACCTTTTCGATTGCACGCAACAAGGTGATTGACGAGCGGCGAGCGAGAAGCCGTCGGGTCAGTACTGGTTCGATCGAAGGATACGAAGCAGTCGGCGGCAACGTCGAACACGATGCGTTCGCAGGACTGAGCGACGCGGCTCGCAGCGCACTCGCACAGCTCACCGACGATCAACGAGAAATTCTGTTCTTACGTCTGATCGCAGACCTCTCACTCGAGGCAGTAGCGCACCTCACCGGCCGATCCGTCGGGGCGACCAAAGCAATGCAACATCGGGCCCTCGCCGCGATGAAAAAGAAAATCTCCGAAGAGGCCGTATCCAAATGAACCCATTCGACGATTCCTCCGACGAGATGTACAACAACGATCTTTCATCCTCCGATGCAGAAGGGCTGGTGCGCGGCGATATCGACTCGCCGGTACATGCCGAGCTCATTGGTTTGATGTCAGAGGTGCGAAACCTGTCAGCGGGAACACCAACCCCAACGCCAGGCGCTGCGCTCTCGGAGTTTGTTGGCGTAGGTCTCGCGACCAACAACATTCCGGTGGAAACACCGGAGGCCGGTATCGACTTGCGGTTGGCCCCAACCGCAGCGGAACCGGTAACAACGAGGAGAAATTCGGTGTTTGCCCAGATAGCAGCATTTGCAGGAACCGTAGGTGGGAAGGTTGTGCTCTCGAGCGCTGTCGCAGCAGCGTCGATCAGCGGCGCACACGCGACTGGAGTCGTCGATGTTCCCTACCTGCCCGATACCGCAGCGGAGATCGAGACCGTCGATACTCAGCTCGGTGATGAGTCGATCGAGGTAGCCGACATCCCTGAGGCCCTGACCTTCGCAGAGAGGCAGGAGCTCGAGGAACTCGAGAACCCCTGGGCTGTCACGGCCGGCGAAGAGGAGTCCGAGGAGGCCGACAAGGCCGCAGAGAACGACGCGAAGAGCGACGCCGACAAGGATGTAGAGAAGGTCGATCTCCACGGCGATATCGACAAGAAGATCGACGATGAGAAGGCCGAAGCCGAGAAGGCCGAGGAGCGAGCCATCGAAGAGGCCGAGAAGGCCGAAGCAGAAAAGGCCGAGATTGAGGCGAAGGAAGCCGCTGCTGCCGAGGAGAAAGCCAAGCAGGAAGCCGAAGCCAAGGCCGAGCTCGACGCAAAGAAGGAGGCCGAGGAAGAGGCCAAGGACAAGACATCCAACACCGACCACGACGTCGAGACCACCATTGCTCAACTCGAAGAACAACTCGAGCGTGATAAGGCTGCGGTCATTGCTGCTGCTCGCGAGGACATCGTCTACTACGAGACCAAGCGCGAGAACAAAGAGGCGTCGCTCGAGGCGGATCTCAAAGGAATCGACGAACAGTTCTCCGGCTACGTTGCCGATATCGACGCTCAGATCGACGCATCGACCGATGAGCAAGAGATCGAAGAGCTCAAGGCATACCGGGAGCAGAAGCTCGTGTGGTGGGAAGAGGCTCGCGCCGACCGCGAGCTTGCCTACCAGCCCTACCTCGCAGATATCGACAAGGAGCTTGAGAAGATCGAGATCGCACGCGATGCCAAGATCGAGCTACTGATCGCCGACTTCCTCGCTGCCGTCGAGAAGGCCAAGTCGTAAAAAGAGTTGTGATTACGGGCGCCCCTCGCACCGTTGCGAGGGGCGATTCCGTAGAGTGCGAAGGTGACCAACGGAGCCATCAGATTTATCGTGTATGCCGCACTCGGCATCGTGATCGGTGGACTCGTTGCGTTGCTCGATTGGGTCACGGTCGAGGTTGCGCTGGCGGCGGTTCTCGAAGCGGGCCTTTGGGTTCAGCTCGTCCTGCCCCCGATCGGGCTCTTGTTCGTGACGCTGATCTTGCGTGCTCGGCCGGGAACGGGCTCTCAAACCTCTGACGCATACGTTGAGTCTTTCCATTCGGGTACCGGAGCCGAAGCGTCCACGCTTTTCCCCCGACTGCTCGCTGCGTTTGCAACGATTGGTTCGGGAGGCGCTGTGGGTATGGAGGGGCCGGCGGTGCTCACCGGGGCGACCATTGGCCAGTCCCTTGGCGAGCGGCTCCCAAAGGTACTGGGCGAGCGCCCTCGGCTCGTATTGTTGGTCGCTGGAGCAGCTGCGGGTGTCGCCGCGGTCTTTAAGGCACCAGCGACCGGTGTCCTGTTCGCAATGGAGTCGCCGTATCGACGAGATATCTCGCGCCACGGCCTGATCCCAGCGCTCATCGCCGCGGCTGCGTCGTACCTCACGTTCGTGGCGTTTCTCGGAGCCGAACCCCTCTTGAGTTTCGCTCCGACCCAGGTCGACATCCAAGATGAAATCGTCGCCTCGCTCACGATCGGTGTGCTCGCCGGTCTCGTAGCACGCGTTCTCGCCCGCGGGTTCAACTGGGCCAAACACCTCGACGACAAGTGGCGCTTTCGTATTCGCTTTCCCGTCGCGGCGCTGACGATGGCGGGCAGTTTGCTGTTGGCGAACTCGCTTATCGAAGAGCCGTTGACCATTGGACTCGGAGCCGAGATCGCCGCGTCGTTGGTGGTGAACAACGAGGTCACGCTGATCACGGTGATCATCTTGTTCGTGCTCCGTGCGCTCGTCACCGGGGCGACGCTTGGAGTGGGCGGTGTCGGCGGCGTCTTCATCCCACTCGTTGTGCAGGGCATGTTGCTCGGTCGTGCCGTCGAGCTGATCGTCGGCGCCCCCTCGACTGGCCTATATCCGGTTATTGGCCTGGCCGCCGTCCTCGGAGCGGCGTACCGCACACCGCTCGCCGCGATCATGTTCGTTGCCGAAACCACCGGTCGAGCCGAGTTCGTCATACCGGCGCTCATCGCCACAGCAATCGCCCAATCGCTCATGGGCGATGACTCGGTTTCCTCTGGCCAGCGCACCGAACGGCAGGGTCAGCTCGAACGCCGGCTCGTCGAACCGTGTTCGGTCGTGATGCTCGATGACTTGGGAGTAATCGACCCCGATACGTCGTTGCTCGACATCATCGATAAGTACGGCGACCGGTCGGAGTCCTTCGCCGTTCCTGTCGGCGGACCCGAGTATCTGGGGTTGATGGTGTTGCACGATCTTGCGAGCGCCATGCTCGAACACGGCCCAGACTCGACGGCCCGTACCGCAATGCGTGAACTCCCGTCGGTCGCTGGCGACGCACCTGCCATCGACGCGGCCAGGCTCATGAATCAGCACGACACCGCGGCGATTGCGGTCGTCGATGACGACAACCGCCCCATTGGCGTGATTAGTACAACGTCGTTGGCCGGACTCAAGACGGTTGACCTCGAGCGCACCTCGGATCACTAGGTAACCGCTCGCTCAAGACTCCGGTGATCATGCCGATTTGAAGGCATGAGCGCCGTCATGCAGCCAGACGCGCCTGGCGGACGTCAGGAGCTGACCGGACTGACCGCGTGGCGTGGTGTCGCGGCGATCATCGTTGTGCTCTACCACCTCGATGGCCTCTTCAGCGGCGTTGGACAGCACCTCGCCCTCGGGCCATTTACGACCCTCATCGAGCGTGGGTACGCCTTTGTCGACATGTTCTTCATCTTGAGCGGCTTTGTGATCGCCCACGTGTATGGCCAGCGAGACTTACTGGAACGAGGGGCGCTGCGTCGCTTTCTGGCACTGCGGCTCGGTCGTATCTACCCCCTGCATCTCTTCGTTGTCGCGTTGCTGTTGGTCGTGCCTGTTCTGCGCCTGTCACAAGGTGAGGTTGGGTTTTCGGGCTCGACATCGCTGCGCTCGTTGGTCACCGAGCTGTTGTTGCTCGATTCGATTGGCCTGCACGACGGTCTGACATGGAACGAAGTGTCCTGGTCGGTGAGCGCCGAGTGGATCTCCTACCTGCTCGCCCCGGTCCTGTTGCTGCTCGTTCGTGGCCGGCGGGTCTCGAACGGCGTCGTGGGAGTCGCCATGGCGATGTTGTGGGTCGGTCTGTTTCTCCTGGCCGACGACGAAGGTTCCCTCGGCTACGAACCGTTCCGCATTGGTTGGATCCGGGGCCTCCTGGGCTTCACGATGGGCGTCTGTGCCTATCGCTTGTCGTCCCTACCGGCGATACGACGGTTCAGCGGTCAGCGTGGAGCGGTCGCGGTGTCGGCGGTCGCCGTGATCGCTGCTGCAACCGTGTCGCCACACGATGCATTTCTCACGCCATTCTTCCTGGTGCTGATCATGGCATCGGTCGCGTCCGCCGGCATTGAAGCACAGCTCTTGAGCAGCGCTCCGATGCGCTGGCTTGGGGATATCTCCTACTCGACCTACATGTTGCAACAGGTCTTCCTGCTTGGAACGTTAAACGCCCTGTCGGGGGTGACGACGGTGTTCTCGCCTCTCGCGTTGTGGGCGATCACCCTTTCGTGGTTACTCGCACTCATTGGTGTCTCGGCGCTTACCTACCGATGTATCGAAGTGCCTGCGCGCGACGCCGTGCGCGACAAGGTGCGGGCACGTACGTTGTCCGATGAGCGCGAGCCCGCAGGAGTAGCGGGTTAGCGCAAGCTCACCGGCGTGCTGACCTCGGCGAAGAAATCGTTGCCCTTGTCGTCGATAATGATGAACGCCGGGAAGTTCTCGACCTCGATGCGCCAGACAGCTTCCATGCCGAGCTCCTCGTACTCGAGTACCTCGACCTTTCGGATGGCATCTTTCGCAAGGCGTGCCGCAGGGCCTCCGATCGACCCCAGGTAGAAGCCACCGTGTGCCTTGCACGCGTCGACAACCTGCTGGGAGCGGTTGCCCTTGGCGAGCATGACCAGCGAGCCTCCAGCGGCCTGGAACTGTTCGACGTAGCTGTCCATGCGGCCAGCGGTCGTTGGGCCGAACGAACCCGATGCGTATCCCTCTGGTGTCTTGGCCGGACCTGCGTAATAGATCGGGTGGTTCTGGAGGTACTCGGGCATTGGTTCGCCAGCATCGAGCCGTTCTTTGATCTTGGCATGCACGATGTCGCGCCCGACCACGAGCGTTCCGGTGAGCGACAGTCGCGTCTTCACCGGGTGTTTGGTGAGCTCGTCTCGAATCTCGGACATGGGCCGGTTCAGGTCGATCTTGACTTCTTTCGCGCCGAGGTCGTCTTCGGTGACCTCGGGCAGATAGTGCGCCGGGTCGTGTTCGAGCTGTTCGAGGAACACGCCGTCTTTAGTGATCTTGCCGAGAGCCTGACGATCGGCTGAACACGAGACCGCGATGCCAACCGGGTTCGAGGCGCCATGGCGGGGGAGCCGGATCACCCGAACGTCGTGGCAGAAGTACTTTCCGCCGAACTGAGCGCCGATGCCCATCTCTCGGGTCAGTTCGAGAATTCGCTGTTCCCACTCGAGGTCGCGGAATCCGTGTCCGAGCATCGTGCCTTCGGTGGGTAGACCATCGAGGTATCGAGCCGACGCGTATTTCGCGGTCTTGAGGTTGAACTCCGCGGACGTGCCGCCGATGACCACGGCGAGGTGGTACGGCG
The DNA here is from genome assembly GCA_937969345.1 of uncultured Acidimicrobiales bacterium. GTDB lineage: Bacteria > Actinomycetota > Acidimicrobiia > Acidimicrobiales > SHLQ01 > SHLQ01. The sequence continues at coordinate 6,774 of CALBVK010000395.1, forward strand.
GACAGGCAGCGGTGCCGAGCTTGCGCAGATTGATGTCGAGAAACTCCATCAGGCTGTCGGGGTTGAGTAGCGCTTTGGTCTCTTGGAACAAGTAGGTCTTGTTCGCCGATCCGCCGCCCTTGGCCATAAAGAGGAACTTGTAGGCGTCGCCCTGGGTTGCGTAGAGCTCGATCTGCGCCGGCAAGTTGTTCTTGGTGTTCTTCTCTTCGAAGAGGCTGAGCGGAGCCAGCTGGCTGTAGCGAAGGTTCGAGGTCAGGTAGGTGTCGAAGATGCCGCGGCTTATGACCTCTTCGTCGTCGAAGCCGGTGAAGACGTTCTGGCCCTTCTTGCCCATGACGATTGCCGTTCCCGTGTCCTGGCACATCGGCAGGATGCCGCCCGCCGCGATATTCGCGTTCTGGAGGAGCTCGGTGGCGACGAAATGGTCGTTTGGCGATGCCTCGTCGTCGTCGAGAATGTTCTGCAGCTGCTGCAAATGCGACGGTCGCAAGTAGTGGGCGATATCGCGCATGGCGGTTGCCGTCAGGAGTCGGATCGCCTCTGGCTCGACCTTCAGGAACTCTTGGCCGTTGGCCTCAAAGGTCGAGATGCCTTCGGTCGAGATCTGTCGGTAGTTGGTGGTGTCCTCGCCCAAGGGGAGGAGCTCGGAGTACTCAAAGTTCGTCACCCTTCGAGAGTATCGCTACCAGCGCCACTCCAATGGCTTGGTGGCTACCAGCGGCAGGTGAGGCCTAGGAGAGACGAGCCTCGGGACCGAAGAGGGGGAGGATCGCTGCTCGATCCACTTTGCCCATGCTGTTTCGGGGAAGCGACTCGACGACGATGATTGCGTCGACAGGAATTCTGCTGGCTTCGTTGATGCTCCTGGCGAGGTCCGTGAGATCCAATCGGTCGGCAACGGCGAACTCGGGAGTGGTTACGACAGCGAGGCCGACGATCTGTCCAAGGCGTTCGTCGGCGACGCCGACAACGCAGGCGTCGGTGACGAATTCGACATCACCGGCGGCGGTCTCGAGAGCTGTTGGGTCGATGTTCGTTCCGCCGCGGATGATCAGATCGCTTATTCGTCCGATGACCGACAGGGCGCCATCGGTGTCGAGCCGTCCAATGTCGCCGGTGTGTAGTGCGCCGTTGCGGTACAGCTGGGCGGTTCGCTCCGGGTCGTCGAGGTAGCCGAGCGTTCCGGTCCAGGTTCGGGCCCACGGTCCGGTTGTGGAGGGGCGTAGACAGATCTCGCCTTCGACTCCGGGCTCAGCGAGCGCGGTGTTGGTGCCGGCGATGTCGATCTCGATGTGGGGGAGAGGGAAACCTCGCCCGCTGCCGATTGGGTCGTCGAGCGATTCGCGCACGACGCCGGTCGGGGCTTCGCTCATGCCATAGCTGAGCGTTGGACGGACACCGAACCGCGTCGCAAAGCGGGCCAGAAGTTCCGGTGCGGCTCCCGAGCCGCCGAGAATGACACGATCGAGTCCATCGAGTTGTTCGGCGTCAACGGCGTCGCTCTCGAGAAGATCGAAGGCCAGAGCCGGCACGGCAAAGAGACGGGTGACGCGATGTGTGGCGATGTCGGCTGCGAGCGTTGGTGCATACCGGCTCGCCAGCACGACGAATGTGCTGCCGCGCAGAAGCGCCGACAGCGGTCCGAGCATGAAGATGTTGGCGTTGCCGAGATCGAGTGGTGTGCCGATGCGCTCGTCGGGCGTCGGTGGCTCGAGTTCGACGCTCACCAGACCGGGTCCGATCATGCTGTGCTGACTGTGCACGACGGCTTTGGGCGCCCCAGTCGTGCCGGACGTGAAGGCAACCAGGGCCGGAGCAAACGGATCCAGGATTTGTGAGCGATTCTGCAGGCTGACGCTGCAAAATCGCTCACAAATCTTTGTGGGGTTGGTCGGGCTGGCGAGCCAGACTGCGCCGGCTCGTAGTGTGGCCAAGATGGAGATGATCTTCTCGGCTGAATTACCTGGCGGCCACCAGCAGCACTGGCCCGGAGAGATCGTGCGAGCCACCTGCTCGACGGCGCCATCAAGCTCTGCCCAGGTCCATTGCTGGTCGCCATCGATGAGCGCGACGCGGTCGGGGTGCTCGGCCAAACCAGCGTCGAGGATCGCCGCAACGTCGGGTGGACCAAACGGATACGGGGCAGGAGTTGGGTGGTCGACCAACCCGTCGGTGTTGAGCAACGCGGTCGCTACTTCTGGACAGCGTCCTTGACGGCATCGAGGCTGCTCAGCCCTCCAGGACCAAACATCGCGTCGAGCAGCGGTACGTAATATTCGAGCGGCGGGGTAGTGGCCTCGGGGTCGAATGAGGGCATATCGAACTTGGCGCAGAACTCTTCGCAGTGCTCGTAGTACTCGTGATCTTTGAGCTCGTCACGCTTGTTGCGATCCATGCCGAGGTGATGGAAGTAGTAGTAGCCCTGGACAGTGCCGTGATGTTTGACCATCCAATGGTTTGCGTCCGATACGTATGGCTTCAAGATGCCTGCGGCAATATCGGGGTGGTTGAACGGTGCGAGGACATCGCCAATGTCGTGCAACAGGGCACACACGATGTACTCCTCGTCCTTGCCGTCTTGTTCGGCGAGGTGGGCGGTTTGCAAGCAGTGGGTCAGCCGGTCGACGGCGAACCCACCCTGGTCGCTTTTGAGGGTCTCGAGTTGTTTGACGACCTGTCCCGCGACCTCGTTGTGGGCTAGGTCGATGACCGATCCAACAATGATGTCCCAGTCCTCCTTGGTGGACTGATCCATGCGGGTGAACGTTGCTCGTGGTGCGGTATCGGTCATAGCTCCAGCATGGCATAGAACCAGAGCGTGGCGAATGGTCAACGGCTCACCGGCAGAGCCACGGCCTGTCTCAGAACAAACTGTCTTGGACCGCCAGTTCGTCGGGCACCACCTCGGCAATGACGAGTTCGATGCCGAACAACGCCCGGATGTCGGCAACAAATCGATCGCTTGAGCCTGGTCGGGCAATGACGACAATCCGCCCGCTGGCTGTCAGAAACTCGATGTCGTGGTTTCCCGATTGCAGCTTCAACGGGTAGGCGTGGACACGGTGCCAGATCGGATCGGTCGAAACCGGGCTGACCCAACCAGTCGAGCGCGTCTCCACTCGGTCGTCGCCGTGTCGTTCGATGAGTGCGTGGACTGTCGTGGTCCAGCGACTGAGTTCGGTGCGCAGTGCATCGTCGGCGACCGGCTGAATCAACCCGGCGAGCTTGCGCCGCACCGACACCGACTGCGACAACCCAAGTTCGACCGTGACTCGATCTTCGACCGATCGAACGGCGAACCCGTCGGTGGTGGTAGCGACCACTTGGGCGACCCACGCTCCTTGCTCTTCGAGGCGGGTGTGTAGCCGGGGTGCGGTTGAGGTGCCGACCTTGATCGAGCCGTCTCGGAACGTCGCCAAGTACAGATTGTTCGGCTGCTCGAGGTGTGAGCGGACCGCAGCATCGAGCTCGCCGGCGCCTCGGTTGTGGGCGTGGTGGAGTTGCGACGCAAACGTGGCATCGCTCGCTGCGCATCGATCGCAGGTACGGCCGTCGTGAAGCGGTGGGCGGTCACAGTCCTCCCACGCAACCCCGCTTTGACGGAAGGGCTTGTGGCCAATGCATCGCCGTGGTGCATCTGGGCCGGTGGCGTACTGAAGCGTCAGGCCAACGAGTGGAACGAGCTCGGAGGCTCGCCCGTTGCGGCGCACACGTAGCTTTGGGGAACCATCGTTCCAAACCATGCCGGTGATGACCACCGATTCGCCAGCTTCCACCGCTGGATTCTGGCCAAGAACGCCGGGCGATGACGAACCCGGAACCCGTCGTACTATCCACGGCGAGTCCAGTTTCCCAGTAAACGGGAAAGCTTGCGGTGGCCTGAATGGTGGGAATAGTGTTGAGTCGTGTCCGTAACCTCGATCGACCGGTCGTTCCGCATCCTTCAAGAGATTTCTGAGCAACCCGGTTCGCTGTCGGACCTTTCGCGATCGCTCGATATTCCGACGAGCACGATGGGCCGTTTCCTGGGCTCGCTTCGCGCAGCTGGCGCGATCCAGCGAGAATCGGACGGCACGTATTCGATTGGACCGACGATCATTCGCCTCGCTGGTGGAGCAACGGCGAGACCTGACCTGCTCACCGTCGCTGGCGCCCATATCTCGGCCTTGGCCAAGCTCACAAACGAGACCGCCGGCATTGCAGCAGCCGTCGATGACGACGTGTTGCACCTCGGCCAGATCAGTAGCGACGCCGACGTCCAGGTCCGCGACTGGACCGGAGAACAGGTGCCGGCCCACCCCGGGTGCACCGGACTCGTCGTCATGGCGTATTGGCCAGACGAACAAGTCGATCGGTACCTCGCCCAGCCGCTCGAGTCGTTCAACGAATACACGGTCACTGACCCCGAGGCCATTCGGAAACGACTCGAGCACATCCGAGCTACCGGGTATCTATGGACGACCGACGAGTACGCGCTCGGTGTTACCTCCGCCGCCGCTCCTGTGCGTGACAGCAGTGGTCGAGCGGTCGGCGCACTACATGTCTTTGGTCCTTCCTACCGATTTCCAGGACCGGCGGACACCGATTCGCTGTCGACCGAACTCTGTCGACGAGCCGAGCAGATCAGCTCGGTTCTTCGTTTCCATGTCCAATAACACGAACGCAACACGCACGACCGTAACGGAGACTTCGCAATGACGACCGGTATCGCCCCAAACGACGCCACTGAGGGAGAACCACGCCGTAGGCGCACAGGTGGGCGGCAACGGACGCGGGCGGCGGCCAGCGGCAATAGGGAACAGGTCGCCTTTCAGCAGGTCCGTAGACCATTCGAGGCCACCAAAGTCGTCTCCGAGGACGAACTTGAAGCAATCCACGAAGCATCGCTCGTCGTGCTTCGCGACATCGGCATCGACTTTCTCGACGACACCGCTCGACAGATGGTCGTCGACGCTGGAGCGACCGCGGACGGCGAGAGGGTTCGCTTCGACCCCGAGATGGTCACCGAGCTGATTTCTACGTGTCCAAGTGAGTTCACGATGCACGCCCCGAACCCGGCACACAACGTCCAGATCGGTGGAGACAATGTGGTGTTCACCGCCGTCGCGAGCCCACCGAACGTCTCGGACACCGCGGGCGGCAGACGGGCGGGCAACCGCGAGGACTTTCGCAATCTCGTTCGCCTGACGCAACACTTCAACGCAATCCATATGCACGCCGGCTACCCCGTCGAGCCCGCCGACATCCATGCCTCAGTCCGTCACCTGCACGCGACCCACGATCTCTTGACGTTGAGCGACAAAGCGCTAAACGTCTACAGCCTGGGGACGCAACGCAACGTCGACTGCCTCGAGATGATCCGGATTGCTCGTCAGGTACCCGACGAGCAACTCGATCGCGAGCCTTCGGTGCACACGGTGATCAACTCGTCGTCGCCACTTCGACTCGACATCCCGATGCTGCAGGGCATTCGGGCGTACTCGGCACGCAACCAAGTCATCATCATTACGCCCTTTACCCTGGCCGGTGCCATGGCACCGGTGACCGTCGCCGGAGCGGTTACGCAACAAAACGCTGAGGCGCTCGCCGGCATGGTGATGACCCAGGTGGTTCGTCCGGGCTCGCCCGTGGTCTACGGCGGGTTCACGAGCAACGTCGACATGAAGTCCGGATCGCCGGCGTTCGGTACACCCGAGTTCATCAAGTCGGCAATGCTCGGAGGCCAGCTCGCTCGCCGGTACAAGGTGCCATATCGGTCATCGAATGTAAACGCCGCCAATGCCGTTGACGCCCAGGCCGGATACGAATCAGCCTTCTCCCTCTGGGGGGCCATCATGGGTGGTGCCAACATCGTGTTTCACGGGGCCGGATGGCTCGAGGGCGGGCTACGGGCGAGCTACGAGAAGATGGTGCTCGACGCCGACCTGCTGTCGATGATGCAAACGTTTCTCGAACCGATTGGGGTAACCCCGGACGACCTCGCAATTGACGCGATTGCCGACGTGGGCCCCGGTGGCCATTTCTTTGGGACCCAACACACCCAGGACCGATACAAGACGGCGTTCTATAGCCCACTTGTTTCCGATTGGCGCAACTTTGAGTCATGGGAAGAGGCGGGATCGCCAACCGCGCATGACAAGACGACCACCCTCGCTCAGGAGTTCCTCGCAGAATGCGAGGCGCCACAGATCGACCCGTCGACACGAGCCGAACTCGATGACTTCCTCGCCAAGCGCGTCGAAGAGGGTGGTGTTCAAACCGATTATTGATGCACCCCGACGGTACCCGCCGAGGTGTTGGCTGACCGTGCTGGCTGAGTGGGTACTCAGCCAGCGGTCGTTATGGCAACGGGCAGCGTGTTAGACAGCCGTGACGTTGAGGGCTTCGTCACCCTTGCGTCCCGGGCCAACTTCGAACTGGACTGCTTGGCCCTCTTCGAGTGACTTGTATCCGTCCCCAGCAATGTTGCTGTAGTGAACAAACACGTCGTCGCCGTCGTCGCGTGAGATGAATCCGTAGCCCTTCTCGTTGTTGAAGAACTTAACGGTTCCTGATGGCATAACTTCGCTTCTTTCCTTGATCCCGCACAGTAGGTAGTGCCACCGTACGCAAGCTCCAAACGCGGAACTTTCCAAAATGGTAATTGCATTTGCTGCAACAGGTGGATCAAACCGAGGTATTCCCCCAACTTGTTCATCAAGAATTGTTCTTACTAACGGCGGCCGCCATCGACGAGGAACTGTTGGGCAGTGCAGGCAGCGCCGTCGTCGGCTGCCAAGAACAGCACCATCTGTGCAAACTCTTTTGGGTAGATGCGACGCTTGATTGCTTGATCGGCCAGAGTCTGGGCCTCTCCCTCAGGTGACCACCACTTGAGGAGTTGCCGTTCGGTAGCGACCCAGCCCGGCAAGACGGTATTGACCCGAATCCCGTGCGGCCCAAAAGTGCGTGCCATGGTCCGAGTGATGCCCTCTACGCCGGACTTTGCGACCGCGTATCCAGGGAAGAAGTCTTCCTGCATCATGTAGCTGCTCGAGCCAATGTTGATGATTGAGCCGGCGTTGCGGCTGATCATGGCGGGCGCAACCGCTTGAATCGCGAAGAAGAAGTGTCGCAAGTTCGTGTTGAGTCGGTCGTCCCAATAGTCGGGGGTTACCTCCTGCCACGTGTGGCGATCGTCGCTCGCCGCGTTGTTGACCAAGACCTCGATCGACCCAAGCGCACTTTGCGCTGCGAGGATCGCCTCTTTGAGCGAATCGATGTCGACGAGATCCACCTCGTAAAAGATCGGGGTGTGGACAGCCCCAGTGCAACGTTCGATGGTGTCGGCGGCCTTGTCGGCCTGAATGTCGGCGAAGGCAACCTTGGCGCCTTGGGCTGCGAACTCTTGCACGAGCGCGCTGCCGATGCCGTCAGCCCCTCCGGTGATGAAGACGGTACGGCCATCGAGCGATGGGTAGTTCGCATACAAAGCGTCGGGTGCAGCATGTGGATCGGTCATGATCAGGTTTCCTGTGTCTCGAGAGTTGATGATTCGGGAAAGTCGTAGAGCCGAGTTGGGTTCTCCACGAGTATGCGTCGAGCGAGCTCGGTGTTTGGAATCCAGCGATTGGCCAGCGTCGCAAGTTCGTCGGGGCCGAGCTGATGTGCTTGTCCAGGGTGAGGCCAATTCGTTGCCCAGACCGCTCTGTCGCCAACTCGCTCGAGTAGCGCCGTGGCGAGTGGTTCAACATCGGAGTAGCCATCGGGCCCCGACACCGATGACTCATACGGAGCGGAGATCTTCACCCAGCCGTTTGTTTCGACGAGTGTGAGGAGAGCGAGAAAAGCGTCGTCGTTGATCGTCACCGGCGGCATAAACCGGCCGACGTGGTCGACGACGACTTCGGTTGGGAGGCCGAGTAACTGGGGTAACCGATCGGGCAGGTCGCGGCCATTCATCTGCAACTGAACGTGCCAACCAAATTCGGCAATGGCGGCAGCGACCGGGGCTAACTGGTCCCAGCCCACGGCACCGCCGGGAAGCATGTGAAAGCGGGCGCCGCGAACTCCAGCGGCGTGCAAACGCGCAAGCTCTTCGCTCGATGTAGAGGCGTCGATGACCATAACCCCACGAACAGAGTCGGTGCCGTTGCTCTCCGCCAGCTGGGCCATTCCGTCGAGCTGGCAGGTGTTGTCGAGCCCGTACGTCGTTGGCTGGACCACGACGGTCCGGTCGATATTGAGTGAGCGTCGGAGCGTGTCATACAGTGCTGGCGTTGCATCGGGAGGGAACAGAACAGCGTCGGGCGAGGCCGGGTAGCGCTCGTCGTAGAAGTGCATATGGCAATCCGTTGCCGGCCCGGCCGACCACAGAACTCCGCTCGGTGAGGGTTCTTTGCTCGCAGTCATCGCAGTGTCAGCCCCAGTAGGCGGCGAGCCTGGTCGCCGACGCATCGTTGACAGTTCGAGGAGGCATCGTTCCATCGATCATCGCCGCGACCTGCTCGACGCTGCTGAGCGCCTGCGCATCAGCGTTCTCCGGGGTGAGGCCTCCGAGATGTGGCGTGGCCACCACATCGTGGCGGCTCGCCAAGGCAAGCGACGGCCGCTGGTCAGCCGCCCTCCCAACATCGAGTCCGAGGCCACCGAGGTGGCCCGACTCCAATGCCCTCAAGACCGCGTCCTCGTCGAGCAGTTCGCCCCGAGAGACGTTGACGAGGATGGTCCCGGGAGCCATCACGGACAGCTCGTGTGTGCTGATGAAATCCTCGGTTGCGGGCGTCGCAGGGGCCAAAGGAAAGACCACGTCACTTTGTTCGAGTAGCGGATCGAGGGCTAACTGTTCATATGGCTCGGGTACGTCGACGAAAGGGTCGTGGACGAGAACGTTGAGTCCGAGCGACTCGAGTAGGGAGGCGAGGTAGGAGCCGATCGCCCCGAAGCCAATGATGCCAGCGGTTTTCCCGCGAACCTGCGACCCGGAGCGCTGCGGCGGTTCGTCCCCCCGCTGGTAGTCGACGGTCGAGCGGGCGATGTTGCGGGCAACGTCGAGGTACAACCCGAGCGCCAACTCTGCGGTCGACGCAACAAAACTCTTGTCGGCATGTCCAATGAGGACGCCGTTTGCCGTGGCCGCGTCGACGTCGACCGTGCTGATATCGACAGCGCACCGAAGGAACGCGACGAGGTCGGGCAGCTGCGAGAAGACATCGGCTTCTCCGGGGGTGGACCGGTGGGCGACGATCACGTGACAGCCGGACGCGGCCCCGATGAGCTCGGGGGTGGTGAGGTCACGGTCGATTGGATTCATCACCACGTCGGCGACCTTCTCGAGTTCGACGAGTGCTCGTCCGTAGTAGGCGTCTCGATCCTCGGGGTTGTGGGTCAGAAATACTCGCATTCACCCGGTCTAGTCCGGTTTCGGCGGCAGTATCGGGAGGTCGCTGGCAAACTCTGTCTAGCGTTGGCTACATGGAACCGGATTCCTTTCCCACTCAATGGCTCGACCTCGACGTTGACGACACCTTGTGGCGCGTCGACCGAACGTTTCTTGAGTCCAACTGGTCGTGCATCTGGGATCGCGGCTGCGCGGGAATCGAGGAAGACCCGGCGGTCGAGGCGCAGCTCGGCTGCTGCTCGGTAGGCGCTCAGATGCTCGACGAAGAAGAGGCCATGCTCATCGCTGCTCTCGGCGCAACGCTCGACCCCGCCCACTCCCAATTCGCTCACGTGATCGACAGCGACGGTGCACTCAACGACGATCATTCCAATACTCGAATCGTCGATGGGGCCTGTGTCTTTTTGAACCGGCCGGGCTTCGCTGGTGGGCCCGGGTGTGCGTTGCACGCCGAAGCGGAGCGGCTCGGCGAGCCATATATCGATTGGAAGCCATCGATCTGTTGGCAGCTACCGCTCAAGATCGAACGAGGCGAGACCAGTGCCGGTGCTGCGAAAGCCACGCTCCGGGCGTGGTCGCGCAGCGATTGGGGGCCAGACGGCGAGACCATGGCGTACTGCTGCACCGAACGAGACGCCACGGCTGCCAACGCGTATGTGGGAGATGCGCGTGTCGTTGAATCGCTGAGTGAAGAGCTCACCGCGCTCGTCGGATCCAACGTTGTGGACGCGATTGTCGAGGGGCTCAGGCGGCCGTAGTGGCGGTGTCCGTCCGCTGTTCGTCGCTGCTGCACCGACCGGCATCGGTCCACAGCGGCATGGTGTTACTCACCGGATCGAACTCGGTAAGCCACATGGCCATCCACGGCGGGTCGACCAGCTGATCGGGGTGGAAGTCTTTGGCGACCGAGGCCGAGGCCACCGGCATGACGACGAACGCAAAGCTGAAGCCCCATGCGACGAGTCGGAACCAGCGGACGGGATTAAAGACGTGTCGTTTCCGGCAAAACAGCGACAGTCCGCCGACGATCGTGAATCCGATCAGTGTGGCGAATGCAACGAGCAGCGCGAGGGGGTACTTCTTGCGGGCGTTCGGGTGAGCCTGCATGACGTCATGGGCTATACCTTTGTGCTCGATCTCTTCGGCGAGGTGCCAGAGGAAAAGGGTCGCGGCGCGCTCGTCGGCGCCGGTGAAGTACTGCCGCAAGCCGGCCTCGGCCCATCGTGCGGAGCAGAACGCGACGATTTCGAACGCCGCAGCGAACGCAACTCCGAACGCCGTTGAGCGTCGGGCCAATTTCGCAAAGATCCATCCGCCGAATCGGTCGAGACGTTTGGCCACCGAAGAGGTGCTGCTCAGGGAGCGGTTGAAGTCGCGATGGGCTTTGAAGTGGGCACTCTCTTGCTCGATAAGCACCTGAGCCCGGTCGATGAGCTCGGGGTCGCTGGCACCCTCGTCAAGCCCGGCCCGCACCATGGCGATGACGTACGGCTCGGCGTGGGGCATCAGCAGCGAAATCGCATTCGCTGCGGCCCCAAACTCGGGGAGTGTGTGATGCCAGACATCAGTATCGCGACCGAGCCAATCGAAACGGACGCGTCGGGTCGTTGGAGCGCGCACGGTCGGGACGGTCGACAACATACGTCAGCATCGGCACAACGGTGGTGCCAGTAAAGTCTGTCCGCTCGCTATGCCCGAGCAATCAGCAATAGCTGACGCGACTGCGCAACCAGCTCGCCTGAATCGTCGTACAGATCGGCATCGATCTCAAAGGTCCCGTTCTGCACGAAGTGTGTTACCGAATCGACGAGGAGCCACTCCGTGGTGGGCCGTTTGCGGAAATGAACGGTCATCTGAACGGTGGGGACCCACCCGACGGGTAGGTCGGTGTTGAAGACGGTCGGTGGCAGAAAATCCGACGCGAGGACCGCAGCGGTCGTGTCGAGGGGTTCGTCGTCGAGGAGACGAAACCAGCCACGCACTCGGGGTTCGCCGGTGGCGCCCGCTGCATCGTCAGGATGCAGCCGCTGCTCGACCTTGAGCATAAACGGGGGAGGGAACATGCCATCGGGATCGGCGACGGTTCGGGGACAGTCGAGCGGGGCCGGCATGTCCGGGGCGTTTTGGTTAACGAGTGTTGGGCCTTCTCCGTCACGAAGATCGCCCGTGATCACCGTGCCCGAGAGAATGAGTCGATCGGGCCCGGTGAGGTCGACTCGGGTGGTTGCGAAGCGCTTGCCCTGTTTCAGAGAGGTCGTCGTAGCCGTTAGCGGGCCAGGGCGTCCGGGGGCCAGAAAGTGGGCCGACAGCGAGATGATGTCGGGTCGACCGGATTCGAGGAGCGCGGCGCGTCCCAGCATGCTCATGAGATAGCCGCCGTTGGCGTTTCCAAGGACATCCCAGCCGGGATGGATTTCACCGGCATAGACGCCGTTAGCACCAGCACTCAGACCGGTATGTTCAGCGAACTGGCCCACTATCCGAGCAATGTCTGACTATCCACCACGAACAACACCAGGAGCAGGACGATCACGGCGGCGTTCATAGCGCTGGCCCACCACCGGTAGGGGTGGTTGGAGGCAAAGAATCGCCGGATGCTCAAGACGTTGAACACGATTGCGACGAGCCCGATGAGGACACCGATGATCGCGCCGGTGCTCGATGCGATGCCGACGATCGGAGCGACGAACGGGAAGACGATGTAGGTGAGGAGGCAGCGAATGCCGGAGATGACGACCGACTTGGAAAAGACCCGCTCGGCCGGCTCGTTGTTCTGGCCCGGTCCGGTCGCATCGGCATCGTCAGGGAGGCTCGCATCGGCATTGTCGGGGAGGATCGTCGCGTCACTCATTGGCAACTATCGTAGCCGCACCAACGGAACCGTCAGACCTCGGAGCATCGCACGATGTGTCACCCCGTAGCGATAGTGTCGTACAGATGTTCGTGCTTGGAATAGACCCGGGTCTCACCCGCTGTGGGTATGGCTGTGTCGATTGGAGCGGTCCCAATAGGGTCCGAGCAATCTCGGCCGGCGTGATTCGTTCGGAACACACCGAAGATCTGCCATATCGGCTCGCTGCCTTGCAGACCGAAATTACCGGTCTGATCGAGGAGTTCGCTCCCAAGGTCGTGGCGATCGAACGTGTCTTGTTCCAGGTCAACGTGAGCACTGCTATGGCCGTGGGACACGCGTCGGGTGTGGTGATGGCAGGTGCGGCGCGAGCGGGTTGCGAAGTGGTCCAGTACAGCCCCAACGAAATCAAGCTCGCGGTCACCGGCTACGGGAACGCAGACAAGCAACAAGTAGAGCGAATGGTTCGAGCGCAGCTCAAGATCGACAAAGAACTCCGACCGGTCGATGCCGCCGACGCGCTCGCCGTCGCCCTGTGCCACACCGCCATCGTCGGCGTCCCGGAGGTTGTTGGATGATCGGTTCACTCCGAGGCACGCTCCTCGACCGAAGTCCAAACGGCGACGAGTTGCTTATCGAGGTGGCAGGCGTTGGCTACCGGGTGCTCGTCGCCCCTGCTGCGTCTGCGAGAGCAGGGGCGCTCGGGGGTGAGGCGTTCTTGCACGTTCACCACCAGCAACGCGAGGACGCACAAATTCTGTATGGCTTTTCCACGATCGAGGAGCGTCGTATCTTCGAGATCGTCATCTCCGCGCACGGTGTTGGCCCAGCGTTAGGCATGGCAATCTTGTCCGTGCATGGCCCGGCCGAGCTCAAATCGGTACTCGCAACCGAGGACATCGATGCGCTGTGCGCAGTCCCCGGCGTCGGAAAGAAGACCGCCACCCGTCTGCTCATCGACCTCAAATCCAAACTCGATCTTCCCGACGTCGATCTCTCGTCCATCGATCGGCCAGCAGCGCAGGTCGACCTGCCGGCTCATCTCGAGGTCCGGCAAGCCCTCGAAGCCCTCGGTTACGCAAGCGACGAAGTCCGTGCCGTGCTCTCCAAGCTGCCCACCGAGGGCGACCCAGCACTGCTCACCCGCGACGCGCTCCGTCTCATGGCTGAGGGTGTCTAGTGCGCGACGAACTGCTGTCGCCATCGGGTGACGACGACGAACGCGGAGAGGAAGACCGAGATGAGCTCGGGCTTCGCCCCCAATCGCTTGCAGATTTTGTTGGTCAGGAGCAACTGAAGGGGCACCTGCGCGTCATGATGACCGCTGCTCGAAACCGTGAGCAACCAATCGGGCACATGCTGTTCGCTGGTCCTCCGGGTTTGGGAAAGACCACACTCGCCGGGATCATCGCCAATGAGATGGGGGCCACGATGCACATCACGTCGGGCCCGGCGCTCGAGAAAGGTGGCGACCTCGCCGCCATCTTGACCAAGCTCGAAGATGGCGACGTGCTGTTTATCGACGAGATCCATCGCCTTGCGCGCCCCGTAGAGGAAGTGCTCTATCCAGCGATGGAGGACTTCCAGCTCGACTTGGTGCTCGGTAAGGGTCCAGCCGCTCGAACAATGCGCCTTCCGGTCGCTCGGTTCACTCTCGTTGGAGCGACCACGCGAACCGGTCTGATAACGGGTCCTCTACGTGATCGCTTCGACTATCCGGCCAGGCTCGACTACTACGAACCCGACGAGCTGCGATCGATCGTGCTGCGGGCCGCCGGCATTCTCGATGTCGCGATCGATGAGGACGGAGCCGGAGAAATCGCTTTGCGGTCTCGGGGCACCCCTCGAATCGCCAATCGGCTGCTCCGCCAGGTTCGAGACTTCGCCGAGGTCGAGCGCGACGGCAATATCACCAAAGAAGTCGCGCGCGATGGGCTTGAATTCTTCGGGGTCGACACGCGTGGACTCGACAAATCGACACGGGCATTACTCATGGCGCTGTGTGGGATGTTCGAAGGCGGCCCGGTAGGGCTCAAGACGCTGTCGATCAGTGTTAGCGAACCCGTCGAAACCGTCGAGGACGTCTATGAGCCGTACCTCATTCAGCAAGGTTTCTTGATCCGGACGCCGAAGGGCCGCGTCGCAACCGTCGCTGCTTGGCAACACCTCGGAATGACCGCCCCAGGGTCGAGCCCCGATACCGGCGATCCGCCAGGGCTCTTCGACTAGCCCCGGACGTCGAGCGTGTGGAGTGCGGGATCGAGTCGCTCTCGCAACTCGTCGAACCCGCTCGAAGGTCCGCTCAGAGTGGCAACCGCTATCGTTCCGTCGCCAATGCGGATCAGCTGGAACGTGGAGACGTCAATGCCGTTCTCGTCGCGAAATGATGTGCTGATCGTGGCGAATTGCTTGCCGTCACGAACCTGAATGACACCATCGATCTCGGCATCGTCGGGAAGCGCTTCGCTCAGCCCGGCCATCGTTCCGGCGAGAACCTCGTCATAACTCTGCGCAACGGACGGTCCTGCAGTGGTGAACACCGCAGCGACGGCGCGGCCATCTTCGATCACGTTCCACCCTTGGGTGCCCGTAGGAGTCTCGGACGCAGACATCGTCTCCCACGATGCGCCGAGGCGAATCTCGTAGCTGCCGGTGCTATCGACAAAGAGCTTGTCGGTAAGCGCCAGTGCTGTGGGCGCGGCCGCACCGGATTCGATATCGATTTGGCTGAATTCCGACGACACCGTCGAGCCGAGCATGCTGAGCGCGAAGATCGCAACAACGGCGAGCAAGAAGAGGCTTGCGATGATGGTTCCAACGATGATGGCGACCGTCTTGCCCGTCGACTTCTTCTCGTCGTGCGGCTCCACGAACGCGACATTGGTCGCATAACCAAATTGGCCTGGCCCGCCTGGCGGTGGCGGGCTTGGGTCTGTTTGCATGATCGCTCCCCGAGTCTTTGTACCTAGGCCTTCGGTGTGATTCGAGGGGCACCTAAGAAAGATTTTGAGCAGGGGTCGTGCATCAAGCGAGGCGAGGTTGATCCAGAGCGATCGGGATGTGTGTGGATACGCTCGTGACCGCCATGACCTCGATCGACGCCTTTGACTATGCGCTGCCCCCTGAGCGAATCGCGCAGGTTCCGCTCGTCGATAGAACCGCATCGAAATTGCTCGTGGATCGCGGCTCATCTACAGCGGGCCATCACTCGGTCGCCGACCTACCCGAGCTCCTCACCTCGGGTGATCTGCTCGTCGTCAACGACACCAAGGTGCTGCCAGCGCGCCTCTTTACCACTCGGCCCACAGGTGGCAGCACCGAACTGTTGTTGCTCGAACCGGACGGGCCCGCGGCGTCGGCCCTTCGTGACGAACGGTCCGAATGGGTGGCTTTGGTAAAGCCGAGCAAGAAGGTCGCTCCGGGTACGGCGCTGTCGATCGACGGCGAGTCCGACCTACACATAACCGTCGGCGACGACCTTGGGGAAGGCCGCCGTCGGGTCGTTCTCGAATCGACAGCGCTCGAAGATGCACTCGAACGGGTCGGCCAGATGCCGCTGCCCCCGTACATCACCGAGACGCTCACCGACTCCGACCGGTATCAGACCGTATATGCCGACCAGCCGGGGAGCGCCGCAGCCCCCACCGCTGGTCTGCACCTCACCGACACCCTCATGACATCGCTGCGCTCTGCCGGTATCGCAATCGCGACCGTCGAACTCGTGGTCGGGCTCGATACGTTCCGACCGGTGATGGTTGAGCGGCTCGACGATCACCGAATGCATTCCGAACGGTACCGAGTGCCCGAGGCGACAACTGCGGCGATCGCCGAGGCGGAGCGCGTGGTGGCGGTAGGGACGACCACGGTTCGAGCGCTGGAGGCCGCGGCGTTGTCCGGCCCGGAGGGCGCTACCGACATCTTCATCCGCGACCCGTTCGATTTTCAGGTCGTTGACCTCCTGATGACGAACTTCCACATGCCAAAGAGCACGCTGCTCGTCATGATCGAGGCGTTCATCGGTGCACGCTGGCGAGACCTCTACGCTGAAGCGCTCGCCGGTGACTACCGTTTCCTCTCCTTTGGCGATGCAATGCTCCTCGATCGAACGGCCCAATAACGTCCATGCGCACTAGTTTCGAACTCGAACACCAAGACGGCCTCGCCCGAGCCGGAACCGTCACCACGGCGCGGGGAACATTCACCACGCCGTGTTTCATGCCGGTCGGAACCAGGGGAGCGGTCAAACATCTGTCGTCGCTCGACATGGAAGACCTCGGTGCCCAGGTCATCTTGTCCAACAACTATCACCTCATGATGCGTCCAGGAGCCGACGTTGTTGAGCAACTCGGTGGCTTGCACAAGATGGCCGACTGGAATGGTCACACGCTCACCGACTCCGGCGGATATCAAATTTTCTCGCTGAAGCCGAAGATCACCGATGAGGGCGCCAGGTTCAAGTCCGTCTACGACGGCAGCACGCATGTGATGACGCCCGAGAGCGCTGTCGACTCGCAGATCAAGATCGGCGCCGACATTCAGATGGTCCTCGATGTGTGTTCAGAACTTCCGAGCCATCCAGCCGTTATCCGACGTGCACTCGAGCGCACTGCCGACTGGGCTGGGCGGGCACGTAGTGAGTTCTTGTCGCATCCTTCTGCATCGGAGCGCCAGAGCCAGTTCGGGATCGTGCAAGGCGGAATCGACCTCGCGATGCGAAAGGAAAGCGCCGAGCGAACCGTCGAGATCGGGTTCGACGGATACGCCGTTGGGGGCCTCTCGGTCGGCGAACATCGCACCGAGTGGCACGAACCTCTACTCGCCGCAACCGGTGTTTTGCCCGCTGACCAGCCTCGGTACTTCATGGGTCTTGGGGATCCGTCTGGCATTGTCGACGCCGTCGCACGCGGTATCGACATGTTCGATTGCGTGTTACCGACTCGACTCGCTCGTCACGGCACGTTGCTCACCTCCTCGGGGCGGACAAACCTCACCCGAGCCGAGTACGCAACATCGGACGAACCAATCGACCCCGAAGGCCCCGCATCGCGCTGGTCGAAGGGGTATCTGCGACATCTCCTCCAGGTCCGCGAGCCAACGGCTCAACGGATCTTGACCATGCATAACCTGTGGTGGCTGTTGCGCTTTGTCGACGACATGCGATTGGCCATAGCGGAGGAGCGATTCGAGGCATTCGCCGCTGAGGTTCACGAGCTCTGGTCGTGATTGCTCGCTCGTAAGGACCGGTCGCCGCACGTGACCTGAGCGGGGATAGGATCAGGGGCTGTTCATTCGCGCTCTTTGAAAGCGGTCGAGGTCACACCATGGCTCAACTCATTCTCCCACTACTGCTCTTTGTTGGCATGTACATGCTGCTGATCCGCCCGCAGCAGCAGAAGATGAAGGAACAACAAGCGCTCGTCGACCGCGCTGCTGCCGGTGACCGGGTTCTACTGGCGACCGGTATCTACGGAACGCTCACCGAGGTGCTTGCGACGTCGGCGTACATCGAGGTCGCCGAAGGGATCGAGATGCTCGTAGCCCGCTCGGCAATACAGGACATCTTGGACGAGTTCCCAACCGATGAAGACGAAGACATCCAAGACGAAGCTGACGAAGAAGCTGAGGCGTAAGCGCTAATGCCAGGACGACAACTCGGGTACCTCATCGGTATCACGTTGCTTTCGATCGGGGCGCTCGTCGCCACGTTCATCGCAGGCAACGAACCACTCCTTGGGCTCGATCTTCAAGGCGGCGTGAGTGTGCGCTACCGAGTAACTGAGGAGATCGAAGACCCGGTCGTTCTGGAGGAGCGGATCGACCAAGCGGTCGAGGTCATCCGAAACCGCGTCGACGGTCTCGGTGTCGCTGAGCCGGAAATTCAGGCCGAAGGCGATGGCATCTTGGTGTCGCTTCCAGGTGTCGACGACCAGCAGCGTGCCCTCGACCTCGTGGGCGACACCGCCGTCATGCGATTCCGGCCGGTGATCGCCGAACTCGCGCTCGGGTCTACCAACCGCCCCGACGGCTACCCCGAGACATCGTCCCTCGACGAACTGGGTTTCACCCCCGTCGACGAAATCGATGAGGACTCGATCATCATCGTTCCCGCCGACCCAACGCTCGCGTCGCCCGGCCGATACTTGCTTGGTCCAACGGGTATGACCGGCGAAGGGTTGTCCGATGCCCAAGGGCTGTTCACCGGACAGCAGTGGATTATCTCGGTCGATCTCAAGGGTGGCGAGATTGGCGACGATGCCTTTCGAAACCTGACGCAACAGTGCTTCTTTGGTGCCGATACCTGCCCGCGAACGAGCATTGGGCCGGGACGCATCGCTGTCGATCTGGACAATCTGGTCATCAGCGCTCCGGCAGTGCAGGCCGAGGATCTGGGCGATTCATTCCAGATCTCGGGCCAATTCACTCAAGAAACGGCGAACGAGCTCGCGTTGAAGCTCCGATTTGGAGCGTTGCCAATCCAGCTCGAGCCAGAGAACCAGCAGGTCGTGTCGGCAACTATTGGCCAAGATGCACTCGATGCAGGCGTTATCGCTGGCCTCATCGGTCTCGCTCTCGTTGCGATCTTCATTATCAGCTATTACCGGATCCTCGGCGTGGTGGCGATGTTGAGCCTGTTGATCTCTGCGTCGTTGTTGTGGTCGATCATTTCGTTCCTCGGAGCGAGCCAGGGTCTGGCGCTGACGCTGGCCGGTATCACGGGCATCATTGTTTCGATCGGCGTTTCAGTGGACTCGAACATTGTCTACTTCGAGCACCTGAAGGAAGATGTGCGTAACGGCCGGACGGTACGTACGTCTGTCAATAAGGCCTTCCCGGTCGCCTTCTCCACCATTGTCAAGGCCGACGTCGCGTCGCTCATCGGCGCGGTGCTGCTCTATGCGCTTACGGTCGGTGCGGTTCGTGGCTTCGCTTTGTATCTCGGCATCGCCACCGTCCTAGACCTCATCGCCACATACTTCTTCATGGGTCCAGCTGTTCAGTGGATTGCTCGACAGCCAAAGATCGCTGGCTCGTCTGCGCTGATGGGAATCCCCGGCCTCACCGAAGACCGAGTCGGAACAGAGGGAGGCGACGAATGAAACTCACGCCAGAACAAGACGGACGTCGCCACTTCGATTTTCCGGCCCTGTGGAAGAAGGCGCTGGTCGTATCGGGCATCGCCGTGGCCGCGAGCCTGCTCGCGCTGATCATCGGCGGTCTTGACCTCGGTATCGACTTCGAGGGCGGCACATCGTTCGAGGTGCAGACCGAAGCGTCGATCGATGAGGTCAGCAACGTACTCCCCGGCGATGTCGCCGCAGAGGCGATCATCCAGGAAGTGACCACCGAGACCGGCGACCGGCTGGTTCGCGTTCGCAGTTCCGTCGAGGATCCCGAGGCTGCTGAAAGCCTTCGGTCGTCGCTCGATGAGCTGGGAGAGATCACGGCCTTTGAGTCGGTTGGGCCAACGTGGGGTTCGGCGATCACGAACAAGGCGCTGCGCGCGCTGTTCTTCTTCTTTATCGCTATCGCCGTATACATTTCCGTCCGGCTCGAATGGAAAATGGCTCTCGGTGCGCTCGCTGCAGTCGCTCACGACATCATCATCAGCGTTGGTGCGTACGCTATCTTCCGATTCGAGGTCACTCCTGCGACCGTCATTGCCTTCCTCACGATCATGGGTTACTCGTTGTATGACACGATCGTGGTGTACGACAAGGTGCGCGACATCACCGCCCGTGTCGGGGCAACCGGCCGGTACACGTACACCGAGATGATGAACCTCGCGCTCAACCAGGTGCTCGCCCGCTCGTTGAACACGACGATCACGTCGATCATCCCAGTGCTCTCGATGCTCATCATCGGATCGCTTATTCTTGGCGCAACCACGCTGCAGGAGTTCTCGATAGCGCTTCTCGTCGGCCTGCTCGTGGGCGGCTATTCTTCGCTGTTCGTCGCGTCGTATGTCGTTGCGAATCTCAAGGAGCGCGAGCCGGAGTATCAGCAGATCGCTGCCAAGGTTGCGAAGAAGTCTGGCGATGCCGACGGCTCGGGAACTCGTAAGGTCGCTGCCTCTGACGCAACCTTCGGTGAGCAGGCGCAACGCGCTCGTGTCCGGGCGGCATCGGGCGGTAGCGCCGCGGCCCCTCCGAAGCCGAAGAAGTCATCCAAAGGCACCGGAGCGACAACGTCGAGCGGCACACAGGTACCCCCTCGGCCACGCAAAACAAAGAAGAAGAAGTAGCGCTAGGTCGCCGAGATCCCGGGTTGGTACGAACCGACTTGGACGTCGCAGACCAAGGCATCCTCGAGTAGACCCTTGCGTTCGTTCGCCGCGAACAGTTCGAGTTCGATATCGTCCCCGAACACGCGTATGTCCACCAACGTTGGAGTCGCTACGACAGCAACATCGGAAGCGACGTTGCGGTAGGTGCGGTCGAGCGCTATCCCGATCCGCAACATGCCGGCCAAGATCGACACCGTCCGCTGATCGGCCGCAGAAAGCGACCGGTAATCGTTATGGGTGGGCTTGGGAACACTCTTGCGGTGATACCGAGCGACCTGTGCAATCAGCTCGCGTTCGTGCTCGTCGAAACCGGCGAGATGTTCGGTGTTGCGAATCAGGTAGTAGCTGTGCTTGTGGTGAGCGCCATGGCCCACGAAACGGCCAATGTTGTGCAACATCGCTCCGGCCTCGAGCACGTCTCTTTCGTCTTCGCTAAGCCCGTGGAGCTCGACGGTCGCATCGAATATTCGCAAGGCGATGTCGGTGGCTTGTCGGCAGTGGACGATGTTCTCGCCGTATCGGGTCGCGACCGTATCGACGCTGTTGGCGCGGATGCGGCTGAGGTGGTGCAGGGCGTCGCCGCCGGGAGCGCGGCGCTCGATTCGGTCGAGGAGTAGGCCCTCGCGAAGCGCGTCCGGGCTCACTTCGAACCGATCGAAATCGAGTTCGTTGAGCAACCCTTCGACCAGAAGAGCTCCCGCCAGGATGGTGTCTTGTCGGTGTGCGTCAACCCGAGCAATCGGCTCCCACGGTTGCTGTAACCGAGCGCCGATGACATGGTCCACGACCGTTGCCACCTCGTCTCGGCGGATGGCGCTTCGGCGTTCCTGGTCGGTGGCTCGATGTCGGGCCATCGCCGCGATGGTCTCGAACGTGCCGGAGCATCCAATGGCAACTTCGACTCCGGCTGAGCGAATCGTTTGGGCATCGCGGGAGAGGAATGACCGGATCGATGATCGGCAATTGGCGATCGACTCCTCGTCGGCGGTTCCATCGGCAAAATAGCGATCGGTGAGGCGAACGTGGCCCATCTTGAGGCTGCGCAAAAGCTGCGGGTTGAGGCCCTCCCCAACGATGAGTTCGGTCGAGCCACCGCCGATGTCGATGACCAGATGCTTTCGATTGGAGATCGGCATTGCTCCGAGGGCGCCGAGATGGATCAGCCGGGCTTCTTCGACGCCGGCGATCACGTGAACATCCACGCCAGCTTCTGCCTTTGCCCGCCGGAGGAACTCGGAGGGGTCTTCGGCTTCTCGGACGGCACTCGTTGCGACCGCATGGAGTTCGGCACCATGTGCCTGGGCGATGGCGCTGAAATGGCGAAGCGCTTCAACGGTGCGGTCGACCGCTTCCGGCTCGAGCGATTTCATGTCCTTGGCTCCCGAACCGAGCCGTACAGGGAGCTTCTCCTGGGCAATGATTTCGGGTCTGGCCCCGTCGATGATTTTGGCGATTGCGAGGTGTACCGACGAAGTGCCGATATCGATTGCTGCGATGGTTCGACCGTCGGCCATACGAGGAGGGTAGTTTCACCTTGTGAACTTGGCTGACTATCTCCGAGATGTTCCCGATTTTCCCCAACCTGGCATCATGTTCAAGGACATCTCGCCGTTGTTGAACGATCATGGCGCCTTTGCGGCCGCCATCGAGGCAATGGCAACGCCGTTCGAGTCGGCAGGCATCACGGTGGTTGTGGGCATCGAGGCCCGGGGGTTCTTGTTTGGGCCGCCTATCGCCCAGCGATTAGGTGTCGGTTTCGTGCCGGTTCGTAAACCGGGAAAGCTCCCTGGTGCAGTGGTGGGGCTCGACTACGACCTTGAGTACGGGACCGACCGAATCGAGCTTCCCGCCGACCTTGTTGGGTCCGACGATGTCGTGCTGGCCATCGATGATGTCCTCGCAACCGGCGGCACGCTCGCAGCAGCATGCTCGCTGATTGGTCAAACGGGTGCCGTTGTTGGTGGAATTGGAGTGCTTGTTGAATTGGTTGCACTCAACGGACGGGCGAAACTGCCCGATGTTCGTATTACCGCCCCTATCGAGGTGAACTGACCTATGCCGACCGTGACACGAGTCCTTCCGTGGCGACGACAGTCCGTCCGCGTCGAAGGTGAGCTCACGGCCATCGTCGAGGCCTATCGAGCGGGTCGCCCCGGCGCGTCGATCGATCGAATCCAGCGGGCCTACCGTATTGCTGCGGCAGCCCACGGAGACCAGCGGCGCAAGTCTGGCGAAAGCTATATCTCCCACCCTCTAGCGGTCGCAAAAGTCGTGGCTGAGTTCGGTCTCGACGATGTTGCGATCTCCGCTGCGCTACTGCACGACGCTGTAGAGGACACGGCGGTATCGCTCGAGCAGCTCACCGAGGAGTTCGGTGAGGGAGTGGCCCACGTGGTCGACGGCGTCACCAAACTCGACAGAGTGCACTTCGATTCCAAGGAGGCCCAGCAAGCGGCATCTGTTCGCAAGATGATGATCGCTATTGCCCAGGACGCCCGGGTGCTGATTATCAAGTTGTCCGATCGCCTACACAACATGGAGACGATTGCATCGTTGCCATCGTGGAAGCAGGAGCGAACGTCGAAGGAAACGCTTGAGATCTATGCTCCGCTGGCGCATCGGCTCGGCATGCAAGACCTCAAACAGCAGCTCGAGGATTTGGCCTTTGCGGCGAGCTACCCAAAGCAGTACGCCGAGCTCGAAGCCATGGTCGCAGCTCGCGCGCCCGAGCGCGATGTCTATATCACCCAGCTGCTCGCCGATATCGAGTCCCGTCTTGGCGAGCTCGATATTGCCGGAACGGTCAAGGGCCGGCAGAAACATCTCTATTCCATCTACGGAAAGATGGTCGTCAAGAATCTCCAATTTGATGACATCCACGATCTTGTCGGAATTCGGGTTGTGGTCGATTCAGTTCGCGATTGTTATGCCGCTCTGGGTTCGATCCACTCGGCGTGGAAACCGGTCCAAGGGCGATTTAAGGACTACATCGCCATGCCGAAGTTCAACCTCTATCAGTCGTTGCACACCACGGTTATTGGTCCCCTCGGCAAAGAAGTAGAAGTGCAGATTCGCACCGAGGAGATGCATGCGCGGGCTGAAAATGGTGTGGCGGCCCACTGGGGATACAAAGAGACGGCCTCGGATCAGGAGATCGCCTGGCTAAATCGCATCGTCGAATTCGAGCAAGAGTCCTCGGATGCATCGGCGTTCATGACGAACCTCAAGACCGACCTCGACCACGAGGAAGTCTTCGTCTTTACGCCAAAGGGCCAAGTTGTCGAGTTGGTCGTTGGTGCAACCCCGGTCGATTTTGCGTTTCAGATTCACACCGAAGTGGGGGAGCGCTGCACCGGCGCTCGGGTGAATGGCAAGCTCGTCCCGCTCGATACCCGGTTGCAGTCGGGAGATCGTGTTGAGGTAATCACCTCCAAGAACCCCGACGCCGGTCCGTCGAAGGACTGGCTGAACTTTGTGGCGTCGCCAAAGGCAGCGCACAAGATCCGCAACTGGTTTAGCCGGGAACGCCGCAGCGAATACATCGAGTCCGGTCGAGACGAACTGATGGCGGCGTTGCGGCGCGCGGATATGCCGGTGCAGCGGACGATGAAGAGCGATCTCATTCTCGAGATCGCCGAAGAGATGAACTACACCGACATCGATTCGCTGCTCGCTGCACTTGGCGAAGGCCATGTGTCGCCGCGAACGATCGTCAACCGGGTCAACAAGGAATATGCGCCCGGTGAGTCCACCGAACAGATGCCCGAGACGTTCGATCGGGTTCGCAAGCGTTCCGACCCTCGTTCGCTCCATGGTGGGGTGCACGTCGAGGGCCTCGATGATCTGCTGGTTCGTCTTGCGACGTGTTGTACACCGGTTCCCGGCGACGACATTGTTGGGTTCGTGACCCGCGGCCGGGGCGTGTCGGTGCATCGTTCGGATTGTTCGAACGCTCGGTCGCTCGGTACCGAACAACACGATCGGCTCATCGAGGTCGATTGGGATGATCGTCATCAGGGGCTTCACGAGGCTGCGATCGAAGTCGACGCTCTCGATCGGCCACGTCTGCTCTCTGACGTCGCCGGTGTGATGGCCAGCCATCAGATCAATGTCACTTCGGTCGATACCCGGACCGGCTCCGACCGTATTGCCCACATGCGCTTCGGTTTCGAGTTCGCCGATCCAGCGCACCTTGAGTCCATGTTGAACGCCGTGCGTCGGGTCGAGTCTGTTTACGACGCCTATCGCGTACTGCCGGGCTCGACCCCGTAAGTTTTACCCGAGGTCAGCAACTCAAAAGTCGGGGTGCTGATCGGCGAGCACGACCGTGTTCGAGGGAGGACCGTCCCGCAGGAGATCGGTGAGCCTGGCTCCGAGATCGCGTGGGGCAAAGACCTCGTCCGAGGTGACGATGTCATCGAGTGACCACCACTTGAGTGTGGTGACGCCTTCGTCGAGCAGCTCTTGCTCGGTGAACTGTGGCGCTAGTGCTTCGTTTGTCGTTCGTGCAAGGAAGTAGAGCTCGTTCTGGCCGTCGAAGCCGTGGAGCGGAAAGTGGTGCGTCCGGTCCCAGATCGGACCAATGAGTTCGACGTCGCAAATTCCGGTCTCCTCGAGGAGCTCTCGAAGCGCTGCCTCGTGTCGACTCTCCTCGCCCTCGACACCGCCACCGGGAGTTGCCCAAAACGAGCCGGTCGCCAGCTCAAACCGAACGAGTAGCACACGATCATGAGGGCTGATGGCCACCACGCGGGCGGCAGGGCGAAAGCGAGCGGTCGACGAAGGCACAGGCCAAGGCTACGCCCAAACATTTGTGAGCGATCGCGCTCGCTCAGCCTGCAAGATCGCTCACAAAAACCGTTCCACAGGATTTGTGAGCGATCGCGCTCGCTCAGCCTGCAGGATCGCTCACAAATCCCTGGAGTCGGGAGGCGATGGTGCCCGGTATCGGGCAGTAACCTTATTGGTCGTGGCTACCTCGAAATTTCAAGCACTCCGCGGCATGCGCGACATTATGAGCCCGGACGCGGAGCGTCAGCGTGCGCTCGTCGACGCGTTTGCTGATCTCGCTCGACTGTCTGGGTACGGCCACATCATGTCGCCCATCGTCGAAGACCTCGGCGTGTTCTTGCGGGTAGGTGAGTCCACCGACGTCGTCACCAAAGAAATGTACGACTTCGAAGACAAGGACGGCACCCGTATTGCTATGCGTCCCGAGCTGACGGCATCGGTCGTTCGAGCGTTCGTACAACACAACCCGACGACCCTTCCGTGGAAGGTCTGGTACGAGGGCCCACAATTTCGCCACGAGCGTCCCCAAGCTGGCCGCTATCGCCAGTTCAGTCAGGTCGGCATCGAGGTGCTCGGATCCGACGACCCCGCCGTCGACGTCGAGGTCATCGCGCTCGGTTGGCGCTTCTATCAAGCGCTCGGCATGACCGAAGTGTCGCTTCTTCTCAACTCGCTCGGCGACGACAGCTGCCGTCCGCAGTACTTCGAGGCGCTCGAAACGTACTTCCGGGATCGTTCGGGCGACCTGAGCGAGAAGTCTCAAGAGACACTCGCGAAGAATCCACTTCGGGTGCTCGATAGCAAGCGCGGTGAGGACCAGGCAGTCATTGCCGAGGCACCGCTCATGGTCGACTACCTCACCGACGATACAGCCGAACACTTTTGTGCTGTCCGAGCCGGCCTCGAGGCCCTCGGCGTTCCCTACGAGATATCGCCACGACTTGTCCGTGGTCTCGACTACTACACCCGGACGACATTCGAGTTTGCCTCGACCGCGCTCGAGAACGCCCAGAACGCGGTCGGCGGCGGTGGCCGCTACGACGGGTTGGCCGAGAGCCTTGGCGGCAAGCCAACGCCCGGAATCGGGTTTGCGCTCGGTGTCGACCGAATCCTGCTCGCCTGCGACGCAGAGGGCGTATTCCCCGCGCCCGACCTCGCACCCGATGTTTTCGTGCTCGACGTGACGAACACCGAGGCCGCAACGGTCATTGCCGACGAGCTTCGATCGGCGGGTATTGCCGTCGAGAGGGCCTACGACGGACGCAACATGCGAAGTCAGATGAAGGTAGCCAATCGTGTCGAGGCACCGTGGGCGGTGATCATCGGCGAGACAGAACTCGCCGAAGGCAATGTCACGCTCCGCGACATGCGCGGCGACAGCGGCCAGACTCTCGTACGCAGAGACGATTTGGTTGCCACGCTGTCGGCCAAGCTCACGGCCCTTCGCCAGGCCAACTAACCGACATTGCGTTCAACGCAATCCCCAATCTCAACGAATTCGAAATCCGAAGAAGGAATCAACATGTCACTTCGCACCAACTACTGCGGTGAACTCAGCGCCGAACACGTCGGCCAAACCGTCACGGTTTGTGGGTGGGTCGATACCCGCCGCGTCCACTCCGAGCACCTTGCCTTTGTCGACGTGCGCGACCACACGGGCATCGTCCAGGTCGTTGTTGACCAGAAGGTCAACGTCCGCAGCGAGTACGTCGTCGCGGTTACCGGCACGGTCGCTGCTCGGCCAACAGAGATGGTCAACAGCGCGCTCGCCACCGGCGCTATCGAGATCGTCGACACCGAAGTTGCCGTGCTCAACGAGGCGGAGCCTCC
>CALBVK010000396.1 GCA_937969345.1 uncultured Acidimicrobiales bacterium
AAAGCCGAGAGTCGCCACACCGGCGGCCTCGAGCGCATCGACCTGGGCCTCGAGACTCTCGGGACCTTCGATCGCAGCCCGCAACGTAGCGACGTTCATGATCTGGAGCTGGCCCGAAGCCCACTCGCCGATCTCGGTTGGTGGACAGGTCGACGCCGCGCAGCCAAGCGTTGCAATGGTCGCAAGATCGGAGTTAACCACGGAGGCGTTCGGCGTGAATACACCTTCGGCATCGACGATGTCCTGCACGCTCCCCAAGATGTGCAGCACGGGTGCGATCGATGTGGAGTCGGGCGTTCCAGCAGTACGACCAACCGCAGGCTCGCCCGCCTGGCGCGCTGCGTTGCTTTCGTCCCCGCCGGCTGTGGTGGTCTCGACCGGCTTCGATGGGACGAGCAACCGCCCGGTCGTTGGTTCCGGACCCGATGAACAGGCAGCGACGACGAGCGCAGCGGCCACTACGCCCAAAAGCATGAGCAATCGTGCCCGTGAGATTCGCAGCGTCATCACGCTGCTTAGTCTGCCCGCTCCGATCAACGATTGGGGGGCGTGACGACAACTGTTGGCATAGCGCTTCTAGCCTGTGGACATGCGATCCCCCCTAGCTGTTGCCGTTGCGCTCCTTCTATTGCTGAGCGCGTGTGGGCGGGGCGAGTCCATCGTCGAACCCGGACCTGGCGACACCGATGACACGACAACCACGTCATCGGTAGCTCCCGAAGAGGACGACGAGGACACCGACGATGACGACGGCGACGTCATCACCGGCGGCGATGCCGACACCACTTCGACAACCCAAGCGCCAGACGGAGAAGGCGATGGAACCGGCGAAGAGGATGACTCACCACCGCCGACGTTCGTGATTAACGAAGACTCCGAAAACGCAGCGGTGTACACCGAGCTTGCCGTCTCAGGGCTGATCCTCACGCTCGACGAGCAAACCTGCGCCGACCAAACGGCAGCCGCCGCTGTCGATGCGGGCGACGACGAGATCGATGCTGTGATCGGTGCAGTCCAGGACTGCGCTTCGCCAAAGGCCGTCGATGACTTCGCCTCCGAACTGATCCTCGCCGGCGGACGCGCCCTACCGGCAACCGAGGCCGCGTGTGTCTCCTCGAAGCTCCGGTCCGCCGAGGACTACCGGCCGTTCTGGATCGCCCTGCTCGAGGAAGAACCGTTCGACTTCCTGCTCGCCGACCTCGAGGTGCAAAACCGCTACCTCGACCTGTACGCCGAGTGTGTGTCCGTTGGCCGTGCAGTAGCCCAGCAAGCGAACGCCACGCTCTCGCCACCCACGATGGGATGTATCGACGCGCTCTACACCGATCGCGAATTTGTTCGGATTACCATCGAGGCAGATCTGTCGGGTGATCCCGACGAGCGGGAGCGGATCGATAGCCAGATCGCTGGCTGTCTCACCGCCGACGAGCGCGATGCGCTCGCCGGAAACTGAGTCCCGGAGGACCCATGTCGTTTCGTTTGTTTGGCTTCCCGATCACGATCGAGATGTCGTTTCTCGGTGTCATTGGTTTCATTGGCTTCCTGTCGCTCGGAGAACGGTTCGACCTGATCGCCGCCTTTGTCGTCATCGCTGTCGTCTCCGTGCTGATCCACGAGTTCGGTCACGCATTCGCAGCCCGGTCCCAGGGCACCGACGGAACACCCACCATCTCGCTCGAAGGTATGGCCGGTCTCACCCGCTATCGCCTGAAGTCGGCTCCCAGTCGAGCGCAGTCCATCTTCATCAGCCTCGCCGGACCATTAGCTGGCATCGTGCTCGGTCTCATCGTCCTGGCGGTCAAGCTCAGCGGCGTTATCGAAGAGACGGCCTTCATCACGAACCTCTTCAACATCACCTTCTTCACGACGTTCGCCTGGAGTGCGTTCAACCTGATGCCAATCGTGCCGCTCGATGGCGGACACATCATGACCGACCTCATCCCGGGCTCGGTGCCGGTTCGCAGCCGACGTGCGGCGGTCATCTCGATCGTCGTCGCCGTGGTTGCTGGAGCCGCGCTTTGGTTCCAGTTCGGTTTGTTGTTCGCGCCGGTCATTCTCGGCGGCATGGCGTTCCAGAACTTTCAAGGGCTTCGACAACGACCTGTCGCCCGGCTCTGATCTAGGGTTTCCTCGCGCCCACTCCCGGCGCATGAAATCGAGGTTCACGTGCGCGGTTTGCTGCTTAACAAAGTCGATGACGAGTTCAGTGCCGAAGTTACTGACATAGCCGAGGACGATTTGCCCGAGGCGGACACGCTCGTTGCGGTCGAGTACTCGACGATCAACTACAAGGATGGGCTGGCGATCACCGACAGCTCGCCAATCGTTCGTAACTGGCCCATGGTTCCCGGCGTCGACTTCGCCGGAACCGTGCTCTCATCGGAAAGCGAAAGCTTCGGCGTTGGCGACCGCGTTGTTCTCAACGGCTGGGACGTGGGGGAGAAGCACTGGGGTGGCCTCGCCGAGCGTGCTCGTGTCAACGCCGACTGGCTTACGCCCATCCCTGAAGAGTTCTCGACCTATCAGGCCGCCGCTATCGGCACCGCCGGCTACACGGCCATGCTGTGCGTCCTTGCTCTCGAGGATCACGGAGTCACCCCAGAGTCCGGAGCGGTGCTGGTCACCGGTGCGGCCGGTGGCGTTGGCTCGGTCGCCGTTGCCATCTTGAACCGTCTGGGATACGAGGTCATTGCATCGTCGGGTCGCGTCGAGGAGGAGGGCGACTACTTGCGCTCGCTCGGCGCCAACGAGCTCATCCATCGCGACGAGCTCTCCGAAGGTGGCGGTCGTCCGCTCGCAAAGGCGCGCTGGGCTGGTGCAATCGATGTTGCTGGAAGCCATACGTTGGCGAACGTGCTCGCTGCGACCGGACCCAAGGGCTGCGTTGCCGCATGTGGTTTGGCCCAGGGTATGGACCTCGAAACGTCGGTCGCCCCGCTGATCCTGCGCGGCGTGACTCTCGCCGGTATCGATTCGGTGCATGAGACCGCCGAGCGACGCGAGCAAGCATGGGCTCGTCTCGCAACCGACCTCGATGTGAACCTTCTCGAGGAGATGACGAGCGAGGTTGGCCTGGAGACGGTTCCCGATGTTGCGTCGTTGATCGTCCAAGGCCGAGTCCGGGGCCGGATCGTCGTCGACGTCTCCGCGTAGCTAGCCGGGATCTCGAGCGGAAGTCTCGACAAGTTACAGCGGTTCAATCACCTGACGTCGCCGGTGGGTAAACAGCAGCGAGGTTCGCTCGTCGAACACGCCGGGGTATCCGCTGATCTTGTCCATGATGACGCGCTGTAGTGCTTCGGCGTCGGCGACAGCAAGGTGAATGATCGCGTCTTCGATGCCG
>CALBVK010000397.1 GCA_937969345.1 uncultured Acidimicrobiales bacterium
GCGAGCGCCTGGATGGCGACTCGGGCGATGTTGATCTCGGGTTGCTGGGCGGTCAGCGAAACGCCGGCGGTTTGGGTGTGGAAACGGCACAACATGGAGCGTTCACTGGTGGCCCCGTACCGCTCCTTCATCCAGCGGGCCCAGATTCGCCGTGCTGCCCGGAACTTGCCGATCTCTTCGAAGAAGTCGTTGTGGCTATTGAAGAAGAAGCTGAGTCGGCCAGCGAACTCATCGACGTCCACGCCAGCTGCGGTCGCTGCTTCGACGTAGGCAAACCCATTCGCCAGCGTGAATGCCAGCTCTTGGGCAGCGGTGCTTCCCGCTTCACGAATGTGGTAGCCGCTGATCGAGACCGGGTGAAAGCGCGGCATATGCTCGCTCGTGTACTCGATCATGTCGGTCACGATTCGAACGCTTGGGCGCGGTGGGTAGATGTACTCCTTTTGCGCCTGGTATTCCTTGAAGATGTCGTTCTGGATCGTCCCGGCGAGTTGATCGGGGCTAATGCCGTTCTTTTCGGCGACGGCGACGTACATGGCCAAGATGATCGCCGCCGGACCGTTGATGGTCATCGACGTCGAAACCCCGGACAGGTCGATGTCGGCGAACAGATCTTCCATGTCGGCAAGGGTGTCGATGGCAACGCCTGCTCGGCCGACTTCACCCAAGGCCCACGGGCTGTCCGAATCGCGCCCCATGAGCGTCGGCATGTCGAACGCTGTTGAGAGTCCGGTGCCGCCATTGCGCAAGATGTCTTTGAAGCGAGCGTTGGTGTCCTCGGCGGTGCCGAACCCAGCAAACATACGCATCGTCCACAGGCGACTGCGGTACATGCTCGGATAGACACCGCGGGTGTAGGGGTACTCGCCCGGATACGGACCGGGGCCGTAGATCGGCTCGACGGGAACCCCGGACATGGTCTCGAACGGCGTGTCGCGCAGTGAGGCTGCGTCGTATCGCTCCCGCCAGGCGGCGTACTCGGGCGATGACCGCCAGGCATCCTCGGCGTTGGCTTGTTCGCTCATGAGTTTCCCTTCGCATCGGTTCGGATCGAACCGCTGACATTGTCCCCACCAGACGCCCGCACGTGGGCGAGTTCCTGATTCAGGTTGTTGAGTTGTTCGTTGCCGATCTCGCCCATGCCCCAGCGAATTGCTTCGAGCGCTTTGGTGGCTTCGCCGTGCAAGCTGCGGCCGTGTGGCGTGAGCGTGGCGAGGGTGGCGCGCCGATCGTCGGGGTGGGGACTGCGCGTGACAAGGCCGTCGCGCTCAAGACGATCAATCGTGCTGGTCACGCTTGTGGGGTGCACTTGCAGGCGCTCCCCCATGCGAGCCATCGCCATGGATCCGCCGCGAGCGAAGCTCAGCAGGGCGAGCGCTTCATAGCGGCTAAACGTCAGTGAGAACTCGGTGAGCGCCTGGTTGATCCGACCGAGGACGATCTGGTGTGCCCGAGCGAGCGACGTTGCCGAAACCATGGCATCGACCTCGCCAAGTCCACCCGCAATCCAGTTGCGGCGAGCCTCGGCCACAAGGTCCATGTCCGAAGCATTGGTTCCTGCCATACCGCAGATTACCACGACCACCCAATAGTCGGACATCCTACTATTCGGTAACTTCTACCTCTTTCGATAGTTCGATGTTCAAAATGCTCACCCCACAGTTGGGGGGTCCGATCCTTGAACATGCGGGCATTACAGACGGACGACAGATACCGAAACACACAGCGGTCTATCCCGCTGCAAAGCCAGTGGGAGTCACCGCAGCTGAGATCGGTGGCGGTCCCCGCCGTCGACGTTCGGCGACCAGAGGCCCGCAGCGACGCACCACCCGCCGGATGGAGAAACGACTCCTACATCGGCCAGATGCCGGTGAACATGGTGATTGCGAGCCGTGACTCGAGCTCCTATCAACCATCCGCCGAGATGATCGGCTTGACGGCCGGGTCAGCAACGACCCCACGCCGAGCATCGGTGGAGTTCGCCATGTACTTCGTGCAGTTCGGGGAGGAGCTGATCTTCCGCATCTACGAATCCGGGACGTTCATCGCCACCATCGACAGCATCGGCATCGGCGATCACGCAGGTATCCAGCGAGAGCTCGACGGAACCGTGCGGTACACGCTCAATGGCGCCACCGTCTACACCTCGGAACGCGTCGCGACGCGGGAGTTGTTCTTCCACTCGTCGTACTGGTCCCAGGCGTTCACTGGAGATACTCCGGACGCGTCGGGGCTCACCGTCGTCGCGAGCTAACGCACGTCTCGACGGCCAACCCGGGAGGCGATCTTTGCGGCTTCGTCCTCGATTGCTGAATCGAGCAACGCATTCAGCGTGATCGCAAGCGGCTTGCTCAGAAACGACGTTGCACTCGCCTCAGCTTCGACGATGGCGGTACTGGCCGTCAGACCTTGACTCGTGATCACGACTCGGATCGTGAGCGACAGACCCTTTTGCTCGCCATAGATCGTCATTGCGGGCGGTCGAGGCTCGACTTTGGCCCGACCATCGACCCGGCCGAGGGCGGTGTCCATCGCGAATCGGAAACCGGCGAGGTTTCCAGCGCCGTCGTATCGAGGCTCCCGCAGGTCTTCGATACCGGCTACCCCTTCCCAGGTCGACAGCGACTGGAGCGCCGTCCACGCCTCGTCTTGAGAAGCGTCGAGGCGGGTAGATGTCTTTGCCATGGCCCCAGAGGTTAGCGATCGCGGGCCGCAATCGACGGTCGGGATACGGCACTTATTGCCTCACCCCCCTACGAGGCTTCTAGATTCGAACTACGGCTCCTCGGGGGAAGAGCCACAAGGGGGAACATATGCCGGTTGAGACAATGGTCTTCTACGGAGCGCTCGTGGCGTGGGCCGGCCTACTGCTGCATGGACTCCGCAACTCGAGATGGCAGGGTTTCACCGCTATGGGCATTGGGTTGATGCTCGTACTCAACATTGGCTACTTCGTGCGCGGACAAGGCGACGCGATCGCCTTCTTTGTCAGCATCTACGATCTGCTCGACAACCTCGGCGTATCGAATCAGTCCGAGCTCCCGGTGGCTCTCGCCACGTGCCCAGACAATGCCTGCTCCATCGCCGACAACTACGACTCGCACCCGGCGTGGGGCGTGGCCTTCCATGAACGATTCGCCAACGGGCCCGCCGGGCGCCGCTCGCTCTTGTTCGCCCACATCGCGTTCAACAGCGTTGCGTTCGTACTCGCCCATGTGCAGTTGGCGCGGCCGGGCACCGGCGGAAATGCCAGGCGGCACCGACTTCTCGGCCGTATTGGATTTGGCTCGGTAACACTCGGCACTCT
>CALBVK010000398.1 GCA_937969345.1 uncultured Acidimicrobiales bacterium
CCTGACCGCCGGGGCCAGCCAGGTATCGAAGTTCATCATCGCTCTCGCCCGCGACGCCGGCATTGCGTCCATCGCCATTGTCCGCCGCGACGTTCACAACGACACACTCACCGAACTCGGAGCAACGGAGATCCTCAACCAAAACGATGACGATTTCGCCGACAAGCTCAAGGCGGCGATGAAGACACACAAGCCCGAGATGTTCATCGATGCCGTCGTCGACAAGACATCCACCCAGATCTTCAACGCGATGGGCCGCAAGAGCACCTGGCTCATCTACGGGTCGCTCAGTCCGGAAATTCCGCCACTGTCGAACCCCGGCGAGCTCATCTTTATGCACAAGGAGATCCGCGGCTTTTGGCTCACCCCGTGGATGACGGGCGCGAGCATGGAAGAGAAGCTCGGCGTGTTCGCCGAGGTCCAGGCACGCTTCGGTGATGGCCGTTGGTCGACCGACGTTGGTGCAACGGTCGAGCTCAGCCGCGTGATGGAAGACCTCGCAGGGGTTCTGCAAGACCCCCGCGGCAAGGTTTTCATTACGCCGTAGCTCCACATCGGCGTTGCGCGCCTAGTCCATTCGTCCCGTCGTATAGGTCGAATGACCATTGGGCTGAGCGTCTCGCGTGTCGATAGTGAGACATGGCGAAAAGTGCGGCGGAAAACATCCATCAGATCCGGACAGCGGTTGGGCGAGGCGATGCTCAAACTGCGTGGTCTTTGATCGAACCGATTCTTCGGTTCCCCAATAGTCAAGATCACTCGGTTGACGAGCTGGCGGCGACCTGGGCGTTCTTTGAGAAGGCGGTGAAGGGCCTCGATATGGACTCCCTTGGGCCGCTCATCAACGCGTCCCGGAACGACCCGGACAATACCGAGGCGTTGCTTGCGCTAGGACGGGAGCTCTTGGCCCATGGCCTCGGGCCGGTCGCAGCGACCCCGCTGATGCACGCGAGCCGTTCGATCGGCCGTCATTCGTTGCTCATCGATGATGTAAAGACCGCACTCGCTGAGGCTCTAGAAACAACAGCAGCCTCCTCGTAACGAGAGCGTCATGGCCTGACGACGGCGGTCAGTCGGGCAGCTTCACCATGTAGGTCGCGGTTCCAGAGGCGACGTGTCGGCCTTCGGCGTCGACGACCTCGGCGCGGGTGAACACGACCGACTTACCACGTTTGACGATCCAGCCCTCGGCGACAGCGTCGCTCGTGAGTGGGCGGTGATACTGGACGTGCAACTCGATCGTGGACCACAACGACCCTTCGGGTAGTCCAGCACCGATAGCGGGCACAACGACGGTGTCGATCAGCGTGGCGACCGCTCCCCCGTGTACTAGACCGGCCGCTTGCAGGTTCTGCTCGCGAAATGGCATGCGCATGCGGGCGTAGTCCTTGCGGAGTTCGTCCATTTCCAGACCAGCGATGTTGACGAAGTAGGTCTTGCCCTCCCAGTGAGGGAAGTAGGCCCAACGCGCCGCGGTCTCATCGTCGAGTGGATCGAATTCGTCTGCACGTGTCACGAGCAGGATCGTACCGGTGAGAGACCGATGAGTACCTACTCGTCGGGCAACATCGGAACGCTCATGCCCATGTCTTTGCCCACGTGCGTAACCCTCCCAATGGCGGCCGAGCCAAATCGGTCGCGCACGTCGTCGAGCGCCGAGTCGAGGGCGGTCCCGTCAGCGAAGTCGAGCTCGTCGAACGGCAGCGCCATCTGCACGGCATCGGCATTGTGCAGGTTGGTGATCGACAGTCCGAGCAGCGTAAGGCCGTCTGAATCGATCTTGGCAGCCATGTCCTCGAGTAGCTGGTCGCACGCCCGGAGGATGACACTCGTGTCATCGGTTGCCTGCGGAAGTGTGTGAGACCTCGTCGCCCGTGTGAAGTCGTTGAAGCGAAAGCGCAGCACAACGGTGCGACCAA
This sequence comes from uncultured Acidimicrobiales bacterium, assembly GCA_937969345.1. GTDB lineage: Bacteria > Actinomycetota > Acidimicrobiia > Acidimicrobiales > SHLQ01 > SHLQ01. The sequence continues at coordinate 1,920 of CALBVK010000398.1, forward strand.
CCCGTCGAGAGGCGCGCATGCGGTGAGCGACGCGGTCGACAATTCCGCGAATAATGCCGCGGAGCTCATCTTGGGATCGTTTGCCGCGGCCGAGGGCACGCTGGGAGCCAATCGATGACCGACGCTTTCCGACGACCACCGGCCGTGGGTCGCGGTTGTGTGCCAAGGAGTGCAGTTTCCGGCCCTGTGCAACGCCGACCAGTTCGATGAGCTCGTCGATGTCGATGTCCGCGACTTGTCCGACCTGTTCGATCCCGACTTCGCGAAGCTTGGCGGCTGTTACCTGTCCAACACCCCAGAGGCGTTCGACGGGCAGCGGACGCAGAAAGGAAAGTTCGTGATTGGGGTCGACGACCACGAGTCCGTCCGGCTTGCCGACGCCGCTCGCCACCTTCGCTAAGAACTTTGTTCGAGCGATTCCGACCGTGATGTTGAGCCCGACCTCGTCGGCAACTCTCGAGCGGAGCTTCTCGGCGATTACTGGCGGTGGTCCCGCTATTCGCGTAAGTCCGGAGACATCGAGAAATGCTTCGTCGATTGAGATGCCCTCGACCAGCGGCGTGGTGTCGTGAAAGACGTCGAAAACGTCTTTGCTGGCCTCGGAGTAGGCGTCCATCCGGGGCGAGACGAGAATGGCGTCGGGGCACAAACGAAGCGCTTGACGATGGTTCATTGGGGTCCGGACTCCGCATGCCTTTGCCTCGTAACTCGCTGCGAGCACCACCCCGCCACCGACCAAGATTGGCTTGCCTCGCAGCGTTGGATCGTCGCGTTGCTCGACCGACGCATAGAACGAATCGAGATCGGCGTGAAGAATTGAGGCAGATACAGGCACGAACATATGTTCGCATTCACTCCCCGACCATTGCAAGAGATTGCTTTACAGAATCAGCACGAATACGCAGAGTGGTGATGTAAGTTCATGTCGCCACAAGCCGCGGGTGTGTGGCATTCCATTAGGGGGAACATATGAAT
>CALBVK010000399.1 GCA_937969345.1 uncultured Acidimicrobiales bacterium
GGCGCGACCGCCCGGTGTCGTCGACACCGCAGCGAAGGGTTTGCCCTCGAGGCTGGTCGGTGGCCGAGACAGCCAATCGATGGCGTTCTTGGTGACCGCTGGGATCGAGCTGTTGTATTCGGGGGTGAAGAAGATGACACCATCGGCCCCAGCTACGGCATCGTGTAATGCCTGCACGCTGTCGGGCAGACCACGCGCTTCAACGTCTCCGTTGTAGAGCGGGAGGTCGGCGATCGGGTGAATTGACAGCGTGGTGGTGTCCGGGGTGAGTGCGATTGCCGCACGAGCCACAGCCCGGTTCACCGACCCTGAACGAAGGCTTCCGACTATGGCGATCAGATTCGTTTCGGTCATGTCGTCATCCAACCACGGATTCGTTGCTTTCGTTCCCCGGTTCCGTGACATTCACGTCACAGTTTTCGACAAACGTCCGGAAACCTAAACCAGCTCTGTTTCGCGAAGACCGGGCATCTCAACTTCGGGCTGAACCGCTGGCTCATGATGCCCACCTTCGACGTTCAGGTTCGGCAAAATCCGATCGAGCCATGCCGGCAACCACCAGTTGCGGGCACCGAGTAGCTGCATGGTCGCGGGCACCAGGATCATGCGGACCAGCGTGGCGTCGATGAATACCGCAGAGGCGAGACCCAAGCCGAAGAGCTTGATGATGCGATCGTCCTCAAACACGAAGCTGCCGAAGACGACGACCATGATTGCAGCGGCTGCGGTGATAACCCGCGCCGTCATGGCCAGGCCGTCGGCGACGGAATTGACCGCATCACCGGTGCGCTCGAACTCTTCCTTCATGCGACTGAGGATGAACACCTCGTAGTCCATGGACAGGCCAAACACGATCGCGAACATCAGCATTGGGATGAACGGCTCGATGGGGGCACCTTCGATGCCGAAGACCGAACCAAACCAGCCCCACTGGAAGATGGCGACCGCAATGCCGTAGGCCGCACCGATCGACAACATGTTCATGATCACCGCTTTGAGCGGGACCATGATCGAGCGAAACACCACCATGAGAAGGAGGAACGACAGCGCGAGAACCACGCCGAAGAAGATCAACAGCCGGGTGGAGAGAAAGCTTGTGAAGTCGATGTTTGCCGCTGTTGCGCCAGTGAGCTTGGGCTCGAGTGACGTCCCCGAAACCGCGGGCGCAATCACGTCGTCACGAAGTCGTTCGACGAGCTCCTCTGTCGCTTGGTCCTGCGGCGAGGTCAGCGGCTGAATTTGGATAGCTGCGGCGGTCGACGCCTGTGGGTCTTGCGGGTTGTTTGGAAATGCCGGGGAAGCGAACGCGACGCCCTCGGTGTCGTTGATCGCAGCGCTGAGCGCCCCCAGCGTTTCGAAGTCCGCTGTTGAGGAGATCTCGGTGACGACGATGAGTGGACCGTTGGAGCCGGGACCAAAGCCGTCGGCGAGCAGGTCGTAGGCCTGGCGGGTGGTTGTCTCCTCGTTGTAGTTGCCCTCGTCGGAGAATCCAAGGTTGAGGCTGAGGAGCGGGATGGTGAGCACGAGCAAGATGGCCGAGGAGGCAAGCGCCCAGGACCACGGACGAGCCTGAACGGTGCGGCTCAATCGGTACCAAACGGTCTCACGAATCGGCACGTCCTTGCGTGGGGGCAACGTGGTCTTGAGCGGTGAGGCGAACGGCAGGTAACCGGCGACGACGATGACGAGCGCGATCGGCAACGCGAACAGGAACGGCGAGATGCTGAGGCCAAGTCCGAGCAACGCGACAGCGATGAGGCCAGCGCCAATCATGCCGCGAACCCTGGTCACCTGGACCTTCTCGCGAACGAGGCCGAGCGCCGCAGGAAGCAACGTGATCGAGGTGAGCATGACCATGAGCACGGTCGCCGATGCGGCGTATCCGAGGCCAGCGATGAAGTCGAGACCGATGAGCAGAAGCCCGAGCAACGAGACGACGACGGTAGCACCAGCGAATACGACCGAACGGCCCGCGGTGTCGAGGGCAACGACGGTGGCTCCTTCGGGGTCGAATCCGGCTCGGAGAGCTTCTCGGTAGCGGGTGACGATGAAGAGTGCGTAGTCGATGCCGACACCGAGTCCGATCATCAAACCAATGGTGGTTGCGAATTCGGGGATCGAGAAGAAGTTGGAGAGCAGCGCCATAAGCCCGAAACCGCCGGCAACACCGAAGACGGCAACGCTGATGGTCGTTCCCATCGCGACTACCGAACCCATCGCCACGATCAGAACGACGACGGCGAAGGCCAAACCGAGGAGTTCCGATTCTGGAGGCTCAAACTCGGCGAGAACCGCGCCGCCGATCTCAAGCCGACCGTCGATTACTTCTTCGACATTGAGTTCCTCTGCGGTTTCTCGCAGAAAGATGCCCATCTCCGCTGCGGCGACCTGGTCGACCTCTTCGGAGATGCTGACTGAGGCGTAGGCGATATCGCCCTGCTGGCTGACCTGTGGATTTGGGCTGCCATCGGGGGTGGGCAGGTACGGCGACCGGATGTTCAGCCCATCCAGCTCGCCGCCGTCGGCGGTTGCTGCCTGCAGTTCATCGAAGTACTCGGTCATGACGGCAACGACAGCGGGGTCGTCGACGCCGAGCGCGGTTTCGAAGACAACCGACCCATTTGCGCCGGCACCTAGCCCACCGAAATTCTCGGTGAGAATGTCGAAGCCATCAGCGGACTCAGAGTCGGGAACCGAGAAGCTGTTGTCGAATGCCGGGCCGCCCATGGCGCCGACTGAACCCAAGATGGCGGCGAGAATCAGCACCCAAGCACCGATGACGTGCCACGGCTTGCGGTAGCACCAACGTGCGAGCTTCGTAAACATAGCTGTGTATCTCCCGAACCAAATAGTAACGCTACGATTGCGTAGCGTTAGTCAACCGAGTTCTCGAGCATTCGTCAACCCCGACGCATGTCACATACGCCATTGCAACAAATTTGCATGCCCCGAGGGTTGAAACATTTCGCTACCATTGAGTAGCTCTACTGTTCGGCTTATCGCCGGCATCGATCACGCCCTAGGTTTGGAACATGGCACGACCCCGCAGCGAAACAGCACGCCAGAACGTGCTCGCTGGCGCGCTCGACGTCATTGCCGAGTCCGGAGTCGGCAGCTTCACGATCGAAGCGGTAGCCAAAAAGTCCGGGGTAGCCAAAACAACGATCTACCGCCACTGGGATTCAGGCAACCACTTGCTCCTCGATGCAATGGACGCC
>CALBVK010000400.1 GCA_937969345.1 uncultured Acidimicrobiales bacterium
AGAATCAAGGTGGCGACGACGAGCGCAACGCCCATCTTCTTTTGGGTGGTGTTCGATGAGTTCGGCATCGAATTCTCCTCATTGGTTAATCGCCCGGGTCCACAAACGTAGTCCGAGCCGATAAGGCGAGAATAGATCCCCGCTATTCGGGGCTCCAAAAGCCATTCGGACCATTTTTGCGGGCCGATCGGCCCGAACGGTGGTCGTCCGGGCCTAACCGACTACGAAAATACGAGGGAAGTTCCCTCCGCGTCACTGTCGACCGTAATCGTTGCGTCCTCGGTAAAGGACCCATCGAGCAGTTTGACCGCAAGTTTGTCGGCAACTTCGCGCTGCACCAAACGCTTCAGCGGACGCGCACCATAAGCGGGGTCATAGCCTTCCTTGGCCAGCCACAGCTTGGCCGCATCGGTGACGTTCAGCTCGATGTGTCGATCGGCGAGCCGCTCACCAAAGATCCGAAGTTGTATGTCGACGATGCTGCGCAGATCTTCCTCGGTGAGCTCACGGAAGCGGACCATGTCATCGATTCGGTTGATGAACTCGGGCCGGAAGAACGCGAGCGGGTCTCCGGGCAAGTTGGACGTCATGATGAGCACGACATTGGTGAAGTCGACGGTTCGTCCTTGCCCGTCGGTGAGCCGACCGTCGTCGAGCAGCTGTAACAACACGTTGAAGACGTCGCTATGGGCTTTCTCCACCTCGTCGAGGAGAACAACGGCATATGGCCGACGACGTACCGCTTCGGTCAGTTGACCGCCGGCGTCGTATCCGACATATCCAGGAGGGGCGCCGATGAGACGAGAAACGGAGTGCTTCTCCATGTACTCGCTCATGTCGATGCGGATCATGGCCCGCTCATCGTCGAACATAAAGTCGGCGAGGGAACGAGCGAGCTCGGTCTTGCCAACGCCGGTTGGGCCGAGAAACAGAAAGCTACCGATTGGCCGGTTTGGGTCGCTGAGGCCAGCGCGGCTTCGGCGGATCGCGTTGGCGACGACCTTGACCGCGTCCTCTTGACCGATAACACGTTCGTGCAAGACCTCTTCGAGGCGAATGAGTTTCTGCACTTCGCCTTCGAGCAGGCGGCTGATGGGCACGCCGGTCCAGGCGCTCACGACTTCGGCGACATCTTCGGCGTCGACCTCTTCCTTGAGCATCACGTTGTCGCCTCCGCCCTGGAGGTCGTTCAGGCGGTCGGTGGCTTCGGTGATCTCATCCTCGAGTGTCGGAATGAGGCCGTAGCGAATCTCGGCGGCCTTGGCGAGGTCTTCTTCGCGTTCCACGTCGAGACGGAGCTGTTCGAGTTGTTCCTTGCGCGAGCGAATCTCGTCGATCGCGTCCTTCTCACTCTGCCAGTGCACCTTCATCGCACTCAGCTGCTCGGTGAGATCGGCGAACTCGCTTTCGAGTTCGACGAGTCGATCTTTCGAGCCGCGGTCGCTTTCCTTCTCGAGAGCCAGCTTTTCCATCTCGAGTAGGCGAAGCCGGCGATCGACGATGTCGATCTCGATCGGCACCGAGTCGATCTCAATGCGCAGCTTTGATGCAGCTTCATCGACGAGGTCGATGGCCTTGTCGGGGAGGAAGCGACCGGTGAGGTATCGGTCGGAGAGAACAGCTGCGCTGACGAGCGCGGCGTCCTGAATACGAACGCCGTGGTGTACTTCGTAGCGCTCGGCGAGACCTCGAAGGATGGCGATGGTCTCCTCGACCGATGGTGGTTCGACCAGGACCTGCTGGAATCGACGCTCGAGGGCGGGGTCTTTCTCGATGTGTTTGCGGAACTCGTCGAGGGTCGTTGCACCGACCATACGAAGTTCGCCGCGAGCGAGCATTGGCTTCAACATGTTGCCCGCGTCCATTGCACTGTCGCCGCCAGCACCCGCGCCGACCACGGTATGGAGCTCGTCGATGAAGGTGATGATCTGACCGTCGGCATCGTCGATTTCTTTCAGGACGGCCTTGAGACGTTCTTCGAATTCACCGCGGTACTTTGCGCCAGCGACCATCGACGCAAGGTCGAGCGACATGATCGTCTTATTCTTGAGCGACTCGGGTACGTCGCCTTCGACGATGCGGTTCGCCAATCCTTCAACGATGGCTGTCTTGCCGACGCCGGGTTCGCCGATGAGCACAGGGTTGTTCTTCGTGCGGCGGCTGAGCACCTGAATGACTCGACGAATCTCGTCGTCCCGACCAATGACGGGATCGAGCTTTTGTGCCCGGGCGTCGGCGGTGAGATCGCGGGCGTACTTCTCGAGCGACTGGTATTGGTCCTCAGGGTTCTGACTGGTGACACGGTGCGAACCGCGCACATCGCGCAGTGCTTCGATGACCTCTCCACGATCGAGGTCGAGCCGATCGGCCATTGCGAGAAGTAGGTGTTCGGTGGAGAGGTAGTCGTCATCGAGGTCGACGCGAGCCTTGTCGGCATCTTCGAACGCCTTAATCAGGTCGCGAGACTGTCGGACCTCGCCACCGTAGGCATTGGGGAGCGCACCGAGCTTCTCGGTGAGCCGGTTGCGAACACTGAGAGGTTCGTGTCCGAGTTTTTGCAGGATCGGCAACACGATGCCGTCGGCCTGACCAACGAGCGCGAGAAGCAAGTGCTCTGGTGTGACCTCAGGATGCGACTCGGCCGTCGCTAGCTCTTGCGCGGCCGTGAACCCTTCCCGCGTCTTCTGTGTCCACTGGTTTGGATCGATTGCCATGTCACCCTCCTAATCGATGCACGAGCATCCGTTGGGGATCCGGCGGTCCAGGTCCCAAACTTGAGTACAGGTAACTCAACTTCTTAAGCCGCTGAATATTCCCTATTCCGTGGCTCAATCGCCATAGCCAGACACCTCATCGAGAGCGGTCACCTTGGTTGGGGTGAGCCGAATCACCAACTCGCCCGGCACGCCATTTCGTGTGCCGAATTCCTCGGCTCGATCAGCCCCCATATAACGCCCACCAATGGTCGTTGCGACGGAGCGAACCCGATCGAGATCGTCATCGATCGTGATCGTGCCGTCGATCTTCACGAAGGCATATGGGGGTTCTTCGAGGTCGACCAGGAGACACGCTCGGCCCTCGCGCCGGAGCGACTTTGCCTTGCCGCTGTCGGTGTGGGTATTGAAGATGACGTCATCCCCATCGAGCGTGAACCACACCGGCGCAACGTGTGGAGCACCCGACTGGGACACCCATGCAAGTTTGCCGGTACGGGTCCCCTCGGACAAAAAGGCGATCGTCTCGTCGTGGGTCATCTCGCGCATCGTGCTTACCTTCGTCGTCGATCGAACGACACGAGACTACATCGCGGGCGAATAGTGGTTCGTGGCTGTCGCCATGGCGAGAGCTGCTGCGAGCAAATCGATCTGGTCGTTCGTGAGATTGGCAATGGTCACCCGAACCGCAGGGCCCGAGTCAACCCGGTATGGATCGGCAGCGCGAATCGCAAAGCCGGCAGCCCGAGCTGCCTCGACGGTTGCTTGCTCGTCGCTCGTCGGAATCCAGACATTGATTCCCGATGCCCCCGAAGCCGCTATCCCATGTTGGGCCAGAGCATCGATGAGACGGTTTCGGCGATCGGCGTATGATCGCTCCGCCTGCGCAACGAGTCGCGTCGTCTTCCCATCGGTCAACAGATATGCAGCCGCACGCTGGAGCACATGGCTTACCCAACCCGGACCGTTGCTAATCGCAAGGGCCACCCGGTCGATCGTCGTCGCGTCGCCGACGGTAACCGACATGCGAAGGTCGGGGCCGAGGGACTTCCCCAACGACCGAATGAACGCGAAACGATCGCCCGGTGGTTTCAGAGGGATCCACTCCGCTCCACTGATCGCTCCAGCATGGTCGTCCTGGATCAACAACATGTCGGGTTGTTCAGCGAGGATCTCGGAGAGTTCGGCTGCTCGACTCCCCGTCAGTGCAGCGCCGGTTGGATTGTGAGCACGAGGGGTGACGATAAGGGCGGCCAAGTTCTGGCCCATGGCGTCGCGCAAGGCGTCGGGTCGAATACCTTCGGCGTCGATCGCGAGCGGAACCAGCTGTAGTCCCGCAGCTCGAACAAGTTGGTGCACGGGGACGTGGCCAGGATCCTCGACGCCAACACGATCACCAGGGCGAAGATCGTTCGCCGACAAAATCTTCTCGATCGCGTCCATGGCACCCGATGTTGCGGTGAGGTTGCGAGCATCGATGCCATCTCGTTCGAACATCTCGCGCGCCGCAGCCGCAAATGCGTCATCGACGAGTTGGTCTCCATAGCCAACGTCGTCCCCTGCGGTAGCCGCAGCAAATGCAGGACCCAACTCCGGCAACAACGCAACATCAGGCGAACCGCGCAATGCGTCGATCGCGCCGTCTGGAACCGACGTCAGTTGGCTGAACGTTGGGCGGCTCAATGGCGCAACGATCGTCCCCTGACGGCCGCGGCCAATCACCACTCCCCTGTCACGCAGCTGCTTGTACGCAGCGGCGACCGTGTTTGGGGAGACGCTGAGCTCGATGGCGAGCGCACGAACCGGAGGCAACCGCTCGCCGGGTTTGCGGACGCCAGCGTTGACGTCGGCCTCGAGCTGATCTCGGATGCTTGTCGCAGTAGTCGCCATGATCTACAATTGTACCAGAAAGTACTTCTTTTGTACTAATACAAAATACCACCTCGTGGAGCATCATGTCAACCGAATCAACCACCGGACCCTCGCCTCGAACCACGGTGCGGCGCGGCAAAAACCGAGCCGAGTACGACCAGGAGCACATCCGCTCGATCCTTGCTGCTGGTGTTGTTGCCCACGTCGGGGTCACCACCGACGACGGTCCCATCGTCTTGCCGATGGCCTACGGCGTCCGCGGCGAAGAGATCCTCATACACGGTGCCGTCGCCAACGCCATGATGAAGGCAGGCCGCACGCTCGATGTCTGCCTCACCATGACCATCGTCGACGGACTGGTGATAGCGCGAACGCCATTCCACAACTCGATGAACTATCGGTCGGTTGTCGTCCGAGGAATAGCGACCGCAATCGACGACCCCGCCGACAAGATGGCGGCGCTCAAGGTCATCAACGATCACATCGCACCGCTGTGGGATACCGCGCGTGCGCCAAGCGAGTCCGACTACCGCAAGACCCTCGTGCTGTCGGTGCCGCTCACCGAAGCTTCGGCCAAAGTTCGTGGCGAGGGGCCAATCGATGAGGACATCGACATGGACGGCCCCCACTGGGCAGGCGTCGTGCCATTGACGAGCACGTGGGGTGAACCCGAACCAGCCGCCGACCTTCGCGGCACACCAGCAGTCCCCGACGCAGTCACCGCACTCGCAGGCACGACCGCACACCAGCCGTAGCACCGTCGGGCTACACGGCGGCCGTGACCAGAATCGGGTGTGCGATAACCGCATGCCACAACACGCCAT
>CALBVK010000401.1 GCA_937969345.1 uncultured Acidimicrobiales bacterium
GAATCTGGGTGTTGCAGGTGTTGGTGACGATGAGTGCGTCGGTATCCGCGCACGCGCTCACGGCGAGGTTCTCGTCCCAGCCTTCGAGCGTGAGTTCCGGGTAGGTGCCGATCATGCGCTCGACAACCGTGTCGCCGAGGCTCTTTGCAATGATAGCCTCGGTCTCTTCGTTGACCGGGTCGTTGAACGTGCCGACATCGCCATCGCTTGGTACGAGACGGAACGATATGCGCGACTCATAGAAGTCCCGTTGTCCGGGAAGGAGCAGCACGGCAAACAGCACCATGCTGACGATGGACAAGGCAAAAATCCACCAGTTGCGTTTAAAGATTCGGCCGTAGTGGCCTAGCTCTAGTTCTTCATCCATTTTGTGATTATCCGTCCATGCGCGAAACTTCGAATACCAAGCTGATCGGTCTCACGACTTGAAACTTGATAGTCCGGAAGTGCCCTAGAACTCGGCACCCAGGTAAGGACGTCTACAAGCAACAAAAAGTCGCGGTGTTGTACTACCAACCTGAGTAGGTGACGGATCTCTACCTTTCCATTCGTCCAAATTCGGCTCAGAACCATCGTGAGCCAGCCGATGGATCGGGAAAGCTTGGTGGTCCGCCGCGCCCACCGATCCGGTTCGCCAATCTACGCTCGGCCCCATAGCTCATGGAACAGAACGATCGATGACCCAAACACACTACTCATCACGACCCCAACGTGGGTGGTGGCCAGGCGTCACATTGCTCGTGATTTTCGGCCTTATTGCCGCAGCGTGCACGTCGTCGTCGACGGCATCCCCTGCCCCAACAACAGATCTTGACACGAATACTGTCGAAACCACGTCGACGACCGCCGTGCCGGAGACGACAGAACCCACCGTGCCGGAGGCCGAGATACATCCGTTGGACGCCATAGACGCCGATCACGAAGGTGCGCTACTCGGTATCTCCACCGGTCTAAGCCGCGCCGAACGAGCGCCTCGTTTCCGTCAGCTCGAGGCCGACGCCGGTCGCCAACTCGATATTGGCCACGTGTTTCACGCATGGGACAAGGCAATTCCAACCGAAGACGATCTCATGCACCTCGAAGACGGTCGCATCCTAATGATCTCGTGGAACGGCACCGACACGATCGAGATTGCGAACGGCGATCACGACGACTGGATCCGGACCCAGGCAAATGCAGTTCGTGACCTCGGCGAACCGGTCTTGTTGCGTTGGCTCTGGGAGATGGACGGCAACCGCCGTCGAGCCTGGGTGCACTCTGGGCCTGACTATGTCGCTGCGTGGCTCCAAGTCCGGTCGATCTTCGACGAGGTCGGAGCGGACAACGCACAGTTCGTATGGTGCCCCAACGAGTTCCTGTTCTGGGACGACGGCGACCCCGAGCCGTGGTATCCAGGCGACGAGAACGTCGATTGGTTGTGCGCCGACGGATACAACTGGCCGGCTTCGACAACCAGCCCCGAGTGGATCACTATCGATGAGATCTTCGGCGACTTTGTCGCATGGGCTGCGCCGAAGAATCTGCCCATCATCATTGGAGAGACCGGCTCGAACGAAGGTGAAGCAGGCGCAAAAGCCGAGTGGCTTCGTTCAGTCCCCGGACTCCTCCGCGACGAGCTTCCAGAGATCGACGCCGTCGTGTACTTCGACAAGGATTTCCGAGACTTCGGCCACCCGGATTGGCGCCTCGATACCAGTGATGAGTCGTACGCCGCGTGGATCGAGATGAGCAACGACCCCTGGTTCAACACCGTCACGCAGTAGTCGAAACCACGGCGAACACTATTCTGTTCGCTGCGCGACGCCGCTCACGGTGCGTTGTGGCTATACCCTCTTCTCCTACGGTCGGTGCGGGCGTGAAAGAGGAATCTCGTGTCAAAGCTCTCCATGACGGCGCTCGCAGCGTGTCTTGCCGTCGCTGTTTCGTTCGTGCTCTTCGGTACATCACACGAAGCTGACGCGCTCAGCGACGGAGTGATCTTGGGCGCCTATGCCCAACCAATCGACGGCCAAAGCAATCAGGAAGCCATCCAGCTACTTGAAGGAACCCTCGACGCTCAGCTTCCAATGGTCCGTGCCTATGCGAAATGGGACGACGGGGTTGGACAGGACAAGCCACTCCACCGGTGGATTCGCGATGGCGGGCGCGATCTTATGCTGTCGGTCAAACCACAACGCGAAGACGGTTCGATCGTCACCTGGCGGGAAGTGGCCGACGCGCAACCCGGCAGCCGCGTGTACGGCGAAATGCAAGATCTCGCCCGAGGAATTCGCAACTACGACCGACCGATCATCTTTGGGTTCCACCACGAACCCGAGCAAGGGGCCAACACCAAGTACGGCTCGAGCACAGACTTTCGTGCCGCCTTCCGCAAGATCCATGCAGTATTCGAAGCCGAAGGTGTCGACACCGTGCATTGGGCCTGGATCATGACCGAATGGAGCTTTGAGGTCGGAGACTTCAACGCCCAGGATCGTCGCCGCGCCGAACTCTGGTACCCCGGCGACGATGTCGTCGACATGATTGCATCAGATACCTACAACTGGGACAACTGCCGTGGCAATACCACAGATCCCTGGCGTTCACTCGAAGACGACATCGCCCCGCTAATGCGCTTTGCTGCCCAGCATCCCGACAAACAGCTCATCCTCGCCGAGCTCGGCTCTGACGAAGGCGGAGACACACGAAAGGCCGACTGGATCCGCGAAGCCCAAGCGCTCTTCAAGACCGATCCGTACAAGGACGCCTTCGCCGCACTGTTGTACTTCCATGACGACGGGCGTGAGGAGGGTTGGCCCGACTGCGAGTGGTGGTTGGACTCATCCGACGCCAGCCGTCGTGCTTCGGCGGCGTGGTTCAAGGACGACTTCTACACCGTTCGCCTCGATCGCCCCGCTCCTACCCCGGGCAACAACAACCCGCTGTGCAACGGGCAGCGAGCCACCATCGTCGGGACATCGGGTAATGACCAGCTCCGCGGGACCGCCGGTGCCGACGTCATCGTGGGCCTGGGCGGGAACGACACGATCAACGGCCTCGCTGGCGACGACGTCATCTGTGGTGGCCCCGGAGATGACACCATCACCGGAGATGGCGGCAAGGATCGCCTTTACGGCGAGGGCGGCAAAGACTTCATGCTCGGTGGCTTAGGCCCCGATGTTCTCGTTGGCGGCGTTGGCGCCGATCGAATGAACGGCCAGCACGGAAACGACCAAGTCTTCGGTAACGAAGGCAACGACGTTCTACGTGGTGGTCCGCACCAAGACATCCTTCGCGGCGGCGACCATCGCGACATCATCTATGGCCAAGGCGGCTGGGACAACATCGGCGGCGGCGACGGAGACGACCGACTCTTTGGAGGCGTTGGTGCCGACCTGATCGTGGGCGGTGTCGGCGGCGACTACTGCGAAGGCAACCTCGGCAACGACCGGGTCACCTGCGAAGCGGGTCGACCATAGGGCTCTAGCTCAGGACGGCAACGAGTGCGCTCACAACCGCCACGGTGACGAGCGAGAGCGGTATTCCGAGTCGCAGATAGTCGCTGAATCGGTAGCCGCCGGGGCCGTAGACCATCATGTTCGTCTGGTATCCCACCGGCGTGAGGAACGAGGCTGAGCCCGCGACCGCTGCGCCCATAATCAGGATGCGCGGATCGAGATCGGAGCGTTCGGCGATGTCGAGCGCGATCGGAAAGATCAACACCACCGCCGCGGCGTTGGTGACCAACTCGGTCAAGATCATTGTCGCAACAACCACACCAATAGCTGCACCGATCGCCCCGGCCCAGCCAAAGCCGGACAGCAGACCGTTGGCGACCGTATCGGCGAGGCCGGACTCAGAAACCGCTGCACCTAACCCGAACGCTCCGCCGATCATCAAAACGACATTGACGTCAACAGCGTCGCGAGCTTCACGAGGACGAAGGACGCCAGCGCCTACGACCAGCAACGCAGCGAGGATCGTAGCTCGGCTCACGGTGAGCCAACCAAGAAGCGGCAAGATGACGATTAGTCCAAGTGCCGCAAGCGCCCAAGGAGACCTGCTTGTCGGCGCTGGCATTGCAGCATCAAGACGCGATACGAGGAGGAATTCGCCAGTGTCCTTCCATCGCACACGAAAGCCTCGCTCGGCAACGACGAGGAGCGTGTCCCCGGCCCGGAATCGGACCGATCCAAGCGTCGACTCGACAGGCCGGCCACTTCGATGGATTGCGAGGATGGCGCCGCCGTAGCGCTTCCGGAAACCGACCTCGGCCGCTGTTCGGCCCACGAGCGGCGAGCTTGGTCCAAGGACAACTTCGAAGAAGCCCGTGCCCGACCGGTCGGTGAGAACCTCTGTCGCCTCGGTGTGCACCAAGCCAGAGATGCTCTGGAGTTCAACGATGTCGTCGACCTGCCCAGCAAAGACGAGACGGTCTCCCCCGCTCAACGTCTGGGATCGACCAACGGGGGCGATCACGATGTCGCCGCGTACGACCTCGGCGAGGTAGAGCCCGCTGACGTTGCGGAGCCCGGCACCCTCGGCGGTCTCACCATCGATGGGACCTCCGGCCTCAACCAGCATCGAGACGGTGAAGGACCTCCCGGTTTCGGCACTGCGGGGCCGACGGCGTTCGGGTAGAAGCTGCGGCGCCAACAGCACGATCATAAAGAGACCAATGGCAGCCAATGGCGCGGCGATTGGTAGAAGCTCGAACAAGCCCAGTGGCTCTGCCCCACTTTCGACGAGGAGCCCGGACGCCACCAGGTTCGTGGACGTACCTATGGCGGTCATCGCGCCACCCAAAATGGTCGCATACGAAAGCGGGATCAGGAAAGTAGACGCGGACCTCCCGGTAGCATCGGCCCAACGGGTAACAGCCGGGGTAAGCATTGCGACGATTGGGGTATTCGCCAAGAACGCGCTGCCGCCCGCAGCCGGAAGGACCAACCTGGCAAGATCTGTTCGAAGGCGGCGAGGCTCGGCGAGCAAGCGCGAGACGACCGGTTCGAGAGCACCGGTCCGGTCGATCGCACCAGCGACGACATACAGGCCCGCAACCGTAATCGGAGCGGTGTTCGCAAAGCCACTAAAGGCCTGTTGAGCCGTTGTTACACCGATCACGTACAACAACGCGGACGCGCCAATGACCCCCGCTGGCGGGGAGAGCTTGCCAGAGACAAGCCCTGCCACCATGGCGCACAACACGCCCAATGTGATCCATGCGTCGAGTGACACGGGTTCCTATCGGCAGGTCGATCTAGGTCGGTAGAAAACGACAAACGGCCCCGGCATGTGCCGGGGCCGTTCGCGTTAGTGCTTACTTGGTTTCGCCACCGAGCAGACCGAGGTCATCGCTGCGGTTTGCCAACCAGTCGGCGAGGTCTTCATCCTCGTCGGCTGAGCTGTAGAACTCCATCGGGGTGTAGTCCGGCGCGTGCGGCTCTACCTTGCGGTACTCGGCAATGCCGGTACCCGCTGGGATGAGCTTGCCGATGATGATGTTCTCCTTGAGGCCGATGAGGCTGTCGCTCTTGGATTCGATCGCGGCCTCGGTGAGGACACGGGTCGTTTCCTGGAACGATGCTGCTGACAGCCACGACTCGGTTGCAAGCGATGCCTTGGTGATACCCATCAGCTGTGGGCGACCTTCGGCTGGACGCTTGCCTTCCTGGACGAGCTGGCGGTTCGCGTCGGCGTAAATCTTGTTGTCGACGCTCTCACCTGGCAAGAAGTCTGAATCACCTGGCTCGGAAACCGCAATGCGGCGAGTCATTTGGCGAACGATCAATTCGATGTGCTTGTCGTGAATCGACACGCCCTGATCGCGGTACACCTTCTGAACTTCCTCGACGAGGTAACGCTGGGTCTCACGCACACCCTTGATGTCCATGAGTTCCTTTGGATCTCGTGGACCTTCAACGATTGCGTCGCCTGCGGTGATCTCGTCGCCGTCGTTGATCTCAAGACGGGCCAACGATGGAACGGTGTAGACGTCTTCAGTGCCATCGTCGCCAATGATGAGGATCGTACGACCCTTACCGTCGTCTTCGCCGACACGGACGATGCCCGAGGTCGCTGCGAGCGTTGCCTTGCCCTTTGGTGAGCGGGCTTCGAAGAGCTCGACCACTCGTGGGAGACCACCAGCGATATCGCCGCCGCCCGCAACACCACCGGTGTGGAACGTACGCATCGTGAGCTGTGTACCAGGCTCACCGATCGACTGCGCTGCGATAACACCGACAGCTTCACCAGGTTCGATCGTCTTGCCGGTAGCCAGCGACGTGCCGTAGCAGTGCGCCGAAACGCCACGCTCAGACTCATCGGTCAGTGGCGAGAGCACCCGAACACGGTTGATTGTGCTGTCGTCGCGCATGGCGATCATCATGTCTTCGGTGACCTCGGTGCCCGCAGCGATGGTCTCGCCGTTGGACAGTTCGACGTCGTCGGCGAGAACACGGCTGAGGAGACGGGTCTCCAGGTAGGTGCGCTTGCCAGCCGAATCTGGGTTGACGTCTTCGAGCCAGATGCCACGAACCGTGCCACCTGAAGCGAATGGGTCTTCCATGTTGATGATGAGTTCCTGAGCAACGTCGACGAGTCGACGGGTCAGGTATCCCGAGTCAGCAGTACGAAGTGCCGTATCGACGAGGCCCTTACGAGCACCTGGCGTAGCAATGTAGTACTCGAGCATCGCGAGGCCCTCGCGGAAGTTGCTCTTGATCGGACGTGGAATCATGTCGCCACGAGGGTTCGCAACCAGACCACGCATACCTGCGATCTGACGAACCTGCATCATGTTTCCTCGAGCACCGGAGGTAACCATCATGTCGAT
>CALBVK010000402.1 GCA_937969345.1 uncultured Acidimicrobiales bacterium
CGCCAGTTCGCGTTGTAGCGAGACGCCACCTGATCCGGGGTCTGACCGAGAACGTCATGGCTCACCATGTCGGCGATCGCCCTCCGGTCGAAGTAGTGGAAGGAGTAATGCACCTCGGCAAACGCTGCCTTGCGGAATTCGACGAGTTCGGCCGCCGGATTCTCATCGAGGAAACCAAACAGCGTGTAAGCAATACGAAGATCGTGAACGACCGGTGCGCGATGGAACATCGACGCCCGCTTCGTCGCCACGGCAACACACCCCGCATCCACATCGCTGCGATGTTCGCCGTCGGCCAGCTCGATCTTGTTGTCGAAAACCGACGTCAACGTCAGGGCATAACCCTGGTCGGGCCCTTGTGAACCCAATCGTGCACCAGTCGGCTCCGCTCCAAAGGTCTCCCCAGGACGGATCGCCGATCCAGCTCCGGCACGTTGCGGCGGAGAGACATAATGCTTCGCGGTCGTCGGTGCCGAGGGAACAAATTCTGGTGCTGCCATGGCAGCAAGCCTACTCGACACACGAAAACCAACACCGCCTCCGGCAAAGCCGGAAGCGGTATCAGGGGAGGTTTGGTTTTGAGACGAACTCGTGGCTCAGGCGTCGTCACGGGCGTAGAGGAGAACCGTGCCGATCAGTACCGCCGCTAGTGCGTAGCCACCGAACACCAGGCCGTTCTCAACGGTGCTCAACGCAACCGTGCTCACCGACTCCAGCCGCTCGGGTCCGTCGCCTGCGCCGATCATGTTGTTTCCGGCGGTGAACGGCATGAAGCGGGTGTACGTCTCGCTCACGAACAGTTGGATCAAGTTCTCCACCACCAGCCACCAGGCGAGCAATCCGGAAATCGCAGCGGCGCTCTGGCGGGTGATCATGCCGAGCCCGAGGCCAAGGGTCGCCGACATGGTCCCGAATAGCACCGCCCGTCCAGCGTCACCCCACACCCCCGTCGTATCGCCCATGGGATTGCCACCGACTTCGGAACCAATCCACGCTGCACCCAAGCTGATGACCGTAAGCAGAAGACCAACGGTCGCAGCGACGATGGCCTTGGACCCCGCCACGACGGCTCGGGACGGTTGACCTGTCATCGTCGGCGTGAGCGTGCCGTGCTCGGACTCCGAAGCGAACATCAAGATGCCCGCCGTGGCGGCAAAGACGGCGACGAACACCGTCGGGAAGGTGAACAGTTCCATCGTCGTTGTGGGGTCGGTCACGAACTGTGCCACCGCCCAGGTAGCAAAGCCGCTGACGCCTGCGGTCATTGCGGCGATAGCCACATTCGATCGCAGCGTGCGAACTTTGATCCACTCGCTGCGGATCGCCGATGGCATTGCGATGAATCCATCGGCCATGGAGCGGGTAGGAGGGGCGGCCACACTGGCGGCTGCTGGCATTGTCTGTGGCGTGGTGAGTGTCTGAGTAGTCATTGTTTTGTCTTTCGTACGTGAGGAAGGTGAGAGTGGTTGATTGTTGGGTGGATGGAGTTACGCCGACGCGTACTGGGCGCTGGCGTTGGTCATTTCGATGAGCTGGTCTTCGAGTGATTCAGCAATGTCGGTCAACTCGGTGACCTGAATGCGGGCGTCGAAGGCCTGGGCCGAGAGTGCCTCCCGGGAGATTCCGTGAACGATGTACCGGTCGCCGTCCGCATCGGCGGCAAGTCCGGTGCGAGCAAACATGGCTTCGAGCTCGGCGACCTGCGGCGTGCTAATCACGACCGCACGTTCACTACGGGCACTAATTGCCTCGACCGTGTCGTTCGCCAGGAGCTTGCCAGCGCCGATCACGACGAGGTCGTCAGCGAACTGGCTGAGCTCGCTGATCAGGTGACTCGACACAAAGACCGTGCCACCGTCATCGGCGAAACCACGCAAGTAATTGCGAAGCCAACGAATGCCGTCGGGGTCGAGACCATTCGCAGGTTCGTCCAACATCAGAACCTCGGGATCACCGAGGAGCGCACCGGCCAGGGCAAGCCTCTGGCGCATGCCGAGCGAGAACGCTCCAGCACGTTTGTCCGCTGCAGGCTCGAGGCCCACGATCGACAAGACCTCATCGACTCGGCTGGTCGAGATTCGGCTCGCCACGGCCATCGCCGTGAGATGGTTGCGGGCCGTCCTGCCAGGGTGCATGCACTTGGCGTCGAGCACGGATCCAATGACTCGAACTGGTGTCACGAGATCTGCGTACCGAACGCCGGCGTATCGCACCTCGCCCTTATCGGGATTGGTGAGGCCGACCATTGTTCGCATCGTCGTCGACTTGCCAGCGCCGTTCGGCCCGACGAAGCCGGTCACTCGACCTGCAGCGACCTCAAAGCTGACGTTGTCGACGACGGTGGTAGATCCGTAGCTCTTGGTAATTCCTGAAACGTTGATCACTGGGTTCTCCTGTGTTGGTTCGTTGTGTGGCTTCACAATCACAGAACGCCGCTGGCAGAACCTTGAGAGATGTTGAGAGAACGCTGAGAGCGACATGACGAATCGCGGCGCTCTGCCATGATGTCAACCATGTGGATTCTGCTCGTCGAGGACGAACCCTTGATCGCCGACGCAATAACGATCGGGCTCAAAGCCGAAGGGTTCGCCGTCGACCACACCGACCGTGGCGACGACGGATTGTT
>CALBVK010000403.1 GCA_937969345.1 uncultured Acidimicrobiales bacterium
AATCCAATGAACGGTGAGGGAATCGATTATGGCCTCGAGAGCGGCATGCTCGCCTCTGACCTGTACCTCGAGAACCCGGTTACCGCCGCCGCTCGATACGACATCGAGGTCGGCGAACGCTTCGATGCGTTCCTCAGCACCGGCCGTCGCTTTAGCTTTCTCATTGGTCACCCGTGGATTCTGAAGTCCGGTCTGCGGATGGCCGTGGGAACCGATGCGATCGCCAAGATCACGTTGCAGGTCATGGGTAACCTCGTCGATGGCCAAACGCCGGGGGCGGCCGGAAGGATCTTCCGCATTACCGACAAGGCGCTGGCCACCGCCGATCCGGTGCTCCGAAAGACCCGCGCCGCCGCCTAGCGTCTTCAGGTACTTCTTAACCTGCGGGGGCCTCCTTGCCCATGTGCGCGGTACCGCCTCACTGGTTCACTTTTGGTGAGCCCACGAGAGGACCCGCACCATGTCGGCAAAACCGCGCATTCTTGGCGTCGCTGCACTGCTCGCAGCGCTTGTTACCGCACTCGTCAGCGGTACCGGAAACACAAACGCAGAGGCCGCCCAGGTGGCAGACCATGGACAGCTCGTCGGTGAAACACCGCGTCTCAATCTTCCCGAGGTCATCGATGGCATCGTCTGGGCCACGATTCAGCTCCAGGACCGAGTGATCGTCGGAGGCGACTTCCTCCAAGTGCAGGACGAAAACGGAGCGATCGTCGACCAGCCATATCTCTTTGCCTATGACATCAACACCGGCGAAATGATCGACGACTTCGATCCAGTGCTCGACGGCGAGGTCCGTTCGCTCGAGCCGAACGCAGACCTCTCCGGGTTCTATCTCGGTGGCCGGTTCAAGGTCATCGATGGCGCCTTTGCGACACGCGTCGCCGAAATCGACTACTTCGGCGAGCGCAACGCGCAGTTCACCCCGTCGGCCGACGCAATGGTGCTCGCAATCGCTGCCAACGAAGACACCGTCTTTCTTGGCGGGCTCTTCACGACGGTCAACGGGATCGGACATGTCAGTCTCGGAGCCGTCGACGCAACGACTGGCGCCAACATTGGCGGATTCGACATTCAGGCGGTTGGTGCGGTTGGTAAGGCCGGCTCGGATTCGGTTCGTTCACTCGACATCAACTCGGCCGGCGATACGTTGCTCGTTGTACACACAGCCGAACGTATGGGTGGAGCAGGTGACACGGTCGCCAACC
The DNA here is from genome assembly GCA_937969345.1 of uncultured Acidimicrobiales bacterium. GTDB lineage: Bacteria > Actinomycetota > Acidimicrobiia > Acidimicrobiales > SHLQ01 > SHLQ01. The sequence continues at coordinate 1,209 of CALBVK010000403.1, forward strand.
TCGGAGCTGCACTCATCGATATCCCCAGCTTGGAAGTGACGAACTGGCAGACCGACTGGTACGCCGAGACCTACACCCAATGCTCGCAGAGCGCCCTGCAACTTCGTGACGGCGAGTTCAGCCTGGACGGGTCGTACTTCGTGCTCGTTCAGAAGGGCAACTGGAAGTGCGACGACGCCATTGCGTTCAGCACCGCCGACGACGGCGACGGCAACGATCCGCTTTGGGTCACCAAGCTCCATGATTCGGTCTACTCCGTCGGGATCACCGACACCGCCGTCTACGTCGGTGGCCACTTCTGTTTCGTTAAAGACTGGGGTCCGATGACGGTGGAAGAAGCCGTCGCCGATCCGTGGGAAAACAAGCCGGAGCTCTGCGAGTCGCTTGGAGGCAACGACGATGTGGGCGAATTCGACGCCCGCTATCAATTCGCCGCTCTCGACCCAGCGACCGGAGCTGCGCTCGATTGGGAGCCGGTTACGAACTCTCAAGAAGGCGTGCTCGAAATCACGCCGATCGATCGGGGCCTCCTCGTTGGCCATGACCGTGACCTCGTCGGAGGCTTCTCCGTCGGTCGCCAGGCGTTCTTTGACTTCGGTGGAACCACACCGGGGTATGTTCCGCCCGTCGTCACCGAGATCGATTGCAACGCGGTTGTGACCGCTGCTGGCAACGTCGACCTCACCTGGAACGAGATCCCCGGCGTCGACACCTACGCCGTCCGCCGAGACGGTAGCTGGCTGCTCTCGGTCAATGCACAGTCGTACACCGACACAACCGCAGCGGTGGGACAACACACCTACGTCATCCGATACCGACTCGCCGGCAACACGATCGACGCAACCTGCTCCCCCGACCCAATCACCATCGCACCAGAACCCGTCGACGAACTCACCTGCGAGGCGGTTGTGACCGCTGCTGGCAACGTCGACCTCACCTGGAACGACATCCCCGGCGTCGACACCTACGCCGTCCGCCGAGACGGCAGCTGGCTCGCATCGGTCGACGCCGAGTCGTACACCGACACAACCGCTGCCGTCGGCCAACACACCTACGTCATCCGATACCGACTCGCCGGCAACACGGTCGACGCAACCTGCTCCCCCGACCCAATCACGATCGCACCCGAGCCCGTCGACGAGCTCACCTGCGACGCGACGGTTGTCGGCGACGGCGTTTCGGTCGTGTGGAACTCGATCGGCGTCGACACCTATCAGGTCCGTCGTAACGGTGGCTGGATCGGCCAGACGGCCGGCCTGTCGTACGTCGACCCCGATGGCACCGAGGCCGACACCTATCAGGTTCGGTATCGGCAGAACGGAACGACGACCACGGTCGATTGCGTCTGACGCTGCGACGCTGAACCACGGACGGCGACCGAATCCGTGGCACTCTGTGCACATGTCGCCGTTGCCCAAGCCTGACGCCGCTGTACAACTCGTCGTCTTCGACCTGATGGGCACGCTCATTACCGATGATGGCGTGGTTCACCGGGCCTATGACCAGGCATTAGCTCAAGCGGGCATCGCGCCTGGATCGGACGCAGCCGCAGCGGCACGTGCGACGATCGATGCGTTGAGAGGTCGACCGACCCTCGTGGTCCTCACCGAAGTTATCGGCGATACCGTCATGGCCGAAGAAGCAACATGGGCGTTCGACGACAGCATTCTCGACTCGGTCTCGAACCTCGTCGAGGTCCCGGGAGCTGGCCGCGTGCTTCGCGACCTGCACAACAACGAGATTCTCACGGCGGTCACGACCAGCTTTACGCCAGAGGTGCGCAAGGCCGTCCTCGCCCACATGGGATGGACCGCCAGTTTCGCCGCGACCCTTTCTGCCCATGGCGTACGACGAGGACACCCGGCCCCCGACCTGCTGCTGCACGCAATTCTGGACCTGCGGATCGATAGCGTTGCCCAGGTCGCCATCGTCGGCGATAGCGCGACCGACCTCGAGGCGGGCAACCGAGCCGGGGCCGGACTGGTCGTTGGCGTCCGAAGCGGGGGCGCAACAGAATCAGATCTGCTCTCAGCGCCCCACACGCATCTGGTCGACTCGGTCGCCGACCTACCAGCGATCCTGCAGGCACCGCGTACCGACGGCCAGCGACGCACATCGGATCGCTAGTCCGGTTACACGACACGTTCGACGCAACTCCGACAGTCGAGTCGGGATCGGCACGATGTCGGGTTCGTCACGCGGCATACTTGAGCATGTCCGCAACGCTTCCGACCCCAGAACAGATCGCCGCTGCACCCAAGGTCCTTCTTCACGATCACCTCGACGGAGGGCTTCGCCCACAGACGGTCATCGACCTCGCTGACGAGACAGGATATGGCGCCCTTCCGACGACCGACCCGGCCGAGCTTGCCGAGTGGATGAAGCGTGGTGCCGATCGCAAGGACCTCGTGTTGTACCTCGACACGTTCGCGCACACTACCGGAGTCATGCAGACCGCTGAGGCGCTCCACCGTGTGGCCCGGGAGTGCGCCGAAGACCTTGCTGCCGATGGCGTTGTATACGCCGAAGTCCGCTTTGCCCCCGAGCTTCACACCGAACAGGGCATGACCAT
>CALBVK010000404.1 GCA_937969345.1 uncultured Acidimicrobiales bacterium
CTTCGCCGAGAGCCGGATTCGCCCGGCGACCATCGCCGCAGAAGACATCCTCCACGACATGGGCGCAATCTCGATGATTGGCTCGGACTCTCAGGCCATGGGTCGCATTGGCGAGGTCGTGCTTCGAACTTGGCAAACCGCGCACACGATGAAGCTTCGCCGGGGTTCGCTCGATGGTGACACAACAGCCGACAACGCTCGTGCCCAGCGCTACGTCGCCAAGTACACGATATGTCCCGCGGTCGCCCATGGGCTCGACCGCGACGTCGGTTCGGTCGAGGTCGGCAAGCTCGCCGACCTCGTGCTTTACGAACCGGCCTTCTTCGGCGTTCGACCACATGTGGTCATCAAGGGCGGCATGATTGCGTGGGCCCAGATGGGCGATGCGAATGCGTCGATCCCGACCCCACAGCCGCAGCTTCCGCGTCCGATGTTCGGCGCGGCCCCCGGCGTGGCTCCTGGTCTCTCGATGTCATGGGTATCGGAGGCTGCCTTGGACGATGGCCTGCCCGATCGCCTCAATGTTCGGCGGACACTGTCGCCGGTGGCGAACACCCGAAGCGTGAGCAAGGCAGACATGACGAATAACACCGCAACCCCGAATATCGAGATCCACCCCGATACGTTCGCTGTTCGCATCGACGGTGATCTCGTGACCGAGCAGCCAGCCGAATCACTGCCGATGGCGCAGCGGTATTTCCTCTACTGACGTGCGAGTACAACAATGACGGCCGCCGTAGCGATGATCCTCGATGGCCGCTTTCCCGCGGGCGGCCATACGTACTCGGCCGGTGTCGAAGCTGCTGTGGCCGCTGGCGACATCAGTAGCGACGCGACCCTCGAGCGCTACCTCGCTGGCCGGCTCGCCACCACTGGACTGACCGACGCCGCGTTCGCTGCCCATGTGTGTGGCCTCGGTATGTTCGACACCACCTGGCTTTGCTCGGTCGATCACGAATATCAGGCGCGCACGTTGTCTCCGGCGCTCGCAACGGCAAGCCGACGGTTTGGACGCCAACTCATCCGAGCTGGCCGAGCATCCTGGGACCACGACGCAATAGCTGCAGCGGCGGCCATCCCAGGAGGTCCGCATCAACCAATCGCCCTCGGTGCTGTTGTCGCCGCGGCTGGCGGCGCTGCGAATGATGCGGCCCTGATTGCGCTTCATCACTTGGCTGCCGCGGTGACCTCCTCGGCGATCCGCCTACTCGGCCTCGACCCCCTTACCGTTGCGGCTGTACAAGCACGAGCGTGCACGACCATCGATGCGATCGTCGCCGAAGCCGTGGCAGCCTCCGCGAGAGGTGCAGCGGAATTACCTGGTCTCGGTGGGGCGTTAACCGACATCCTCGCCGAACACCACCAGCAATGGGACTCTCGGATGTTCGTCGCATGACTCCCGGTCTCGTTCTTGCTCACCTGTCCGCAAAGGAGCGATATGCCCCCGCATGACATCCCAGCCGAATATCAAAACTCGCTACTCGGCACGACGCACCACACCCATCGACACCCCGAGCTCGAGGGTGCAAAGACGCGCCGGACCCTTCGGGTCGGCATCGGTGGCCCGGTCGGTAGTGGAAAGACCACCCTGGTTGGAGCGCTGTGCGGGTTGCTTCGAGCCGAGCTCTCGCTCGTCGTGGTAACCAACGACATCTTCACGTCCGAAGATGCTCAGGCACTGCTCGATGCGGGTGTGCTCCCGGCCGATCGGATCGTCGCTGTCGAGACCGGCTGCTGTCCCCACACGGCGATTCGCGACGACATCGCAGCCAACCTCGATGCCGTCGAAGCCCTCGAGGCCACACATGAGCCGGTCGATCTCTCGATCATCGAGTCCGGCGGCGACAACCTCACCGCAATCTTCAGCCGAGGTCTTGTCGATCTGCAGATCTTCGTGCTCGACACCGCGGGCGGCGACGATGTTCCACGCAAGGGTGGCCCGGGTGTTGCGCTCGCCGACCTTCTCGTCATCAACAAGGTCGATCTCGCTCCGTATGTCGGCTCCGACGTTGATCGAATGTTCGCCGACGCGACGGAGCGTCGCGCCGACCGACCCGTGTTGCGGACCTCTCTCGTCGATGAGGTGGGTGCAATCGAGGTCGCTCAATGGATCCGCTCCAACGTGCTCGCGCGACAACACGCCGCCGACACGGTCTAACGAGAATTCGTGGACGCAAGGGCATCGTTCATTGCTGGAACAACCGCTGGTCGACTCGTACTCGAGTCCGTGCATTCGACGCCACCGTTCAGCATCCGTGAAAGCGGCGGCTCGATCCTGATCGCATCTTCGGCCGCCGCTCCCGTTGGTGGTGACCGGCTCAATCTCGATATGCGGGTCCGGTCAGGTACACGAGCGCGCGTCGGGAGCGTCGCCGCGATGGTGATACTTCCCGGCCCTACTCAACAACCGTCGCGGCTGGACACCCAATGTGTGGTGGAACCAGGTGCACACCTCGACTGGTGGAACGAACCGTCGGTGTCGGTGCAAGAGTCCAATCACATCACCAAGACGAGCGTGGCACTATCGAGCGACTCGACCTGTCGCATCGTGGAGGAAGTATCGCTCGGACGATCCAACGAAGTATCCGG
>CALBVK010000405.1 GCA_937969345.1 uncultured Acidimicrobiales bacterium
TCTTCATCGACCAAACGGGTTCTACATTGAGGCGCGGAGGTTCACCATGCCGAGCAACAAACCACCTGCCGAGGTCGCGATCAATCACGATCTGATCGAGACCTTGATCAACGAATTCGTTCCCGAGCTACGAGGCGAACCAATCGAGTTCCACAGCGCTGGATGGGACAACGAGTTGCATCGAGTCGGCAACGCCCACGCCGTGCGCCTGCCCCGCCGCGAACAGGCAGCCGTACTTATTGAGCACGAGCAACGCTGGCTCCCTGAGCTCGCCGAAGTCTTACCGCTCCCCATCCCCTCACCGACCCATAACGGCAAGCCCGCATTTGGCTTTCCGTGGCATTGGTCGCTCGTTCCGTGGCTGCCCGGCGTCCCGCTGGCCCACGCACCAGAGCTCGCCACCGATGTACTCATGGGGCAGCTCTCGGGCTTCGTAAATGCACTCCACGTTCCAGCTCCCGACGATGCCCCTCGCAACCCGTTCCGGGGCGGGCCCCTCGATGAGCGCTCCGAGATCGTCACCGAGCGGATCGAAGCGCTCGGCTCGGTGCTCGAGCCCCTCGAGATTACGACACAGCGGGTACTCGATGTTTGGGACGAACTCGTCGATGCCCCGGCGTGGGGAGCAGACCCCCTGTGGTTGCACGGCGACCTCCACCCACTCAATCTCCTGGTCCGTGGCGCGAAGCTCAGTGCGGTCATCGACTTCGGCGACATGACCGCGGGCGACCCGGCCACCGACCTGTGCATCGCCTGGATGTTGTTCGATGACAGCGATGACCGTGACGAATTCCGCCGGCAGTGCACCGTCGATGGCCACACCGTCGACATCCACACGTGGAACCGGTCGAAAGCATGGGCGCTCTCCCATGCGACGGGTTGCCTGGCGAACTCCGCCGATGACCCGACGATCCGCCGGATTGGGACGCGAACGCTACGAAACGTTCTGACCTGACCAACGCTGGTTCTACGCTGTACACCACCTAGGTTGGCGCGGTGTCCAATGCCGCATCCCCGCCGGTCGACTACGACCGTGACGCCGTACAGAAACGAACGCTCCGAGTCCTTTGGGGGACGGCTGTTCTGAGTCGCGGCGCCATCTCCACGATGTTCCCCGTGTCGGTCCTCGCGATCAAGGAGATTCTCGGATCGTCCACGTGGGCGGGACTCTCAACGGGATTCAGCACCGTTGGTTCGGCCCTCAGCGCAGCCTGGTTGGCCACGTATATGCAGCGGACGGGACGAGCCCGCGGACTCACCGGGGGCTTCGCCATCGCCGCGGTGGGCGGACTCTTGGCGATCCTCGCTATTCAGCTCTCGACGCTCGTGTTGTTCTTGCCGGCGATGGTCCTCATCGGCACCGGTTCTGGAACAGCCAACCTGTCACGGTATGCGGCCGCCGACCTCGCGAGCGAAGAGCGACGGTCCCAGGAGATCAGCACGGTGATCTTCGCCTCGACCTTCGGCGCGGTGATCTTCCCGCTCTTCATCGGCGTCGCGGGAACCTTTGCCGAATCCATCTCGCTCAACGAGAACGCGGGTGGCTTCATGATCGCGATCGCGTTCTTCGTGCTCGCTGCAGGTCTCGTGTGGTTCTTCATGCGCCCCGACCCGCTCGTCGTTGCAGGCGGCGTGAACGCAAATGCGAGCCGCAAGGACACCGTGCCGTTCATGCAGGCCGTCCGAATTGCGATGGCCCATCCCCTCGCGAGGCTTGCGTTCTTTGCGTTGGTGATTGGCCAAGCGGTCATGGTCGGTGTGATGGCAATGACACCACTCCACATGGATGCTCACGGCCACAGCAACGGCATTATCGGTGCGGTTATCTCCGCACATACTGCGGGTATGTTCGCCCTCGCCCCCATCGCGGGCCGGCTATCCGACAACTACGGCCGTATACCGACGATTGCACTGGGCGGGGTCACGCTGGTCCTCGCCACGACGCTCACGGCACTTGCGGGTGAAGCTCCCGAAGCGCTGATGTTCCCCGGCCTGTTCTTGCTCGGCCTGGGGTGGAGCTTCACGATCGTCGCCGGCTCGGCGCTGCTCACCGAATCTGTTGATCTCCGAGATCGAGTCGCCGTCCAGGGTGCAGCGGACCTCGCAACGAACGTCGCGAGTGGTTGCGGTGCGTTGATCTCGGGACTTGTTCTGTCGATGTCTGGGTTCCACACGCTGTCGTTCATCGGTATGGCTGCAGCTGGCGGCCTTCTCGTGCACGCATTCTTCGAGTATCGCCTAGCGGCGAACCGCGCTGCTCTCTAGGGCTGTCGCCAACCCGCTGCAAGGTACTTACGCAGCCAAGCTCGCAACAGCGTCGTCGGCTGGCGTGAAGTCATAGCCGAGGGCGTCAGCGACATGCGGCTCTGTTACCTTGCCCGCGCTGACGTTGAGGCCGTTGCGCAGATGTGGCAGAGCCATCATGGCAGCCTTTGGACCCATGTCAGCGAGTGCGAGCGTGAACGGCAGGGTTGCGTTGTTCAGCGCGTAGGTCGAGGTCAGGGGCACTGCGCCAGGCATGTTCGCAACCGCGTAATGCACGACATCGTCGACCATGTACACCGGATCCTGATGCGTGGTTGCGTGCGAGGTCTCGAACGCGCCGCCCTGATCGATGGCGACATCGACGAGGACAGACCCAGCTGCCATGCCGCGCACCATCTCGGCAGATACGAGCTTTGGCGCGGTATCTCCATGAACGAGGACCGCTCCGATCACAACATCGGCGGTTGCCACATGTGCTTCGAGGGCCGCGCTCGTCGAGTAGATCGCGTCCACTGCGGCGCCCCATCGCGCATCGCAATGGTCGAGCACGGCGTTGCTCCGATCGAGGATGGTTACGTCGCCGCCGAGGCCGATCGCCATTTCTGCGGCGTGTTGCCCAACAACGCCGCCGCCGATGATGACAACCTTCGCTGGAGCGACGCCCGGAACGCCACCGATGAGCTTGCCGGAGCCACCGTTTGGCTGCTGCAAGAAGTTGGCCGCTGCTTGGATAGACATGCGGCCGGCGACCTTGGACATCGGAGCCAACAGTGGGAGGCCGCCGTTGTCATCGGTCACGGTTTCGTACGCGATGCAGGTAGCACCGCTGTCGACGAGATCCTGGGTCTGGGGAGCGTCGGGGGCGAGGTGAAGATAGGTGAAGAGGGTGTGGTCTTCACGGAGCATGGCGCGCTCGACCGCCTGAGGTTCTTTGACCTTGACGATCATCTCGGTTGCATCGAAGACGGTCTGGGCGTCTGGGGCGATCTCGGCACCCACGGCCTTGTAGTCATCGTCGGACGCACCGATGCCGACTCCGGCGTTGGTCTCCACGAGGACGGAGTGTCCACGACGCGTCAGCTCAGACACGCTGTCTGGCGTAAGGCCGACTCGCTGCTCATGGTTCTTGATCTCTTTGGGCAATCCAACCTTCACTGCGACCTCCTCGTCGACTCCGCGAAACCTGTATGGCTATGCGCGCGTGTGTATGTGGAGGACAACGTACGCATAGACGCGCAGAAGGTGTGTGCAAGTTCGTGCTCGCTTTGCTCGTATCACGCTGCTACTTTCAGCATAATTGGCGATTATGTCGTAGAATCTTCGAATGATCGAACTAGACGTCATAGATCATGCGATTCTCGATGTGCTTCAGGCCGACGGCCGAGTCAGCAACGCCGAGCTCGCAGAGAGCATCGGCTTGTCCGCTTCGGCGTGCCACCGTCGGGTTCGGCGACTCGAAACCGACGGCGTCATCGATCACTATGCCGCCATGGTCAACCGTCAGCTCGTCGGTCGCGGCGTATCGGTCTTCGTGGAGATCTCACTCGAGAGCCAGCGAGAGGACGTCCTCGACGCCTTTGAGGACGCGGTGAGCAACGTTCCCCATGTGCAGAGCTGTCACCTGATGGCCGGCAACGCCGACTACCTCGTTCACGTAACATGCGCCGACGTCGCCGACTACGAGACGATTCATCGCGAGTACATGCCCTGTTGCCGGGCGTCACCCAAGTGCGAAGCAGCTTCGCGATTCGTACGATCACCGACACGACCGCCCTCGACCTCGCCGTTCCCGTCGGTCACTAACCGGGTATCTCGCCTAGGGGCTCCAAACATTGACGTCCTTATTCTGAGATTGAAGTGTCAGCGCGCCGATACCGTTGGGGCTCATGACAAGCACTCGCTGGATCACCGAAATGGGTATGGGCGTTGACGTCCATGGCAACGATTACACCAAGGCCGCGCGGCGAGCGGTCTCCGATGCACTTCGACACAGCAGCCTCAACTTCTTCAACGCTGCGGGCAAGACCAAGCACGACATGCTCGTCGAGGTGCGAATCGGGGTGCAGAAGCCCGACGAGGTCGACACCGACGCAGTAGCCGAAGAGATCCCCTACGGCACGCCGTCGGTAAAAGCCGTTCTCGGCGGGCTCGACGTCGAAGCACCATCGGGCGACGACGGCATGGTGATCGCAAATGCTGCCGTCCTCGTCAGCTTCCTCGACAACGACTGATTTCCGTGACCGAACTCTCCCCAATCGATCCAGCACTCGTTCCCCAGCGAATCCTCTCGAGCGGTGCTGCCAT
>CALBVK010000406.1 GCA_937969345.1 uncultured Acidimicrobiales bacterium
GGCTTGTCGACACTCTCACTGAGGTCAGCGAGTGTCAGCTTCTGTCGTTTACGAAAGTGACGGATCCGATGTCCAAGGACGCCGAGATCGAGTTCTTCTGCCATCTCCGGCTCCTCGGTACTGCAACTTTGATCATTTTTACCACAAACGCATGACTGTTACGACTTTTTGGTCCGAAGGGCTCACGTCTTCGGCCAAATTTGCCGAGATTGTGGAAGATGTACATATTCACCGAACGGCCCAAAGCGGAGTGGGTTGTTCGAATGGCGCGGCGAATGGATTTCCAATGACGATTCTCGATCAGGTTCACGACGACCAGCAAACAAACATCGCTGGTGTCGATGTTGTGCTCGGTATTGACGAGTCTGCGAACGCAGTGCTCGATCGGCGAGCGCTCAAACTCGTGGGTGCGCTTCATCGCCGATTCTGGAACCGACGCCGCGAGATGTTGCAGCGCCAAGCTCGCATGGGGATCGACCATCCCTCCACCGCCATCTACGCGGCCTCGTCGGAGTGTGTTGCGAACCTCGCTACCGCTGCGACCTGGGAGGATCGACTGTCCGAGCTACAAACGCTTGCCGATATCGAGAACCCAACAGGTGATCAGATCGTTGCGACCCGCGGCTGGGCCGACACCGAGTCCGGCGTTCTCGTCGACGGCCGAGCCGTACCCGGTTGCGTGTTCGACCTCGCCGTCACCCTCTCGCTCGTCGCCGAACAATTGCGCGCTGGTGAGAGTCCGTTCATCTTCTCCATTCCCGAGCCAATGGATCGAACCGAGACCAAGCTGTGGACCGACCTGTTAACGCTCGCCGAGGACCGTCTCGGCGTCGAGCGGGGCGTTGTTCGTGCTGGAGTTCTCGGTGAGCGACTCGACGGGGCCAACGTCGCGTAACGCCGCTCTTCGGCTACAACTAGTTCATGGGGACGATGCAGCGAGATCGTGGAACAGACGCCCGTGCCGACGAGATCTCGACGCTGCGCGGCGTCATCACGACCTATGTGACCCATCGATCGCCGCAGGTGATTGGCATCGGCATTCTGCTCGCCATCGTTTTCCGACTGGTCGTCGGCCAATTTCATTGGGTCGACGCCGTCGTTGTCGTCGCGACCATCGCGCTCACGGGGTTCGTCGAGTGGGTATTGCACCTGTTCTTGCTGCACGCTCCCGAAGACTCGATCCGTATGACGAAGTTCCACACCGGTTCTGGGCATCGAGAGCACCATCTCGATCCTCCGAATGTCGGTTGGTTGATGCTCGCATGGCAGGACGCTGCGACCTTCCTCGTCATGCTCGCCATCTGGAGCGCAACATGGTCGCTACCACTCGCCTGGTTGCTCGGGGGCTCCCTGCTCGGCACATACGCAATGTCGCTCATCGCCGCATACGTCACCCTCGGCCACTACGAGTGGACACACCTTCTGGTGCATTGTCGGTACCGGCCCAAGTCTCGGTACTACAAGCGGCTCGCCGCCAACCATCGTCTGCATCACTATCGCAACGAGCACCACTGGTTGGGCGTGACGTCGAACATGGGTGACCGTGTTCTGGGAACGTTGCCGGCCCAAAAGTCCGATGTGCCGTTGTCGGACACCGCACGCACGCTGTCGTGAACGTCACCCGTATTGTCATGATTTGATGAACACCTGAGGGTGACAGCTGCGCGCGCATACCGATTTGCTCGCGATCCAACTAGCCTCTCTGGTCGAAGCCGCTAGGGCTTTGTTCCTGGGAGGGAAACCTAAATGAAGAACTTGATCCGTTTGCTCGGACTCTTGCTGTCGATCGCACTCGTTGCGGCGGCGTGTGGGTCCGACACCGCAGATACCGCTACCGACGACGCCGATGCAGCTGACTCGACCGACGAAGCAGCTGGAGACGACGGAGAATTCCTCGTCGACCTCGAAGGCCGCACCATCACCATCGCTATCGAGAACGCATACCTGCCGTTCAACTACATCGACGCCGAGACCGGCGAGCCTGGCGGCTGGGACTACGCAGCCATCGACGACATCTGCAGCCGTCTGAACTGTGTCCCCGACTACCAGACCACCGACTGGGACGGCATGATTCTCGCCGTATCGAACGGTCAGTTTGACGTTGCCGCTGACGGCATCACCATCACCGAAGAGCGCGCCGAGATCGTCGACTTCTCTGACGGTTACATCAACATCGATCAGCGCATCCTCGTCAACACCAGCAACGACGAGATCACCGACCGGGCGTCGCTCGCTGCATCGGACTGCATGGTCGCTATCCAGGGTGGTACCACCAACGAAGCAACCGCTATCGACATCGTCGGCGAGGATCGCCTTACGTACTTCGACGAGTTCGCATTCGTTATCCAGTCCGTCATCATTGGCGACAGCTGCGCAACCATCATCGATGAGACCGCTGGTCAGGGTTACGTCGGCGAGAACGCGGACGACATCGTCCTCGTTGGCGAGAGCCTTTCCGCCGATCAGCTCGGCTTCGTCTTCCCTCAGGGATCTGACCTTGTTGAGCCGTTCAACATGGCCATCTCTGCCATGAAGGCAGACGGAACCATGGAAGCTCTCGGCGAAGAGTACTTCTCCGGTGCATTCAGCATCACCTACGACGACATCGAGTAATTGTTTAACACCGTCGAAACGCCCCTGAATGGGGTAGTCAACGGATAAATGTGTTTCGATTGCGGGGCACCGGGCTAGTCCGGTGCCCCGTCTTTCGTTTTGTAGGAGCAACGTACATGGCTACTTCGGGAAGCGCTGAGGCTGCGCGCGGCCGGGCGCACGTACCACGTAAGCGTCGCGCTGAGGAAGAGGCGTGGTGGCAATCAGCCCCGTGGTGGGTCGGCATCATCATCGCCGTCATGGTCGCGATGGGCCTCAAACTGCTCTTTGATGAGGACTACGACCTGGCGTGGTCCAACATCATCCCCGGTGTGTGGATCACGATTCGCAGCACGATCTACATCTTCATTATCGCCCTTGTGCTCGGCTTGCTCGCTGGCCTTGGTCAGGTATCGAACAACGTGGTGGCTCGCAACATTGCTCGTGCGTACGTCGAGCTCGTCCGCGGCATTCCGATCTTGCCGCTGATCTTCACGCTCGCCTTGGTGATCATCCCGGATCTTTCGGCAGCCGTTGGTGCAGAGAACAGCGTGCCGAACGATTGGCGTGCAATCCTGGCGCTGGCGCTTATTTACGGTGCGTACATGGCCGAGATCTTCCGTGGTGGCATCCAGTCGATCGCTCGTGGTCAGACCGAGGCGGGTCGGTCGTTGGGGCTGAGCCGCCGTCAGACGATGCGCTCGGTGGTCATGCCTCAAGCGGCACGGTCGATCATCCCGCCCATCGCTAACGACTTCATTGCGATTCTGAAAGACACCTCGTTGCTATCGGTGGTCGGCGTCTTGGAGATCACTCGACGCACCCGTCAGTACAGCGCCTCGTCGTTCAAATTCACCGAGGCCTTCTTCACGATGACGTTCATCTATCTCGCCTTGGTGCTGGCGTTGTCGACGTTATTGACCTTCTTTGAATCCTGGATGACCCGAGACCGAGCAGGTGAACGATGAGCATGATTTCGGTGCAGGGATTGCACAAGACGTTCAACAAGACAATCCATGCGGTGCAAGGCGTCGACATGACGGTCGAGGAGGGCGAGGTCGTTGTCATCGTTGGGCCGAGCGGCTGTGGCAAGTCGACCATGCTGCGTTGCATCAACTTGCTCGAGGTTCCGACCGACGGCGAGGTCGCGATCGATGGCGTCGATCTGATGGACAAGAAGACCGATCTGGATCTCGTCCGTGCCGAGGTCGGCATGGTGTTCCAGGGCTTCAACCTGTTCCCGCACCTGACGGTCATCGACAATGTCATGTTGGCGCAGAAGAAGGTGCGGAAGCGTTCGAAGGAGGACGCTGAGGCTGAAGCCCGTCGCCAGCTAGCGCGCGTGGGTATCCCGGAGAAGGCTGATTCGTATCCTCGTCAGTTGTCGGGCGGTCAGCAACAGCGCGTCGCGATCGCCCGTTCGCTCGCGATGGGACCGAAGGTCATGTTGTTCGATGAGCCAACCTCGGCGCTCGACCCCGAGATGATCAAAGAGGTGCTCGACGTCATGCTCGAGCTCGCCAACGACGGCATGACCATGGTCGTGGTCACCCACGAAATGGGCTTCGCCCGTGCTGCCGCCGATCGAGTGGTGTTCATGGACGAAGGCCGCATCGTCGAGACCGGTAC
>CALBVK010000407.1 GCA_937969345.1 uncultured Acidimicrobiales bacterium
GGCGGCAAGACCGAAGTCGTCGACTCCGCCGGGGCCGTAGCCCACGTTGAGTCCGACGAGGTGAATGCCCGTCTCGTCGAGAACCTCCCGGATTGCCTCAGCCGGATGTTCATAAGGAAAATGGCACTCCACGGCTGCGAATCCGGCTGCCCCAGCGGCTCGTATGCGATCTGCCAACGGCCGGTCGACCCATAGGAACCCGAGATTCGCCGAGATCTTCACCATGTTCGTGACCGTAGGCGAGATCGCGGACCGCTACGACTACGAAGGCGGCAGTGCAGCGCCGGGCTTGTCTGGAAGGTTGAGCTCGAGGTCGAGCCGGGGCTTCCAGAATGGGCGGAAGAGTTCGATCTTGGGGCATCGGTCCATCACGACCTTGAGGCCTGCCGCTTCGGCGAGCGCTGCGGCGGCATCGTCGTACACGCCGATCTGGCCCCACAGGACCTTGGCTCCCACACCGATCGCCTGCTCAGCCATTCCGTAGAATTCTTCCTTCGGCCGGAACACGTCGACCATGTCGATTGGACGGTCGATCTCCTGGAGCGAGCGGTAGACCTTGAGGCCGCGAATCTCGGTGGTCTTCGGGTTTGGGGAGACCGGCAGGATTTCGTAGCCGATCTCGTTCAGTTGGCGGAGCACGCCGTAACTGAATTTGGTCTTGTCGGCACTCGCCCCAACCATCGCAATGGTCTTGACCGAGCGCAGGATCTCGGCCAGGTAGTCCGGGTCGTAGTGGTACCGGTGTTCGATTTCTTCAGCGATTTCGAGATCGGCTTCAGCCACGGCTCTCCCCTGTCTTCGTTGTGTTCATGGTTGTCTGTGCAATGTCGGCCTTGAGCTCGTGAGGCTCCAGCGGATCGAGAAATGGGTTTCGGTAGAGCCTGTCGTGGCTCTCGACGCCGACCTCGATGGTGCAGTCCGACAGTGGTCGCGCAACACAGAGAACGGCGTAGCCGTTGTTGAGCTGGCGATTGTTGAGCGCGACCTGCTCGGACTGGTCGACCTCACCTGACGTCACCTTTGCCGCGCAGGTGATGCACCCGCCGTAGCGGCACCCGTAGGGCAGGTCGACGCCGTGCTCTTCGAGGGTGTCGAGCAGTGGCCGAGCAGCGTCGACGTCGAAGGTTGCATTGCCTTGGTTGGCAACGGTGATGGTCCAGGTTCGCATCAGAGCCAGATATCGCTCGTGCAGTCGCCGCCGGGATAGCGGGTTTCGTGGCATCGACTCGGCCCGTTGGGCTCTTGGCCGAAGTCGACGATGAAGTCTTCGTTGATCGTCATGCCGCCGTTCTCGACGTCGCAGTCGATCATCACCATCACACCGCCCTTGGTGCGGATCTCGGGGTAGAACTGGTTGTCCCACGTCGAGAACAGCGATGTGGTGACGTAGAGGCGTTTGCCGTCGAGCGACAGCTGGAACATCTGTGGTCCGCCGGCGACTTCGGCACCGTTGACGACCGGGGCCTTGCCGAGCAGCCCACCCATCCAGACCTGTCCGGTGAGCACGGGGTTGTGTGGGTCGGTGATGTCGTATTGACGCATGTCGCCGTGAAGCCAGTTGTTGACGTAGAGGTACTTGTCGTCCATCGAGACGAGCAGCGCCGACATGACTCCGGGCAGCGGAATGGGCCACTCGGGGTGCAGCTCGTTTTCGACGTCGACCGTCTTCTCCCACTTCCATTCCCCCACGCCGGTTTCGCTGTCGTCGTCGTCCTTCCAGAAGTGGATGACGTTCGAGCTCAGCGCAGCGCAGCAGAACCCGTGGGTGCTGTCGGGGTTGTGATGGAACTTGACCTCGAGCGGCAGCAGTCCGTCCTCGCCGAGGTACATGGTCTGGACCGGCTCGCGCTTTTCGAAGTCCCACACATGCAGGCGCCGCCCATACTTGAGATGGCCGACTTCTTCGAGGTCGAACCCGGGCATGAACGTGTTTGGCGCCGCCCACTCCGAGCTGATCATCACGTTGTGGCGAGGCTGATACCAGAAGTCGTATCCGTAGGGAATGTCGCCCATCGAGTTCTCCCAGCGGCCAACGATTTCGAAGTCTTCGTTGACATGGAGGTAGCCGCCAGGGGCTTCACCCTTGGCGTCTCCAAGGAACGAGATGATGATCTCCGAACCGAGGCAGTGGATGGTGTGTGGGCCAGAGAGGTTGGTCTTCGCTTTGATTTCATCGCCGTCGATGATTGTGTGCAGCGATGGCGCTTTGGGATCGGTTGCGGTGTCGACGACGTAGATGTTGTTCGATCGCACTCCGGGGAGCAGGAGGTATTTGCGGCTCATCGAAGCGTCGTTGTGACATGACGAGCAGGCGTTCCATCCGGTGTGGTGAAGCTCGTCGCCGATGCCGGGCATCTCGAGGCGGTGGATCACCTGCGAATAGGTCGGACTCTCGGGGTCGGCATCGATGGTGGCGAGGTAGTCGGGCTTTTGAATGCCGGTGCCGGTGTAGAGGGCAACGGTGTAGAGCAGCTTCTCCGTTGGCGCCGCGATCGCATCGCTTGGGCTGGCGTAACCCGGACCGCAACACGTCGACTCAGTATTGGCTACATCGACCACTTTCGACACTCCCCCAGGTTGCGTTCTTTGCGGACGTTATCGTATTCTGAGAATACCTTTCTCGTAAACCGAGACCCCTCTTCCAAGGAACCGCCCGTGCACCTCGAACGACTCACGATGATTCTCGAAGTCGTCGGACAGCTGGGTGAGGCCACCGTGGCCGAGATCTGCACACACACCGACCTGCCCAAACCAACCGGCTATCGGCTGGTTGGCGATCTGACAGAAGCGGGCCTGCTCGACCCGGTGGCCAAGGGTCAGTTCGCCCTCGGATACCGACTCAAGCAGATCGTCGAGCCCGACCACTCCGACCAGGTACTTCTCGAAACCATTTCTCCGGTGTTGCGCCACGCAGCCGACACCCACGGCGCGGCGTTCTTCCTTTCGCGCCTCCGAGGCAAGGCGGTCGAGATCATCTCGGTCGAGACCCCCGATACCGGTGTCTCGTTCCTGCACCCTGGGCTCGGAAAGCGCCCGTTGCATGCGTGCTCGTGTTCCAAGGCGGTAGCGGCATTCTCCCCCGCTGTTGCCGACACGATGACGGGCCGCCTCAAGGCCTACACCGAGTTCACGCACACCGACCTGGCCGAGGTTGCCGCAGAATTCGAGCTCATTCGCAAACGTGGCTACGCCGAATGCATCGAGGAGATCGAGCGCGGCATGTGTTCGGTGGCCGTGCCCCTCGGCCCCGATGCCGGCACACCCACCATGTCGATCGGAGCGACGGGCTCCGTGCGGGTGTTCACGCCAACGTTCCGCAACCGGATCGGCAAGGAACTCCTCTCCCTCGCAAACGACCTCTCCACACAGCTCGGGTGGGAAGAACCTCGGCGAGCCGAAGCCACCGCATAACCACCACGTCGAAACTCCACTTCACGAACTCAAGGAACAGGTAGATGACCCAACGAGAAGACTTCGGATTCGGAACGCAGATCCGAAAGTCGCCGTACTTTGATGCCACCGTGCGGTGGGGAGCCCAAGGCTTCTCCGTCTACAACCACATGTACATCCCGCGGGACTTCGGCGACCCGATCCAGAACTTCTGGAACCTCGTCAACGACGCCATCCTGTGCGACGTTGCGGTCGAGCGACAGGTCGAGATCACCGGACCAGACGCCGCCGCGTTCACCCAGCTCCTCACCCCGAGGGACTTGTCGAAGATGGCCGTCGGCCAGTGCAAATACATCCTCATCACCAACGCCGAGGGCGGCCTGATCAACGACCCGGTCCTCTTGCGCTTGGACGACAACCATTTCTGGATCTCGCTCGCCGACAGCGACGTGCTGCTCTGGGCCCAAGGCGTGGCCGTCAACTCGGGCTTGGACGTCACGATCGCCGAACCCGACGTGTCTCCGCTGCAGCTACAAGGGCCGAAGTCGGGCGCGGTGATGGAAGCGCTGTTCGGCGCCGACATCCACGACCTCAAGTACTACTGGCTACGCGAGGTCGAGCTCGAGGGCATTCCGCTCATCGTTTCTCGGACCGGCTGGTCGAGCGAGCTGGGCTACGAGCTGTACCTACGAGACGGGTCCCGGGGCGACGAACTGTGGGAGCTCATCATGGCCGCAGGCGAGCCCTTTGGGTTGCAGCCCGGCCATACGTCATCGATCCGCCGCATCGAAGGCGGCATGCTCTCTTATCACGCCGATGCCGACATCCACACCAACCCATTCGAGCTCGGGTTCGACCGACTCGTCAGCCTCGACATGGAAGCCGACTTCATCGGCAAGGCGGCCCTTCGACAGATTGCCGAACAGGGAGTCTCGCGCAAGCAGGTCGGCCTCGTGATCGACGGCAGCCCACTCGACGGACCGAACACATCGTTCTGGCCAATCACCGTCGACGGCGAGACCGTGGGCAAAGTCACCTCCGCTGTCCACTCACCGCGACTCGACAAGAACATCGCCCTTGCGATGATCACAACCGAACGTGCCTCGCTCGGCACCGCCGTCGACATCGACTCGAACACCGGGCCACGGTCGGCAACAGTCGTGGAGCGGCCGTTCTTCGACCCGAAGAAATCGATCGCATCGGCATAGCTCCCTCGGCGGCTGGCGAGGCCGTTCCAACGGGCTTATTCGAGGGCCCCAAAAAGAAATTCGAAGAAATTCTAGATTTCTCTGTCGAATTGCTGAGTGTGCTGCGACAAGTGGGCAAAGGGACCGGAAAAGCCGGTTTCCAACACCCACGAGGAGCACATCATGAGCAAGCACCAGCCAATCACCGCAACCGTAGAGCGCACCATTCCAGCGTCGCCCGAGACCCTCTACGACATCGTCACCGATGTTGGCCGCATCGGTGAGCTGAGCCCGGAATGCCGGGGAGCCGAATGGGTCGGAAAGACCGCTGGCCCCGAGGTCGGCGCACGATTCAAGGGCGAGAACGAGCTCGGCAAGAGCAAGTGGAGCACCAAGCCAACGGTCACCGCGGCCGAGCGTGGCCAGGTCTTCGAGTTCAAAGTGCCGATGAGTTTCGGTCCGACGTGGCGATACGAGTTCCACGCCGTCGAGGGCGGCACCCGCGTCGTCGAGTCCGTTCGTCAGGACAAGGCATCGCCGTGGTTCATTCGCCGGGCACAAAAGAAGGCCGGCGTGACCGATCGAGCAGCCAACATCACCAACGGCATGGAAATCACGCTCAACAACCTTGAGCGCCTCGCCACCGCCTAAGCACTGCCCACCCAACCTTCAACCACAAATCACCAACGACTAACGTCGTCAACCAAACAGAAAGAAAACACAATGGAATACATGATCCTTCTTCACTCCGACGAAAGCGCTGCTCCGGACTTTGCGCCGGGAACACCAGAGTTCGACGAGATGATGGGCGAATGGATGGCCTTCAACGCCGAGCTCGCCGAGGGTGGCCACATGATCGGTGGCGCCAGCCTTGCCCCAACGGCCACAGCGACCACGCTGCACAAATCACCTGAGGGCAACACGATGACCGACGGCCCGTACGCCGAGACCAAGGAACAGCTCGGCGGGTACTACGTCATCGAAGCTGCCGACCTTGACGAGGCACTCGCCATTGCCGCCAAGGTTCCAATCCCCTACGGCTCGTTCGAAGTTCGACCTATCGCCTTCCGTCCCGAGGCCTGATCGAACACTTGGAGATGGACAACATCGACGCTGAGCTCGCCCAGCTAGTGCGCCACGATGCACCTCGTGTGCTGGCGCTACTGGCTGGGCGGTTCGGCGATCTGCACCTCGCCGACGACGCTGTTGCTGATGCGCTGGCTGAGGCCGCCAAGCAGTGGCCCACCCAAGGCGTGCCGGACAACCCGGGCGCGTGGCTCAATCGGGTTGCGACCCGTCGAGCCATCGATCGTGTCCGACGCCTCGACGTCGAGCGCCGCCGGACACGGGAAGCGGCGCCCGAGCTGCATGCCGATCCGAATGAGACCACCACTATGCACGACACCTTTCTTGTAGATGACCCGATCACCGATCCGAACCTGTCGGAAGATCAGCTCCGCCTGATGTTCCTGTGCTGTCACCCAGCACTTGGCACCGACGCCCAAGTTGCGTTGACGCTGCGGCTGATTGCCGGCCTTACCACCGACGAGATCGCCGCCGCCTACCTGGTCCCCACACCGACCCTGGCCCAACGCATCTCGCGAGCCAAAGCCAAGATCCGCGACGCCGCAATACCGCTGCACATGCCCGAACATCTCGAGCACCGGCTCGATGCGGTCCTGAGCGTGCTCTACCTCGTGTTCAACGAGGGGTACCTCGGCCGAGGCGAAGATGCCGAGCCAATGCGAGTCGATCTCTGTGAAGAGGCATTGCGACTGACGCGATCGCTTCTCGACCTGCTACCCGACCACGCCGAAGTCCACGGCCTCCTCGCACTCGAGCTCTTCCACCACGCGCGAAGCGACGCACGGCTCGACGCCAACGCCGACCTCGTGCTGTTACCCGACCAGGACCGCACCAGCTGGCATCAACCAGAGATCGAGCAAGGTAACGCCGCCTTGCGTGAGGCGATGGCGTTGAACGCTCCGGGCCGCTATCAAATGCAGGCGATGATCGCCGGGTACCACACCAACGCTGGCGACCCTGCCGACACCAATTGGACACGCATCGCGGCCTTGTACGACCGCTTGGTCATGATCGACCCATCACCGATCGTGGCACTCAACCGAGCGGTTGCAATCGGCATGGCCGAGAGTCCACAGGCCGGCCTCGATGCCTTGCCCCAGAGCGACGACCTCGCCGACTATCACCTGTTCCATGCGGCACAGGCCGAGCTGCTCGTCATGGCTGGCAACGTCAACGCTGCGAGGGCTGCATTCGCCCAAGCGCGCCTGCTCGCCCGCAACCCCGCCGAGATCCGCCACCTCGACCGACGCCTCGCCGATACGGCGTAGAAAATCAAGGGACACGCCTCTACGTCGACATGCCCGATCTGGACACGCTTCTTGCGTCAGGCAATCCCGACGACTGGTTGTGCTAACCGAATGGGGCGCTCCGCCTCCTGTTTTAACAGCAGCCTTTTCGTGCGTGTGCGGTCGTCATGTGGTTTCGTCGAGCTTCTGAATACGGTCAGCGAGCGGCCCGAACATCGATGACGCCAGCAGGTTCTTGTTGATGTACAACCTGTCGTCCTTGATGTGCCAGCGTTTGGCCGAACCTTTGAGCTCCGCTCCAAAGACCCGTGCAACTGCGCAGTGCCCTCCGAAGGCTGGCGCGTACTTGTCTGGGTCGGCGTCGAACAT
>CALBVK010000408.1 GCA_937969345.1 uncultured Acidimicrobiales bacterium
CGGGTGAGCGACATCGCCCCGCACCATTTCGATATCTCGACGCATTCGTTGTGGTCGGTACCGCTCGCTGGGGCGACGAACATCGTGATCAACGAGGCATACCAGCGACTGCCAGCGAGTCACTCCCAACTGCTGCAAGACGAGGCCGTGACCTACTGGTACTCCGTGCCGTTCCTGCTCCATCAGCTCGTCCTGCGAGGCGACCTGGAGAACCGAGATCTGTCCGCGCTTCGGTGGGTGCACTTTGGCGGCGAGGTCATCTCACCCAGGGTCATCGGGCAGATGATGGAACACGCGCCAAATGCGCGCTTCGGCAACATCTTTGGTCCCGCCGAGACCAACCAATGTTCTCTCGCGATCTTCGAGACCGCTCCAGACCCCGACTCGCCGCTATCGGTCGGCTTTCCACTCGACCACTCCGACATTCGGGTGATCGATGTCGACGCCGACACACCGGATCCGGAGAACGAGGTTGGCGTCGGCGAGATGGGCGAAATGTGGGCACATACCCCGCAGCTGATGGAGGGCTACTGGAACAGGCCCGAGGTCAACGCCCGGGTCCTCAAGGAGCTGGACGGCAAACGGTTCTATCGGACCGGGGACCTCATCTCGATCGATGAAGCGGGGGAGCTTGCGTTCTTTGGCCGGGTCGATCATCAGATCAAAGTCCGAGGGTTCCGCATTGAGCTTGAGGGAATCGAGCTCGAGCTCGAACAGCTCGATGGCGCCGACCATGTCGTTGTTGGGGTGCTTCGTGCACAATCGGGGGAGGACGAGTTGGTGGCTGGCCTTCTCGGTGCTTCTTCCAACTTCGATGAGGCCGAGTTTCTTCGCTCGGCTGCATCTGTACTACCCGCCTATGCCGTACCTACTCGTACCGTGCGAATCGATGCTGCGACCTTCACCGGTAGTGGCAAACTCGACCGCCGTGTTCTCCGTGAATACACGGTCTCAACCCTGAAAGAACCAGCTTCATGAGCTTTACCGAAGCACTCACCCGCTTTATTCAAGACGAAATCGTTATGGATGAGGTCGAGGTTGACAACGACACCGACCTGCTACTGAGCGGTGCTGTCGACAGCCTTGGGGTCATCAGAATCACCCACTGGATGGAGGAGCAGACCGGCGTAACGGTCGATCCGGGCGACGTCACGCTCGAGAACTTCCAGACCGTGGCCAAGATGACCGCCTATCTCGATGCTCGAGTGAGCGCCTAACTCCATGACGGATGGGAATTCCACGTTGAACTCGGTACACCTTCAGCCGCGCCGGTCGTTAACGCCCGCGCAGGAACTGATCTGGACGTCCCAGCGGCTCCAACCGGATTCCCCACATCAGAACATGGCGTTGATCACCCGTTTCGACGGGGCGATCGACCCTGGGCGCTTCTTGGCATCGGTAGATGCCGTCGTGGCCGACAGCGACGCGTTGCGCACGGTCATTCGTGAACTCGATGGCATTCCGCATCCGACGGTCGCCGCTGCCCCGACGTCGCCATGCACCGTTGTTCGATTGCAGCCACACGAGCTCGAGGAGTGGATGCAGCAACGCATCGCCACTCCGATCGACCTGTCCGTTGCCGCATACGAGTCGGTGTTGATCGATCTCGGCCCTGCCAGCGAGTCGTCGTCAGAATCGTCGTGGGCATGGTTTGTAAACGTGCATCACATCGTGATCGACGCCGCGAGTTCGGCCAACTTCTTCAACGCGGTCGCAGATCACTACCACGGCACCTATGTTCCGGGACCGTCGTACGCCGATGTTTGGGCCGAGTTCGCCGCTCAGCAGGACTCGCCTCGGCATCAGAAAGCTCGCGACGCATGGGCACTCGCGCCTGAAGCGCTGCCCACGTCGGCATATCGCCCCGACTCTGGTCCAACCAGTGTCGCCGAACGCGTCTCGGTCGACATGTCCACCGGCCGTCAGGACCGTCTCGACGCCTTGCTCGCTGACCGTTTCGCGATGCTCAGCCCCGACCTCTCGCTCAGCGTCGCCCTCGCCACGGCACTCTCCGCGTATCTCGCTCGCCTCGGCAACGACGTGGTCACGATCGGCGTGCCGATTCATCACCGGTCGACCAAGACGGCGAAGGCCGTCATTGGCCCGCTCGTCGAGCTCTTTCCCTTGCAGGTCGAGATCGCCGAAGACGACACGTTCGCGACGCTCCACAAGCGGGTGGGGCGGAGCTTCTTCGACTTGCTCGCAAAGGCATTACCCGGGACCAGTCCTCGTCAGGGCTTCGATGTTGTTCTGAACGTGCATGGGGCGACCCTTGGTAATTTCGGTTCGATTCCGGCGACGACGCGCTGGATCCACCCCGGACACATCGACCCACATCACCGGCTTCGTATCCAGGCGCTCGACTACGACGGTTCGGGAACCCTCGAGCTCGGCCTCGACATCAACCACCGCATTGCCGACAGCGACCACCGTCAACGCGCTGCCGGTCACCTCGGCGCAGTCCTCGATGCCATGCTCGACGACGCGGATACCGCCGTGCACACGGTTGGGCTCGTCGGTGACGACGAGAAGCTCCTCTTGTCACCGTTTGCATCACCGGGCATTGGTCTGCCGATCGACGGTACGGCACCCGAGATCATGGCTCAGCGCCTACGCGCCCACGCAGACCGTCCGTCGCTGCAGCACACGAGCCCAGAGTATGGGCGAGTCCAGCTCAATGCTGGCCATGTCGATGCACGAATCGAGACGATCGCTACCGCGCTCCGGCGAGGTGGCTTTGGCCCCGGCGATCTCATCGGCGTCGAGATGCCGATCAGCGTCGAAGCGGTGTTGGCCATCCATGGCGTGCAGCGTGCAGGCGCTGCGTTCGTCCCGATCGATCCGGCGTACCCCGCCGCTCGCCGCGACCACATCCGCACCGATTCGGGCTGTGGTTTGGTCATCACCGACCTCGATGAGCTCTTGTTGCTGCCGGTGGTCGACCCCGACCCAGCACCCGTCGAACTATCGCCAGACGATCTCGCCTACGTCATCTACACCTCGGGATCTACCGGACTGCCCAAGGGCGTTCCGATCACGCACCGCGGCTTGTCGGAATATCTCGGCTTTGCGTACTCCTCGTACATCGGGGCGACCTCGCCGGTCATGCCGCTGTTCACCTCGCTGTCGTTCGATCTCACGATCACGACACTTTTCTTGCCGTTCCTCTCGGGCGGTCTGATGACCGTGCATCCCGACGGCGGGCTGCCGGCCCTTCGTGAGATCGTCGATCAGAATCAGGCGACGTTGCTCAAGGCCACGCCGTCGCACCTCGAATTGCTCGTTCGCATGATCGGGTCCGACCACCCCTTGCGTGGCCTGATCGTTGGCGGCGAGGCCTTCATGACCGACCTCGCCGACCGTTTGATCGATGTGCTCGGCGCCGACCTCATGATCGTCAACGAGTACGGGCCGACCGAGGCTGTCGTTGGCTGCATGGAGCACCGTTACGACCGGGCGTCAGACCCTGGTCCCGAGGTTCCGATCGGCCATCCAGCTCCTGGTGTTGGCCTGTTGATCCTCGATCCGTTCGGTTATCCCGTTCCGCTCGGTGTCGCCGGCGAGCTCTATATCAGCCGGCCCGGAATGACGACCGGCTATCTCGGTCGAGACGATCTCAATGCCGAAAAGCTGGTTCAGATTCCACAGTCAGGCACGACCGACACGCTGTATCGCACGGGCGACCTCGTCCGGATGCTCGACGCTGACCGAATGGTCTATCTCGGTCGCATCGACGAGCAGATCAAGGTTGGGGGTATTCGCCTCGAGCCTGGGGAGATCGAACACGTCGCGCAGGCCACCACCGGCGTGACACGAGCCGTTGCCGGGTTGTGGTCGCCGGATCCAACACAACGAATTGAGAATTGCGTTCGCTGTGGTCTGGGGTCCGATGTTCCCGATGTCATCATCGACGGCGACGGCGTGTGCTCGAGCTGTCACCACTTCGACCTGGTGGCACCGCAGGCCGAATCATGGTTCAAGAACGAGGACGATCTCGCAGCCGAACTCGCTGATGCCCGTGAGCGTTCGACTGGCGACTACGACGTCGTCCACTTGATCTCGGGCGGTAAGGATTCGACCTACGCGCTCTACAAGCTGGTCGAGATGGGTGCGCGTGTCTACGCGATCACCCTCGACAATGGCTACATCGCTGAGGTGGCGAAGGCGAACGTCCGTCGAGCCACCGAAGCGCTTGGTGTCGATCACGAGTTCGTGACCGTCGAGGGCATGGACGAGATTTTCCGGGACAGCCTCGACCGGTTCTCGAACGTCTGCCAGGGCTGTTACAAGGCGATCTACACCATTGCGCTCGCCAAGGCCGAGGAGCTCGGTATTGGGTCGATCGTGACCGGCCTCTCGCGAGGCCAGTTCTTTGAGACCCGTCTTGTTCCCGGCATGTTCGAGAGCGATCGATTCGATCCTGACGCGATCGACGAGATGGTCAAAGAAGCGAGGCACGTCTATCACACGACCCCCGATGCGGTGTCGGAGAACATGGACGTCGAGTTCCTCGAGGACGCGACGATCTTCGATCGCATCACTTTCATTGACTTCTACCGCTACATCGATGTCGAGCTTGCCGAGTTGTACCGCGCGCTCGAGGGCAGCGGCACCTGGCAGCGCCCGCCAGACTCGGGACGTTCGACAAACTGCCTCATCAACGCTGCTGGCATTTTTGTGCACAAGCTCGAGCAGGGTCACCACAACTACGCCGCCCCGTACAGCTGGGACGTTCGCCTCGGTCACAAGACGCGCGACGAAGCGCTCTACGAGCTCGACGATCCAATGGACGATGACGAGCTTGCGGCGATTACCTCGATGCTCGCTCAGGTCGGGTACGAACCTCGCAAACCCGAAATGCTCACCCTGTGGGTCGAGGCCTCCAACGATCTCGACCTCGACGAGCTGCGCGCCGAGCTCGCCAACGGCCTTCCGGCACATGCCGTGCCTCAGGCGATCGAAGTCGTCCACTCGATTCCGTTGACCACCAACGGCAAGGTCGACATGGCCGCCCTTCCGGCGCCTGCTCTTCGCCGCCCGTCGCCATTGTCCAGCTCGGGCCGTGCCGCGACGACCGATACCGAGGTCCACATCGCGTCGGTCTGGGGAACGGTCCTCGGTCTTGGCGATGTCCGCGCAACCGACGACTTCTTTGCGCTCGGTGGCACGTCATTGCACGCACTCGAGATGATCGTCCGAATCAGTGACCACTTCGATGTCGTGATCCCAGAGTCGCTCGCATTCACGAAACGAACAGTGGCCGAACTTGCGAGCCACGTCGATGGCGAACTCGCCTCGGTCGACCCGGACGCGCCGATCGCCGACGGCACGACGACGGTTCGCGAGAGCCTCGAGATCCCACGTCTCGGCGAGCACGCCCTCCTGCCGCTGTCCGCTGGCGAAGAGGCGATGTTGTACGAGTGGCGCCGGGACCAAAGCGACCTTCGCTACAACGTGGCACGTTTGTACTTCTTGCCAGCCGATGTCGACATCGAGCGATTCAACGACGCGGTTCGGCTCGTCGTTGCTCACCAACCCACGTTGCACACGTCCTACGGTTCTCGCCGTCATGAGTTGCCGGTCTCGTCTGCGGTGTGGATTGCCGAGAGCTCTTCTGAGGTTGCACCGTTGGAGCGGCTTGCCGAGCACATCAACGGCACGCAGTTCGACTTGGTGAACGGTCGTCTCATGACCGTCCATCACCTGACGAGTGATCATCCAACCGACCGTGGACGCCGGGCGGTGTTGCTCCGGACGCACCACATCGTGAGCGACGCAGGTTCGCTCGATGTGTTGTGGAACCAGATCGACCTCGCATATCGGGGCGAAGACCTTCCCGAGCTGGGCGCGACCTATGCCGAACATGCCTTGTGGCAACGCGACCGAACGGCTGACGCAGACACGGTGTGGAACCCGCAGACGACCCCGGGCGAGCTCTTGCTTCGGGGCCGCGGCGACGAGCCCGATGGTTACGTGCATCGAGAGTCGGACATTTCGATGAGCGAACTGCGTCGGGCTCCTGCGACGAC
Source organism: uncultured Acidimicrobiales bacterium (assembly GCA_937969345.1). Lineage (GTDB taxonomy): Bacteria > Actinomycetota > Acidimicrobiia > Acidimicrobiales > SHLQ01 > SHLQ01. The sequence continues at coordinate 6,030 of CALBVK010000408.1, forward strand.
ACCGTTCGCGAATGCGTTGACCGCTCTCGGTGCAGCGATGCGGCCATACCACGATGCTGATTTGCTCGAACTCACGATCACGTCGTCGGTTCGAGATCATCCTGCTATCGCCGACGTCGTCGGCTACTTCTTGAACCCGCTTCCGTTGTTGATCGATGTGCAACGCGACGTAACCATGCAGACCTTGGCCGAGTCGGTGAGCGACACGCTGGCCGTTGGTCTCGAGCATCGGGCGGTCCCGTTTGGTTCGATCATTCGTTCCGCTCGTTCCCGCGGAATCGCCGGCCCAACCGGCCGCATCATGTTGGCCGTCGAAGACCTTGCCCCTGCTGTGCTCGACGGCGAGCCGGTCGAACATCGCATCTTGTCGTCTGGCACTGCGGTCAATGACCTCACGTTCTTTGTGCAGATCCGCGGAGAGAAGATCGAGCTCGGTTGTGAATACCGGGGCTCGACCGTTGGTCGGGAAAGCGCCGAACGGTTGCTCGACGGTTTCGCTGGAGCGCTCGAACTGTTGGTCGCCGACGCGTCGGC
>CALBVK010000409.1 GCA_937969345.1 uncultured Acidimicrobiales bacterium
TGGATTGGCTCCGACATCGTGATCGATCTGATCAGCCCCACCCAGAACGTGTTTGGCTTCGAGTACGAGCCCGAGACCGATGAGGACCTGGCTACAGCCACCGAGCGGACCGAAGCAATAACCGCTGACGGCGTTGTGGTCATCAACGATGAAGCCGGTTGCGACCTCACCGAACCGGCGTCGACCGAGATCGAACGCGACGGGAGTCATTCGGAGATCACCGTCTCGTGGACATTCTCCTGCAGCGAGCCAGCCGAGATCACCGAGGTCGACTTCAGCTCCCTGTTCGCAGCGTTTCCCGGGTTCGAGGACATCGATGCAGAGTGGGTCTCGGAAACGGAGCAGTCCTCAGCCGAGCTTTCTCCAGCAGAAACAACCCTGCGTCTCCAGCCTTGAGCGCCGAGGTCAACCCGTCTCACACGAACGCCGCTCACCAAGGCGCCGTTCTTTGTCTCGATGGTGTCCGGTTTCGGTGGCCGGGCCAACGCGAGGACCTCATCTCGATCGATGATCTGCGCCTCGAGGCCGGTGAGCACCTGTTCGTGCGCGGTGCCAGCGGAAGCGGAAAGACAACCCTGCTCAACCTGCTCGCAGGTGTGCACACACCGACGAGCGGTTCGGTTCGGCTCCTGGGTACAGACTTGTCCGAACTGTCCGCCAGCCGCCGAGACCAGTTCCGAGCGGATCACATCGGGGTCATCTTCCAGCAGTTTAACCTGCTCCCGTATCTCACTACGCTCGAGAACGTCACGCTCGCATGCTCATTTTCTGACCGCAAACGCGACCGAGCGGCCGCCGACGGCGACGTCGAGGCGACCGCTCGTCGTCTGCTGCATGCGCTGAACCTGGCCGAACGGTTTCATGATGCTCAGGTCAATCGGTTGAGCGTGGGGCAGCAGCAACGTGTTGCGGTGGCCCGAGCGCTGATTGGCGGCCCGGAGATACTCATCGCCGACGAGCCAACCTCTGCGCTCGACGCCGACAACAGAGATCGCTTTCTCGACCTGCTCTTCCGCGAGGCTGAAGCTCAGCGTTGCACCCTGGTATTTGTGAGCCACGACCCGCAGCTCGCCGATCGCTTCTCGCGAACCATCGAGCTTCGTGCCCCCGACGCCGATCAGGAGTTGGCTTCGTGAACGTCCTACGAATCGCCATCAAGAGCGCCCGGTTTCGACGCACGAGTCTGCTTCTCACCGTCTTTACAATCGCGATCAGCGTGACGCTGCTGGTCGGAGTCGACAAGATTCGCAAGGAATCGCGGAGCAGCTTCGTCAACACCGTTTCCCAAACCGACCTGATCGTCGGCGCCCGCAGCTCACCGGCCAATCTGTTGTTGTACAGCGTGTTTCGCATCGGCAACGCCACGAACAACGTGTCCTGGGAAACCTATGAATCGATCGCAAACCAGGACGGCGTGGCGTGGACAGTGCCGATCTCGCTTGGCGATTCGCACCGTGGCTTCCGAGTCATGGGTACGAGCACCGACTACTTCGACTTTTACCAATACGGCGACCAGCGACCGCTCGTGGTGGGCGAAGGGCAGCGATTCGACGGTGTGTATGACACGGTGCTGGGGGCCGATGTTGCCAACGACCTCGGTTATGCACTCGGCGATGAGATCATCATCGCCCACGGGCTGGTCTCGGCCGACTTTGCCGAACACGACGACAAGCCCTTTACCGTCGTCGGAATCCTCGAGAAGACGGGGACGCCGGTGGATCGCACGGTCCACGTCAGCCTCGCTGGGATTGAGGCGATCCATGTCGACTGGCAAGGCGGTGGCCGCTCTGGGGTGGAGCTCAACGCAGAGCAAGCGCTGTTGCTCGACCTCACCCCAACGTCGATCACGGCGTTCCTCGTTGGCCTGGACAACCGGGCGGAGACGTTCCGCGTGCAGCGGGAGATCAACGAGTACCCCGACGAGCCAATGTCGGCGATCCTGCCCGGTGCGACGCTCGCCGAGTTCTGGCGCACGATCTCGACGATCGAACAAGTCCTGTTCGTCATCTCTGGCTTCGTCTTAATCGTCGGGTTGCTCGGCATGTTGACGACGATCCTGTCAACGCTGAACGAGCGCCGACGAGAGATCGCGGTGCTTCGATCGATCGGGGCGCGGGCGAGTCATGTGGTCTCCCTCATCCTTCTCGAAACGCTCTTGGTCGTTACGGCTGGGTGTGTCGCCGGAGTCGGCCTGTTCTACGGCCTGCTCTTTGCGGCCCGGCCGATGATCGCTCGTCGGACCGGGGTCGATTTGGCGGTGACGTGGCTCGACGCGACCCAGCTCTCGATCCTCGGAGCTGTGATCATCGGTGCCGGAGTCGTCGCGCTCATCCCTGGTATCGTCGCGTACCGTCGGTCGATCCAGGACGGATTGGCACTCAAAGTATGAATCTGTTGACTCGATACCTCTACCTATGACCACGCACCCCCCATCAGCCGTTGCCCGGCCGCCACGAATGCGCACCGCGGTGCTGTGTGCCGTTGCGATCGTCGTGGCAGCGTGTGGTTCAACCGCAGAGACCACGAGCAGTGTCGCGCCGCTTGCCGCCCCCGTCGACACCGCCATCGATAACACGGCGGCGAGTGACGCCGTGGTGAACGAAACCGCCGACCCTGCAACGGACGACGTTTCCCGGGCGCTGGCCGAACCCGAGAACCCTGAGGATGCCGCATACGGGGCCACCCTCGACGAATACCTCCTCAAGGGCCGCGAACGGCCCGAGGCCACACCGCCACCCGAAGGATTCGAGGCGATCGACTGGGATTACCTCATCCCGCCCGGGTTTACCGCTGCCGAGATTTCGGCGCGGTTCGACGAACGTATTGCGCAGGTCGAGCCAGGCTCGCCTGAAGCCGACGAAGTCTTCGCAGAGCTACAAGCCGAGTTCGACAACCAACCCGTGAACCCCGACGTCGACGGAGACGTCGTTCAACTCGCAGGTTTCGTCGCACCGCTCACCTACGAGGACGACATCATCACCGAGTTCCTGCTCGTCCCGTACTTCGGCGCATGCATTCACGTTCCGCCGCCGCCGGTCAACCAAACGATCATCGTGACGTTGCAGGACGGCGAAGGCCTCACCATCGAAGAGTCGTGGGGTGCAGTGTGGGTCGCTGGAACCTTGGCCGTCGACGGCGCCGAAACCGATCTCGCCACAGCCGGCTACTCGATTACGGGCGCCCAGACTGGCGTCTACGACGAGTACTAACAGCGCGCGAACACATCGCCGAGATTAGTAGGCCAAACTGTGCCGAAAGACTCTCGCTGGCTGCATGCTCTGCATTTACCTTCCAGGTATGAGCGTTCGCATGAAATCTCACAACCACCTGCCTTCGATCGGATTGACCTCGTTAGTGGTTGGCGTAATCCTTGCAGCGCTGCTCGCGACGATCGGCGCCGCATCCGCTGCAGACAGCACCCACCCACAGCGTGAGGACTCGAATATTGTGTCGATCGATGACCCGATGGGGCCATCGGGTCGAGTTCGAGACAGCATCGAAGCGAACGG
>CALBVK010000410.1 GCA_937969345.1 uncultured Acidimicrobiales bacterium
GGAGGTCATCGTGCTTCCCAAGCAGCTCGACGAGAAGGTCGCCCGCTTGCATCTCGACCACCTCGGCGTCCGTCTCACCGAGATGAGCCAAGAACAAGCCGACTACATCGGCGTGCCAGTCGAGGGCCCATACAAGCCAGACCACTACCGGTATTAGAACCGGCTTCGCAGCTTCGAACTCGATGAAGGAACGAACGGCGGCGGCCGTTCAGGCGCCACGGAGGCTGGGCGCCCGAACACATTCGTCCTGTCTGCCGAATGGGTGAGACTCTGAGGGCTGGTCGGGCCTCGATGGTGGTGCTCACGCTCTGTGGTTTGGTGTGACTCGTGACGCTCGGATTGTTCCGGGCGTCGCGCGACCATGTGACCGTTATGTTGCGGCTGGGGATCGTGTCAGTGGGCGTCCCTATGGTGTCGTCATGCGGCTCTTTCACAGTTCGTGTGCCTCGTGCGGTGCCACGGCTAACGGTATTTGCTCGACGTGTGTCGACGCCCTCGAACCAGCGGTGGTTCCGCCCCTGCTTGCGGTCAAGTCATCGTCGGTGCTCTGTAGCTACTCCGGTGTCGGCGCGAAGATCGTGCAAGCGCTCAAATTCAGAAACAACCGCCAGGTGCTCGGGCCGCTGGTGGACGCACTCGCCGCGTCGGTTCCCGATGATTTCGATGCGATCGTGGCCGTACCATCGCACCCCGAACGACGGCGCGAGCGTGGCTTCGATATTCCCGAGCTCATGGCTAAACGTCTGTCGAGGAAGCTCGCCGTTCCACTGGCGACGCCGCTCAGCCGGGTAGACGACGGTGCCCAGATGGGACGACCTCGCGCCGAACGACAAGGCGTCGAGTTCCGAGCCGCCGACCGGGTGCCGGAACGAATCCTGCTCGTCGACGACGTCGTCACCACCGGAGCGACCGCCGTCTCGTGTGCCCTAACGCTCGGACTCGCAGGAGCCCGAAGCGTCTCATTCGTGGCTTTGGCCGCCACTCCTGCTCCCATTTTTGATGGGCCGATAGCCGCAGGAGCCGCAATCAGAGCCGAATAGTTCTAAAGACATTTCCGTCTCAAGGGAAGATGCGATAGTGTCGAATGTCACAGCAGTACCCACAATTGAGAATGACCCGGAGGTTGCCCATGCAGGTAAACATCAGCTCTCGTCGGACAGTGGTGAGCGATCGGTTGCAAGACCTAACCCGATCGAAACTCAGCCGCCTCGACAAGTATGTCCCCGGGTTGGAACGAGCTGATGTGCATTTCTGCGAGGAACGAAATCCTCGGATCACCGACAAGGAGATCTGCGAGGTCACCGTCGAAGGCCACGGACACCACGTCCGCACGAAGGTCACGGCGCCCGATCCCTATACTGCCATCGACCTCGCGACCGAGAAGCTCGAGCACCAGTTCCACAAGCTCAAGACAAAGTTGCATCGACACGAGAACAATGGCGAACAGTCGATTCGCCTCGATGACCCGCTGCCAATCTCGGGAGATCTGCCCGATGGGGACGACAACGTCGCCCAGATCGTCAAGAAGAAGCAGTTCGCCATCGAACCCATGACGGCTGAAGAAGCCGTGCTCCAGATGGAATTGCTCGGCCACGACTTCTTCCTGTTCACCAACGCAGAGACGAACAGATCCGCCGTCGTGTACATCCGTGATGATGGCGATATAGGTCAAATCGACGCCGCCTAGCTAAACGTTTGGCGAGAACATCGCTAGTGACGCAGTGCCGAGGGGTGGCGCCAGTAGCATTGAACCGCTATGAGCATGTTCAAAAAGGTTCTCCGAAGCGGTGAAGGCAAGAAGCTCCGCGCCCTCGAGGCCATCGTGCCCGACATCACGGCGCTCGAACCAGAGATGCAGCGACTCTCCGACGAAGAGTTGCAGGCCAAGACAGGCGAGTTCCGGACGCGCCTCGAGAACGGCGCAACACTCGACGACCTGCTCGTCGAATCGTTCGCCGTCGTTCGCGAGGCGTCGGTTCGAACCCTCGGCATGCGCCACTACGACGTTCAGCTCATGGGCGGCCTGGCCCTGCACCTCGGCTGGGTCGCCGAGATGCGTACCGGTGAGGGCAAGACGCTCGTCTCCACCCTTCCCGTGTATCTCAACGGCCTTACCGGCGAAGGTATGCACCTCGTCACCGTCAACGACTACTTGGCAACGCGCGACTCGGAGAACATGGGTCGCTTGCATCGATGGCTCGGGCTGAGCGTTGGCCTGATCGTCCCGGGAAACCGAAACTCGACATTCAAGCGCGAACAGTACGCAGCGGACGTCACCTACGGAACCAACAACGAATTCGGGTTCGATTACCTGCGCGACAACATGGCAATGACCGCCGCTGCTCGAGTCCAGCGCGGCTACAAGTACTGCATCGTCGACGAAATCGACTCGATTCTTATCGATGAGGCCCGAACCCCGCTGATCATTTCGGGTCGCGTCGCAGACGCGGCGCAGATCTATTACAAGTTCGCAAGCATCGCCCGCTCTCTGCAGCGAGATGTCGACTATGACGTCGACGAAGAAAAGCGCATCGTTGCGCCCACCGAAGCCGGCATCCACGCGGTCGAGGGTGCGCTCGGGATCGATAACCTCTACGACCCCGCATCAGCAAACGCAAACCTCGTCCACCAACTACTTGCTTCGCTCAAAGCCAAAGAGCTCTACAAGCGTGACAAGGAGTACCTCGTCGATGGTGGCGAAGTAAAGATCGTCGACGAGTTCACCGGCCGTGTCCTCGATGGTCGTCGTTGGTCCGATGGCCTTCACCAGGCAGTCGAAGCCAAAGAAGGGGTGAAGATCAAAGAGGAGAACCAGACCCTCGCAACGATCACCCTCCAGAACTATTACCGCCAGTACGAAAAGCTCGCGGGCATGACGGGTACCGCCCAGACCGAGGCCGCCGAACTCGCAGGAACCTACGGGCTGCAGGTCGCCCAGATCCCGACGAACCTTCCGGTCATCCGTCAAGACCAAGCCGATCTCATCTACAAGAGCGAGGACGGAAAGTTCGATGCCGTCGCAGATGACATCGAAGAGCGGAGCGCAAGCGGTCAGCCGGTTCTCGTCGGTACCGTTTCGGTCGAGAAGTCTGAAAAGCTCAGCCGGCTGCTCGAAAAACGGGGCATCAAGCACACCGTGCTGAACGCAAAACAACACACTTCCGAGGGGCATGTTGTTGCCCAGGCCGGTCGCCTTCACGGTGTCACGGTCGCGACCAACATGGCGGGCCGTGGTGTCGACATCAAGCTCGGTGGCGACCCCGAAGGCCTCGCTGACCGCGACGCCCGCGGTGAGCAGCTCGAGCCAGGTACCGAAGAGTATGAGGCTCGCTACGCCGACCTGCTCGAGAAATACACCGAGCAGTGCACCATCGATGGTGATCGGATTCGCGAGCTCGGCGGACTGTATGTGCTTGGCACCGAGCGCCATGAGAGCCGCCGCATCGACAATCAGCTGCGTGGACGCTCCGGCCGTCAGGGCGACCCGGGTGAGAGCCGCTTCTATCTGTCCCTCGAGGACGAGCTCATGCGTATGTTCGCTACGGGCGCAATGAATTATGTGATGGATCGGGCGCTCCCCGAGGACGTGCCGATCGAAGCGAAGATGGTTACCAAGGCCATCGAGCGGGCGCAGAACACCGTCGAGGCCAAGAACGCCGAAGTTCGCAAGAACGTCCTCAAATACGACGAGGTCATGAACGAGCAGCGCAAGGTTATCTACGAGCGCCGCCGCAACATCTTGGAAGGCGAAGATCTTCGAGACACGTCGATCGAAGCGATCGGCGAGGTTGTCGATGGACTCGTCGAGACCCACGCTTCCGCCGAACATCCCGAAGAATGGGACGTCGACACACTCGAATCTGAGGTTCAGGGTTACTGGCCGACCCTGCTCGATGCCGACCAGTTCGCCGAAGAACCATCATCGGCGGCCCTCTATCAGACACTCGCTACCGACGCCATCGAACGCTTTGAGAACCGGGAGGAAACGGTCGGCGAGGACACCATGCGCCAGGTCGAGCGCCAGATCATGTTGCGCTTGATTGATCAGCGTTGGCGCGATCACCTCTACGCGATGGACTACTTGCGCGAAGGCATTCATCTTCGGGCAATGGGTCAGAAAGATCCGGCCACCGAGTGGCAGCGTGAAGGCTTTGAGATGTTTGGCGAGATGATCGGGAACATCGACTCCGAATTCGTGCGCTACATCATGCACGTCGAGGTTAAAGAGAAAGAGCCCGACGCCGAGGAGACACCGACCGCACCCGTCGTCGAGGCCAAAGCAACCAAGGCTGCAGCAGGTGGAGGCAGCACCGAAGCAACCACCGAGAAGCAAGACGAAGTTGTTGAGGCGGCACCAGCCCCAAAGGTCAATACCGAGTTCGAGAACGTCGGTCGCAACGAACCCTGCCCGTGCGGAACGGGCAAGAAGTTCAAGCACTGCCACGGACGCTGAGCCAGACATCACATGCAGGATTTCACCGACATATTCGCCGCGCTCCGGACACGCCTCGACGAGGCCGCCGGGTATTTGCGGATCGATGAGCAGCGCGCTCGTCAGCCTCAGCTCGAGGCCGAAATGTCGCGTCCGGACCTCTGGGACGATGCGAACGCTGCCCGTCTGGTCCAAACCGAGTTGTCGTCGGTGAACGACGACATTGCGCTCTTCGACGGTCTTGCGGCCAGTTTGGAAGACGCCGAGACGCTGGTGGAAATGGCGACCGAGGAAGGCGACGAAACCCTCCTCGCCGAAGTGAACGACACGGTTACCTCGATGGGGGAGAAGCTCGATGCGCTCGAGCTCCGGGCTCTATTTACCGGAGAGTTCGATGAGCGAGACGCCGTTTGCCAGATCAAGAGCGGCGAGGGTGGTACCGACGCTCAAGACTGGGCCGAGATGCTCCTACGCATGTATCAGCGCTGGGCCGACAACCGAGGCTTTGACTACGAGCTGCTCTATGCATCCGACGGCACCGAAGCCGGCATCTCCTCTGCGGAGTTCATGATCAAGGGCCGTCACGCCTACGGGCTCTTGCAGGGTGAGCATGGGGTGCACCGCCTCGTCCGCATCTCCCCGTTCAACAACGAAGGTAAACGTCAAACAGCATTTTCGGCGATGCAGGTGACGCCGTTCTTCGAGGAGATGACGAGCGAGATCGACATCGATGAGAAGGACCTCCGAATCGACACCTTCCGTTCCTCGGGAGCCGGTGGCCAGCACGTGAACGTGACGGACTCGGCCATTCGAATTACGCACATCCCGACCGGCACGGTTACCCAGTGCCAGAACGAACGCAGCCAGCATCAGAACAAGGACAAGGCAATGCAGATGATGGCGGCGAAATTGCTCGATCTCGAGCGGCAAAAGCGTGACGCCGAAATCGCTGCGATCAGCGGTGAACAAAGCAACGTTGGGTTTGGGTCGCAGATCCGTTCGTACGTCCTCCAGCCATATCAAATGGTCAAGGACCTCCGTACCGAGCATGAAACGGGTAATGTCGACTCCGTCCTGGGCGGCAACCTCGACCCCTTTATGGAGTCCTACCTGCGGTGGAACCGCGCTGAAGGTGAACAGTCGTCATGATCCGTCTCGAGAACGTGTCAAAGGAATACAGCGCGGATTCTCCTGCGCTGATCGATGCCAACGCGGAGATCGAGAAGGGCGAGTTCGTCTTCTTGGTCGGTGCGTCTGGCTCGGGCAAGTCGACGTTCATTCGTTTGCTCAATCGCGAAGAGAAGCCAACCACCGGCAAGGTTTATGTCGCTGGCAAAGACATCGTTGGCCTGTCGAGTTGGAAGGTCCCGTTCCTGCGCCGCAATATCGGCTGCATCTTCCAGGACTACCGGCTGCTTCCGAAGCGAACCGTGGCCGAAAACGTCGCCTTTGCACTCGAAGTTATTGGTCGGCCGCGCCACGTCATTGAGCAGCAGGTACCAGCAATTCTTGACCTTGTTGGTCTGTCGGAGAAGTCGCATCGTTTGCCGGACGAACTCTCCGGCGGCGAGCAGCAGCGAGTCTCTATTGCTCGCGCATTCGTGAACCGGCCGCTGATTCTCCTGGCCGACGAGCCAACCGGCAACCTCGACCCCGATACCGCCGTAGGAATCATGCGCTTGCTCGATCGAATCAACCGCACGGGCACCACCGTCGTGATGGCCACACACGATCGCGGCATCGTCGACACGATGCGACGCCGTGTGATCGAGCTGAGCGACGGCAAGATCATTCGCGATCAGTCCGGAGGTCAGTACCGATGATCGCAAAAACACGATTCCTCCTTGCAGAGACCGGTCAGAACATTTGGCGCAACCTGGCATTGACCCTCGCCTCGGTTCTCGTTGCAGCGGTTTCGCTCGCACTGTTTGGTGCGTCGCAGCTCGTGGCGAGCGCGGTCGAAAATGCCACCCAACGTTGGGAGGGCGGCATCGAGTTCGTGGTCTTTATGAAGGCCGACGCCGAGCAAAGCCAGCTCGATGCCATCGAGGTGCTTCTCGAGGGAAGCCCAGAGGTCGACGAGTGGAACTTCGTCACTAAAGAAGAGACCTTTCAGGAGTTCACTGAATTTTTCGCCGATGACGCGCAACTTCTCGACACGATCTCGGTCGAGACAATGCCGCCGAGCTTTCGAATCCGACCGACCGACCCCGACGCTGGAGCGGTCGAAGCGCTCGGTTCGACCTTCGAGGCAAAACCCGGGGTCAGAACGGTGGTTTTCGCCACCGAGGTCATCCGTGAAATTCAGAACAACGCCGAAAAGATCAGTCTCGTAACCCTCGGTACCGGGGCGTTGCTGATCGTTGCGTCGGCCATCGTGATCCTGACAACGTTGAGCATTGCAATCTCCTCTCGTCGAAACGAGATCGAGATCATGAAGCTCGTGGGAGCATCGAACTGGTTCATCCGTATCCCGTTCATGATCGAAGGAATGATCCAAGGCATCGTCGGTGCGCTTTTGGCGCTGCCGCTTTTGGCTCTCGCCAGAACCTATGTGATTGAGGACTTCTCGAAGTCGGACAATCTGCGTCTGCTCGAAGGCTTCCAGGTCAGCGACGGCGAATTCCTGTTCATCTCGCTCATCGTGATCGCCATCGGAACCGCTGTGGCCACGGTCGGCTCCATCGTCGCCGTGTCCCGATACCTCGACGTCTAGCTCCGGCCCCACTCCCAGCACTCGCAACGCAACCCTCGATCAGTTTTGGGGTCAGACCCTCGGGTTGATCGAGGACGTGCTGGATCAGTTTTAGGGTCTGACCCCGGAGTTGATCGAGGCCGCTGAAGTGGTCAGGTCTTGGGGGCTTTCGAGACGGTACTTCGAACGCTGGTCAGCTATGGTCTGTTGTCTGTTCAGTACGTTCTAGGGGGAACATATGGGCCACAAGGTCAAGGCAGTAATCGCACGTTCTAAGGGTGCGCCCGTCGAAGTTGTCGAGATCGATGTTCCCGATCCAGGCCCGGGTGAAGCGCTCATCGAGATCAAGGCGTGCGGTGTGTGCCACACCGACCTGCACTACCGCGAAGGCGGCATCAACGATGAGTTCCCGTTCCTGCTCGGGCATGAGGCATCGGGAATCGTCGAGGCCATTGGCGAGGGTGTCACCGAGATCGCCGTTGGCGACTTCGTCATCTTGAACTGGCGTGCCGTGTGTGGCGAATGCCGGAGCTGCAAGCGCGGCAACCCGCACATCTGCTTCAACACACACAACGCGACTCAGAAGATGACACTCGATGGTGAGCCGCTGTCTCCCGCACTGGGTATCGGTGCGTTTGCCGAGAAGACCTTGGTCCACGCCGGACAGGCGACCAAGGTCGATGCGAGCGTCAAGCCCGAGGTCGCTGGCCTCATCGGCTGTGGCGTGATGGCCGGAATCGGCGCCGCACTCAACACTGGCAACGTCCAGCGAGGCGACTCTGTTGCGGTCTTTGGCTGCGGCGGCGTGGGCGATGCTGCGATCGAAGGTGCACGAATTGCCGGAGCGAGCACGATCATCGCTGTCGATCTCGACGACACCAAACTCGAGTGGGCGAAGAACTTCGGCGCCACACACACCATCAACTCGTCCAACGAGGACCCGATCGAGGCCATCCGCGCACTAACGGGCGGCAATGGTGTGGATGTGGCGATCGAAGCGGTCGGCCTTCCGGTGACCTACGAACAGGCCTTCTATGCCCGCGACCTCGCCGGCACCGTCGTGCTCGTCGGTGTCCCGAACCCCGAAATGAAGATCGAGCTTCCACTCATCGAAGTATTCGGACGTGGCGGCTCGCTCAAGTCGTCGTGGTACGGCGACTGCTTGCCAAGCCGTGACTTTCCAATGCTCATCGACCTCTATCTGCAGGGACGCCTGAACCTGGACGGTTTCGTCTCCGAGACGATTGGAATCGATGGAGTTGAAGAGGCCTTCCACAAGATGGAGCGCGGCGCAGTGCTGCGTTCGGTGGTCGTGCTGTGAGTCTCCGGATCGACCACGTCGTCACCGCCGGGATCTTCAGCCTCGATGGTGAAGATTTCGAAGTGGAGAACAACATCTGGCTGCTTGGAGATGACCGTGAGGTCATCGTGTTCGACGCAGCGCACGATCACCGCCCGATTCTCGACGGTATCGGAGGCCGAACGGTCAAGGCTGTTATCTGCACCCATGGTCACAACGATCACATCAATGCAGCGGTCGAGTTGGCTACCGAGGCAAATGCTCCGATCTGGATGCATCCCGACGATGCAATGCTCTGGGATGTCATCCACCCCGATCGACGCATCGACGCTCCACTCAGCGATGGTCAATCCATCGCGATCGCTGGTTCGGAGTTTTCGGTCCTGCACACTCCCGGTCACTCACCAGGTGGCTGCTGCTTCCATGTACCGGACCTTCGGACGGTTTTCAGTGGCGACACGCTGTTCAACGGTGGGCCAGGAGCGACCGGCCGGTCCTTTAGCAGCAGGGAACTTCTCGTCGATTCAATCACTGCGAAGTTGCTTCCGTTGCACGATGAAACCACGGTGCACACCGGGCACGGTGACGACACCACGATTGGTGCCGAACGGCCAAACATCGTCGTATAGAGCTAATTGCGCTCTCTTTGTTGGAGAGTGCCGGACCCTCAATCTCGTTGGTAAATCAACGTTATTGGGGGTTCTGCCGCGTCCGGCAGTCATTTATTACTAAATCCTGCATCCGCAGCTATGGGACTCGTCGTAGGAACCAGCAACCCCTACGAAATGGAAGTACCCCCAATGAAAAAGCACCTGCTTATCGTTCTTGCAATCCTGGCGGCCGTCATGCTGCCAACGACCGCCGCAGGCGCACAGGATGATGTTCGCGTACATCTCATCCATGGCATCCCCGACACCGATGTCGACGTCGCTGCTGGCGGCTCAGTAGTCATTCCCGACTTCAGCTTCGGTGACACTCAAGACCTCTCCGGCTTTGCTGGTCAGACGCTCGAAGGTCTGCAAGTACTGCTCGCCGGTACCGACACCGTCGCAATCGATGTTGGTGACTTCGACGTACCAGCGTCCGGTAACTTCACCGCTATTGCTCACCTAGACGCCGATGGCACACCAACCGTTAGCGTCTTCGCGAACGACACCTCGACCATTGCTGCGGGCAGCGGCCGTCTCGTTGTCCGTCACACCGCGGCTGCACCTGAGGTAGACATCCTCGCCAACGGCAGCGCAGCATTCACCAACGTGCCAAACGGCGCTGAGGGATCTGCTGATCTTCCCGCTGGAACCATCACCGCAGAGGTCGTACCAACCGGCGCAACCGAGCCAGTAGTCATCGGCCCAGCTGATCTTCCGATCGCTGAAGGCACCTCGCTCGTCGTGTACGCAGTTGGCTCACTTGACGGAGACAACCTCTCGGTCCTCACCGAAGCAATCACCGGCCTTGGTGCAGTACCAAACGTCGTGAACACCGGTAACAGCCCAGTCGAGTCGAACAGCTTCCCAACCGTTGCTGTTGCAGCCCTTGCACTCCTTGGATTCGCCGCACTCGCCGGTACCCGTCGTCAGCTCGGCGCAGAGGCGTAACGACACATGTTCCCCACGAGTCGTGCACTGCGCGCCTCGTTGCTCGCAATCGGCCTGGTCCTCGCAGCATGCGGTGATCAGGCCGATTCGGGTTCCGAGTCTGTCGCAACAACTACAACGGTTGCGGCCAATTCGGGTCCTGCTGAGCTCCCGCTCGCCGACGATGAGAGCGAGGCCGATCTTGCCAAAGCGGCATCCAACTCCCCGAGTGTTGCCGACACCGACGACGAAGAGGAAGCGACCGAGCTCTCTCCGCTCGCCTCGCAAACCACCCGCCTTCCGAGCGCTCTGCCAGAACGAGTGCTGGACGGGCTGGGTGACCCGATCGGTGTTCCCCCACAGAGCATCTCGCTTCCTGACCTCGGCGTGAACAATGCCGTGATCCTCCCCGTGGGTCTTGAGCCCAACGGTGAACTCGAGGTACCTGGCGCCGACGAGGTCGGCTGGTACCAATTTGGCGCTGGCCTCGGTGGAGGTCAGGGATCGACCGTTCTGGCCGCACACATTGCATACAACGGCCGAGACGGTGTCTTTCGCAACCTCGCAGACAGCGAGGTCGGCGAGCTCATCACCGTCGACGGCATCAACTACCGAATCGAGTCCGTTACCCAGTACAACAAGTTCGAGCTGCCGATCGACGACCTGTTCGCCGAGGATGGTGATGAGCAACTGGTCCTCATCACGTGCGGAGGCTCGTTTAATCCGAACCTGCGGAGCTATGACGACAACGTCGTTGTCGTGGCCGTGCCTGTCGCTACCTAGCCCATCAACGCTCAGCGAAGTACCAAAAGTGGTCGCGGGAACTCCTTACGTCGACAACGCGGCTGCCGAAAGGGTTATGACCACCCTTTAGGAGAAGTTTCATGACAGCAACGTCAGGCGGAAACGGTAAGACCAACAGGATCACGAGCCGCCTCGTGGTAGC
>CALBVK010000411.1 GCA_937969345.1 uncultured Acidimicrobiales bacterium
GCTTCGCCCGATAGTTCGTGGATTGCCGCTCGATCGACCTCGACGGGGTGCAGCCCCAGCATCTTCGACAGTGGCTTGAGTCCGCACGGAATGCCGAGCGACGCTCCAACATCGGCCCGGTACACGGCGTACGCGTCGAGATGGCGTTGTTGATGCCACGAGGCGACGTACCCGCCAGCATGGCCGGGCAACGGTTCGTGGCGGGAACGATGGTGCGGATCGGGAGCAAGTTCGAGCCCGAGCACAAGCCCCAGGAGTCGTGCTCGGTCCGCCAGAAACGGCAGGTCGAACCGAGAGCCGTTCCACGTAACGAGCACTCCAGGTGGAAGTTCGGCGATGGCCTCGTCGAGCTCGCGAACAATGTCGACCTCATCGCCGTCGAACACCAAACTCCAGTCGTCGCCGCACAATGCAACCGCCACGATCGGGGCAACGGCCGGATCGAGCCCGCCGCGCGAGGTGTCCGTTTCGATATCGAGGCCGTACACGTGCTGGCGCGTGTAGACCGTTGGTGCGGGTGCGGTAGAGGGATTGATGGCGCCCAACCTAGTCGGGCACTGTGACAATCGGTTAGCTGCGTTCGCACCCGGCGAGGGTGTCGCCGGGGTTGTTTGCGTTGCCGAACAGCGCACCGGAACAACGGTCTCGGCCAATGCCGCCACGGACGGTGTCCGCTCCGCTCGAGCCCTGAACCTGGTCTCGGCCCTGCTGCCCGTCGACGAGGTCGTTGCCCGCACCACCGTTGAGGTAGTCCATGCCGTCGTTGCCGTAGAGGGTGTCGGTGCCGGTGCCGCCTTCGAGAACGTCAGAACCACGACCACCGCGCAAGATGTCGTTGCCGGCCCCACCGAGGAGCGTGTCCTTCCAGTAACCGCCGCGCAGGTCGTCGTTACCGAAGCCGCCAATGAGGGTGTCAGCGGCTTCATTGCCGAACAACACATCGTTACCGTTGCCACCGCGAATCATGTCGTTGTCACGACCGCCGCAGATGGTGTCGTTGCCGGCGCCGCCGTCGATAGTGTCTCGTCCCGGGCCGGCGAGGATCACATCGTCGCCGTCGGTTCCGACCAACACATCGTCGAGCATGGTTCCGGTGAGGGTTGGCTCCAAGCCGTTGCACAATCCAACGACCGGCTGATCGATGAACAGCGAGTTGTTCTTTCCGTCCGGCTGGGTGATGTCGAAGAAGCCGTGGCGGCCAACGTTCCACGCCCGACGATCGGCGCCGTCCCGGCCGAGGAAGGTGCCGTCATGGCCCACGAGCAAACCGCGGCCGATGACCTCGATGGATTGCACACCTTCGATGCCGTCACTGCCCGGGTCCCACAGGAGCGCGTGGCCGGTCTCGGGGTCGAGCGCCGCGATTTGGTCGCGATTGACGACCGCTGGCGCAAAGCGGCTCGCCGGGGTGATACCGAAGCAACTGTTGTTGTTCGTGAATTCGCCGTCGCCGGGATAGGGATCCGGAGCGAGTTCGCTCTCGACCCAGCAGAAGTGGCCGCCGATGTACACGGCGTCGTCGGAGATGCCCACAGCGTAGGTGCTGTCGAAGTTTCGCGCGATCCAGCGCGGGGCCTGGTTCGCCGCGTTTGGATCGGTCAGGTTGAACGCGGTCGCCGAGTCTCGTCCCCAGAACGGGAAGTCGCCGCCATCGCCCGCCACAACGAGGTAGGAGCCGTCGGGTGCGACCTCAGCGTCGACGATGTGGATTGCGCTCTCTTCCCAGAAGTTCGTGCTCCACGGCAGGACGGTGTCGTTCGCCAAGTTGATCAGCGCGATGCCACGGCGCTCTTCGGTGCCCACGAAACGGGCTCGATGCACAACGACCAACGTGTTGTTCGGGGTGATGGCGAGATGCTTCGGGCCAAATGGGGTGCCCGCGAAATGGGTAGATCCCGTGATGTCGTGGCGGAAGCTGGTATCGACCGCTCCGGTCGTACCGTTCATCTCGACCAGGCGTCCACGAGGCACGCCGTTGACCTCGGTGAATTCGCCACCGACAAACAGGCGGTTGTTCTTGAGTACGACGTCTCGAACCGGGCCGTTGAAGTCCGAAGCAAACGACGTGTCAACCTGTCCAGTGCTGATCGTGATCTTGGTGAGGCGACGATGTGCGTGGCTGTTTACGCTACCGAACTTACCGCCCAACAGAACGCTGTCGGGTCCGGCTGGTTCGACGGCCAAGACGCTCGGGGCCCCGTCGGTCTTCACGAACGCTGGCAAGAATGTGTCGACGAGCGAGCCGCTATCGATGTGATAGGCGTAGGCGCCAGAAACGGTGACGATCTCGCCGTTGGACTTCTCGATCTGAGTGAAGTCACCGCCGACGACAATGACATTGCCAACGCGGGCACTATCGAAGACCGTGCCATCTAATACGCGGGGAAGGCCGCGTCGCGGCGTCTCGGGAAACAGTCCGCCGACGGCCGCGTCCGCAGGTTCTTCAGAAGAGGAAGTGAATGCAACCGTTGCCGCCGTAGCAAGAAATACCAGGCAAATCGCAGAGATCAGACCAATCCATGCCCCGCGGCGTCGTAGAAATCCCATACATATGTGATCGGCGGGATCGATCGATCACTTGGGGGTCAAACGGCTCAACTTGCTCGAATTACCGCACATGGCGGGTTGCTACTAGTGATGTGGCTGGCGACGCGCCGCAATGGTCCCGCTAGGACAGTGCGGCAACGAGACGTTGTGGCGTGTCGGCAGGAACATCGAGGTGGGCGACCAGACGGCTCGTCGCCGCACCGATTGCACCCTGAATGCCGGAAGCTTCGAATCGAGCGGCCGCATCGCCGTCGTAGCCGGAGAAGTCACAGAACACCATGTTCGTGTTGATCGCAAGCACCACCACGCCGGGGACGGTTTCGAGTGCGGCCCCGATCTGCTCGGCCATGGCGTGGTCGTCGACCAGCCGCTTGCGGTGGTGATCGAGGGCATAGATTCCCGCTGCGGCGACTATTCCCGCTTGGCGAAGTCCGCCGCCGAGCATCTTGCGCCAACGCTTCGCACTGCTGATAAACGGAGCATCACCAACGAGCACACTGCCCATGGGAGCGCCGAGTCCCTTCGACAAACACACCGACACGCTGTCGAACGGTTCGGCGATTGCGGCGACATCGACGTCGAGGGCTGCAGCAGCGTTCCAGACGCGGGCGCCATCGAGATGGAATTTCAGACCGAACTCATCGACCAGTGCTCGGGCCTCGTGCAGGTACGCCATGGGCAACACCTTGCCGTCGGTCGTGTTCTCGAGCGACAACAACTTCGTGCGGGCAAAGTGCTCGTCGTCCGGCTTGATCTTGTCGCGAACCAGGTCGAGGTCGAGGGTGCCGTCGGCGGAGAACTCGATCGGCTGGGGCTGGATACTTCCCAAAACCGCAGCGCCGCCCGCCTCGTACTTATAGGTGTGCGCGTTCTGGCCAACGATGTACTCCTCACCCCGCTCACAATGGGCGAGGAGGCCACACAGGTTGGACTGGGTGCCGCTCGGGACGAACAGGGCCGCGTCCTTGCCGAGGAGCGACGCCGTATAGGCCTCGAGCTGTTGGACGGTTGGGTCATCGCCCCACACGTCGTCGCCAACGGTTGCGTTGGCCATAGCCTCACGCATCTCGGGGCCGGGTCGAGTAACGGTGTCGCTGCGAAGATCGATGGAGTTGCTCACCACGCCAGGCTACTTCTGCGTCACCCGGGCACGTCACCGAGGAAACGAACGCTGCGAGTCCTGTCGGTCGTGGTCGTCCCTCGTAGGCTGTGGAGATGTCGAAAACCGATCTTGGACTCGCCACCGCCGTCGATGCATTCATCGACACCCTGATGGCCACCCTCGAACCCATCACCGATACGACGCTCCGTCGCAGTGC
>CALBVK010000412.1 GCA_937969345.1 uncultured Acidimicrobiales bacterium
GACCCCGGCGCCCACAACGACCGTCGTGACACCGACTCCCATGGGCGGCAACGTCGTCAACGGCGGCGTCGTGACAACCACGACGACGACCACCACGACGGGTGCCGTCACCTCAAGCCGCGACGCAGCGCGCGAGCACTACCTTGAGGGACGCCGCCTCCGCGCGAATGGAAAGCTCAGCAGTGCAGAGCGCGCGTTTCGCACAGCGATTGAGGTGGACCCGACGTACGCCGAAGCGAAGCAAGCGCTGAAGCTCGTGCGGGCTGCACGACGCAACAAGCGTACGGCGGCGAGCAGTGCCTCAAGCGCGTCGACGTCGACAGCATCTTCGGAAACGACAACATCTTCGGTCACGACAACGTCCGCTACGCCGACGACAGCGACCCCAACGACAACGACCCCAACGACGACGGCTCCGACGACGACGTCCACAACCATTCCCGACACCCCCTTGGCCCAGATCGGCCTCGAGCTCGATCTGATCGCGACGCTGAGCGGCCCGGTTGGCCTGGTGAGCCGCCCCGGCTCGGCCGACCTGTTCGTCATCGAGCAGCAGGGCCGTATTGTTCGCCTTCCCGGCGGGCAGGCCGATGGCGCCGACACGACACTCGACATCCGTGGCACGGTGAGTCTGGGCAACGAGCAAGGGTTGCTGGGCATGGCCTTTTCGCCCGACGGTGACACGTTGTACATCAACTACACCGATGGCAGCGGCGATACGCAGGTCGCTCGCCTGGCGATGAACGGCACCGTTGCCAATGCAGCAAGCCAGGAGGTTCTGCTCACGGTTGGTCAACCTCAGGGAAATCACAACGGCGGTTGGCTCGGCTTTGGGCCCGACGGCTACCTCTACATCGGCATGGGTGATGGCGGCGGCCAGGGAGACCCCGGCGAACATGGGCAGAACCCAGACACCGCACTCGGATCGATCCTTCGGATCGATGTCGATATGGACACCGGGTATGGCATTCCATCGGACAATCCATTCGTCGATGGCCAGACTCCTGAGGTGTTTATCTGGGGTGTTCGCAACGCCTGGCGCAACGGATTTGATCGAGTGACCGGAGACCTCTGGGTCGGCGACGTTGGTCAAGACCGCTTCGAGGAGATCACCGTTCTTCGAGCGGCCGACGGCGGTGGCAATGGCGCCAACCTCGGCTGGAATGCGGTCGAGGGAGACGAGTCATTTCGAGGGGCGGCGATTCCCGACGGACATGTCGGACCCGCCGTTGCCTACGGTCACTCCGGCGGACGATGCTCCGTCACAGGCGGCGACGTGTACCGCGGCGACAGCATCGCGGCGCTGCATGGCACCTACCTCTTCGGCGACTTCTGCACCGGCGAGATCTTTGGGTATCGGGTCGATGGCAGCTCGGCCGATGTGCGACTCGACCTGCCAGCGGTTGATCGACTGAGCAGCTTCGGCATCGACAACGATGGTGAGATGTACGCGATAAGCGGTAGCGGCGGCGTCTACCGAATCGTCGCCGGCTAGCTCGAGGAGCGCTTGGAGCGCAGGTACCAGCTCGCGCCACCGGCCAAGGCACCCGCTCCGGCGACGAGGGCGCCAGTTCGTGCGTGATCGCCAACGCGTTGGCGAAGCGGTAGTTCGTTGGAGAAGGTGCGGATCTCCCAGCCCCGGTCCGTCGCGATTTTGGCCAGCGCTCGATCCGGGTTGATCACGATTGGATGCCCAACGGCTTCGAGCATAGGGAGGTCGGTGATCGAGTCGGTGTAGGCGTACGACTCCGACAGGTCGAGGTCGTGTTCGAGTGAGAGCGCCTCCATTGCGTCCACCTTGTACGGGCCGTAGGAGTAGAACTCGACTTCGCCGGTGTACTTACCTGCACGGTCGGTTTGGGCGATCGTTGCGACCGCGCCGTCCGCGCCCAAGTACTTCGACAGCGGGACGACGATCTCTTCGGGTGATGCCGACACCATGAACACTTTGTGGCCAGCCGCCTTGTGGGCGGCGATCTCATCGACGGCTTCGCGGAACACGATTGGTTCGATGACATCTTCGAGGGCATCGGTGACGAGGCTGGCCATCTGGCGCTTGTCCCAGCCTTTGCAGAGGCGGAGGGCGTTGTTTCGCATGTCTTCCATGCGGTCGTGGTCGGCGCCCAGGTATTTAAAGACGAGGCGACCCCAGACCGCCCGCAGAATGAGGCGTGAATCGATGAATCCGGCCTCGCGCAGCGTGGAGCTAAACGCGAACAGGGCCGCGTCGGCGATGGTTGTCTTATCGAGATCGAAGAATGCCGCCGCGCCACGGGCGGGAATCACTGCTGGTTCGCCCATACACCCCACACTATTCGCCCCAGCTTGTCGTTGGTCGTCACCGTGCGCGAACGTTTTGTCACGTCGCCTCGGCAACGTTCTTGTTCACGGATGCCTCTGCACCGTTCGAACCATCTACTTCCCCCAATTCGTCTTCGCACACGGTGCGTCTGTTTTGGGTGGTGTCTATGTTGTGGTCCTTTTGTTCATCAAAGGGTGGTGTCGGTACGTCGGTGGTTGCGGCGGCTTTTGCTGGTGAGCTCGCACGGACGAGTGGCGACCAGGTCGTGCTCGTCGACTTCTGCGGAGCGCAACCAGATATTTGCGGCCTTGCGGCGGCCGATGCTCCCGGTGTCGTCGACTGGCTGTTGTCGTCGTCTGATGTCGGCGTCGATGCGCTCGAAAATCTCCTGATCGACGTAGCGCCAGGTCTCGCCATCTTGCCCCGGGGGAGCCAACCGCTCCCACGAACGGCTGGGCAGATCGATCCGGACCGGATCGGCATGCTCATCGCTGCGCTCGTAGCCATGGAAGCGGTCGCGGACATAGGCGTTGTCGACCTCGACCCGCTCAGTCCAACGGTTCTCCTCGTCGCTGGTAGCCAGCGGACGGTCACGGTGGTCCGGTCGTGTTACCTCGGGCTACGCGAGCTCGGCCGTCTGCCCGTCGTAGTGGATCTGTTGGTCGAGGTGGTCGAGGCTGGCCGGGCGTTGAGGACACTCGATATCGAGGCTGTCGCTGGGGTTCCGGTGCATGCCAAGCTTCGCGTCGATCCAGCCATTGCGCGTTCGGTGGACGCGGGACGGATCATCCAGCGACCGCCTCGTGCGTTACGGAGACTCGCTCAGGACTTGCGCAGCACTCACGCGGAGATGCTCGAGCCAGTGGGGATTGGACGATGACGGTTCGCGAGGTGGCGCGGCCTGACCAACTCGTGCATGAGGTGCACCAGGCGTTGTGGGCCGAGCTCGCTCAAGCAGGTGATGGCGCCGGTGCGCGCTCCGATATCGAAGGTCGGGTCCGGGCGCTGATCGGTGAGCGGGACCCGCTCGCCCCGCACCATCTGATCGAGACCGTCATTGCCGAGGTCATGGCACGCGTCGACGGCCTTGGTCCGCTTCACGAGTTCGGTACCGACGAATCGGTCAGCGAGATCATGGTGAACGGCGACGGCCACGTGTGGTTGGAGCGGTCGGGCGAGCTGGTCCGCACCGGACGGCTCCTCGATGCCGACACCGTCGATCACCTGATCCGACGGTTAGCGGCGAGCGTCGGACGGCGAATCGACTTTACGAATCCGAGCGTGGATGTTCGCCTCCACGATGGCTCGCGGCTCCACGCCATCATCCCGCCGCTCGCCATCGACGGGCCGTGCGTGACGATTCGTCGGTTTCGTGCTGCCGCGCCTCAACTCGATGAGCTTGCCTCACCGCGGGCCGCCGAGCTGCTTCGCCAGGCGGTCTCGAATCAGGAGACCGTCATCATCGCTGGCGGGACCTCATCGGGGAAGACGACGCTGCTCAACGCCTTGGTCGGCGAGATCGATCGAGACGCGCGAATTGTGACGATCGAGGACGCAGCTGAGCTTCGGCTTCCGGGGCGACATGTCGTGCGGTTGGAGACACGTCGACCGAGCGAGGGAGCAGCGGAGGTGACGTTGCGCGAGCTGACTCGACACGCACTTCGGATGCGCCCGGACCGCATTATCTGTGGCGAGATGCGGGGACCCGAAGCGCTCGACTTGATCCAAGCAATGAACACTGGCCATCGCGGTTCGATGTCGACGGTGCATGCCAACACACCCGTCGATGTGATGCGGCGGATCGAGACGATGATGTTGCTCGCCGATGCGGAGCTCCCGCTATCGGCTATTCGCGATCAACTGCGATCCTGCATCGACCTGGTGGTGATGATGCGACGCGAAGTGACCGGAGCGCGGCGAGTGTCCACGATTGCAGCCATTCCGAACGAACCATCGGACGTCTGGGCGGTCGAGGTCAAGTATGACGCGGGCCAGGCGGGGGATCGATGAGACCACGACCCGTAGCCGCCCAGCGGGGTGCGACGTCACGGACGACGCGAACCCTGCAGTTAGATGTCCAGCTGCGCGAACGGCTCGCTCCACTGGGCATTACGTTTACCTGGTCGCCGACCCTTGTGCTCGGAGGGGCGATGGGTGGCCTGTTGCTCGCAGCAGCTCGCTTTGGCGGCGTGCTCGGGTTCATGGCCGTGCTTGGCGCTCTCGTGCTCGGTTGGCTGAGTCTTGACCGCATCGGTGCGGCCATGCTTCGCCGACGCAGTGACCGAATGCTCCCCGAGCTTGCGCTTCGGTTGGCGCGGTCGTTGCGCAGCGGTCTTCCGCCAGAGCGCGCGATCGAACATGTTGCGAGCGAGCTCGATGACGGGCATCCACGGTTCGCGCTCGTCGCCGCACAGCTGCGCGCTGGTCGGCCGGTGGTTCCTGCCGTCGAGTCGTGGCTGCGTTCAGCGTCAGGAGACGCCGAGCAACTGCTGGCGGCTGGCCTGCTGCTCGGCATTCAGCACGGGGGAGACCTGGCGACCGCTATCGACGGGGTGGGTGAGGGGTTGCGGGACGATCTCGACCTGGACGCTCGCCGACGCGTCCTTCTCACCCAGTCGCGGATGTCGGCGGCGGTGCTGGTCGGGTTGCCTGTGGCCTTCGCGCTCGTCGCGTCGGGCTTGCACGGCGGATCGATCTACGAGGGGACGATGGGTGTTGGACTGCTCGTTGCCGGGGTGCTGCTCGATCTCGTTGGTGTCCTATGGATGCGATCGCTGATGCGAGGACTGTCATGACCGCCCTCTTCACCGCAGGCATCCTCGCCAGCATCAGCGTCTACTTCACGAGGCGCTGGTTACTTCCGCTTCGGCGTCGGCGGCGTAGCGGACGCCGGACGACCTACAACATCGCCCGCGGCTTGCCGACCGCGGTGGTGCTCCTTCAGCTCGCCATTCGAAGCGGGGCCCACCCCCGCAACGCGCTTGCCGCCGTTGTCGATCTTCCGTTTGAGTCCGGGGCGGTGACCGAGGTTGCGACGCTGTTTCGTAGCGTTCACGAACGGCTCAAGCTCGGTGCGGATATGACCTCGGCAATGCTGGCCATGCAGCGTCCGGCGCCGGACGTTAACCGAGTGCTCGACGCGCTTCGTCGTGCTGAGGTTGACGGTGGTCCGGTAGCGACGCATCTGGAAGTGCTGGTGAGCGATCTTCGCCGTCAAC
>CALBVK010000413.1 GCA_937969345.1 uncultured Acidimicrobiales bacterium
AGAGGAGCCTGACATCGTGTTCGTGGCTGGCGACATCACTCAGGTTGCCCCCGGCGAATATCGTGCGGTCGAACGCTCCGGTGCCAAAGCGCTGGCGGGACTGCGGGCGCCGAGCGGCGTGCTCGTGATCTCGGGGAACACGGACCCGAGTGTTTCATCGGTTGATGCTCTGGCGGTCGAGGCTGGCCTTACTCCGCTCAACGACGTGGTGACCGAGTTCGTGGTCGACGACCGGCGGGTGCGGGTGCTGGGTATTGGCTGGCCGAATAATCGACGAGCTCGAGTGAATGAGCTTCTGGACGACTTTGTCCGTACGGCCAGCCCGGACGTGGTCGACATTGTTCTCGCCCATAGCCCTGACGTCGTCCTGAACCTGCGCTCGGCAGCCAACATTGACCTGGTCGTGTCGGGCCATACCCACGGCGGCCAAATTCGCCTACCGATCTATGGTCCGATTTGGAACGTGACCGAGCTGCCCGACGAGGTTGCTGCTGGCGGTCTGCACGTAGTTGACGGTGTGCCGTTGTACGTGAGCACGGGGGTCGGGGTTCAACGCGGCGACTCGCCCAAGGTGCGCTTTGGCGTTCGACCGAGCATCGGCCTGATCGAAGTCAACTAACCACAGAGGTCTGACCTCTCGATGTGTCGATGTGGCGGCGCGATCGGCGTCGGTTCGCTTCGGGCCGTGGCTAGAGGCCGAGGGCCGCGGCGACAGCGGTTGCGGTGTCGGCAATCTGTTGGCGCTGTTCGGGCGCGATTGCTTCGGCGTGCAGGTTCATCGCTGCGTCCGTCATGGGCTCGACGAGTGCGTATGCGTCGCGATCGGCGTCGGTAATCTCGACCGCTTCTTTGTAGCCGAACATCTCGAGGTCGTTGGGGCGCTTGATCTGATGGGCAACCCGCGATCCAACACCTGTGCCGGCGAGTGCGGCGAGGTGGACGCTGCCTCGGAGCTCGCGCAGCACGATGGCTTGGTGCATGAAGGCTTCGGCTGGGCTGTTGGGTACGTCGAGGGCGACGAACCCGGCGAACAGCGGCAGCGCGCTGCGGTCGACTGCTTGGGCGAGTTCGCCCATCGAGGCTGCTGCCGCGGCGAGGTCGTCTTGGGAAACGCCCGAGTCCGGCCCGAGCGCTTCGGACCCGATGCGGTAGGAGACGCCCATCTGGGCCAGTCCGGCTTCGACGACGTTGCAGCGTTCCTTGCTCGACGTCCACATCTTGTCGACGAGTCCGGGTTCGAAGTATCCGAACGCAGCGAGCATTAGGTCGGTGCTGACCTCTCCCAATACGCCGGCCCGTCCGCAGAAGTAGAAGCGGAATCCGTCGATCCCGAGCCCTTCGGCCGCCTCCTTCGCATAGGGATGGAAGTAGTGGATCGCGCCGATCCGCTGGAGTGAGTTGGATGTGGCTGCGTTGAACTCGTCAGGCGTCATCGCCTGAATGTAGGGGGCGTTGTTAGGCAGCGCCGAGTTCGCGGTAGATGTCGAGCAACCCGTCGAGGTACTGCTCGCGTGCGAATCGCTCTTCGACGAAGGCCCGTCCGGCGCGGCCCATGTCGCCGAGTTCGGTATCGGTCATTGCTTGCATGGCTGACAGTTGTTCGGCGAAAGAGCTGGCGTCGCCGGCGGTTGCGAGGTTGCCGGTTTCGCCAGGAACGATGAGCTCGGGGATGCCGCCGAGGTCGGATCCGAGGACGGGTGTGCCGACGCCGTAGGCCTCGAGCAGAACCACTGGCGCGTTCTCGTAGCACTCCGATGGGAGCACGAGCGCACGTGCGGCGCGCACGATGTCGAACAAGGCGTCGCCGGTTTGGTAGCCGGCGAATTCGACGTCGGCACCGGTGCGTTCGACGAGTGCTCGCAGTTCGTCCTCTTGGGGGCCTGTCCCAACGATCGTCGCAGCGACTCCGGATTCGGCGACGGCCTTGACGAAGGTGAGCAGACCCTTTTCCTCGGAGAGGCGGCCAACGAAGACGAAGCGTTCGCCGGCGCTGAAGTCGGGCACCATCTCGCTGACGTCGACGGCGTTGGGAAGGTAGCGGGTCTTTTCGGCTGGGAGTCCCCAGTCGATCAGCTTGTTGGTGTGGAAGTGGCTCGGGAGGATGAACAGGTCGACGTTCTTGCGGTAGCTGCCCATGAAGTTGTGGAGCGTGGTTTCGAATGCGGCGACGGCCGACAGAGGCAGCGAGCCTTTGAGGCATCGTTGCTGCACGGCGTTCCAGGTCTTGCCACCTTTGCAGCGTTCGCAGACGCCGTCGGCGGCCAGCATGAGCTTGGAGGGACAGCCGATCTTGAGGTCGTGCACGGTCATGACCGCAGGCACGCCTTTCTTTTGAATGGCGCCGAAGATGGCTGGCGTGAGGTGGTGGTACACGTTGTGTGCGTGGACGATGTCGGGCTTGACGTCGTCTATGAGCCGGCCGATTTCCTTGCGGGCTTCGAGGGAGTAGACCGATTTGACGACCTTGCGGACTTTCTCGACCGGTGAGTAGTCGCTGGCGAAGTCGATCTCTTCGACGAAGTAGTCGTCGTATTCGGTCTCGAAGTTTTTCTCGTATTCCATAGCGAACGGCACGATGTTCCAGCCGCGGTCGGAGAGAAGATCGTTCTGGTCGAGCATGACGGCTTCGGCACCGCCGCGCCGGTAGTAGTAGCTGGTAACGGAGATCTGTGTTGGCACGTTGACCTATCGGCGCCAAGGGGCGCGTGGTTTACGAAACCACAGTATTGGTGTCAGACATCATCTTTCATCTGTCGTAGTTAAAAGATGAGATCTGACACCAGCCGCCACGAGCCGAGCGGGGCGTGAAAGCTGATCTCGTAGAAGGCGCGCTGCATTGGTGTCAGACATCATCTTTCATCTTGCGAATTTAAAAGATGAGATCTGACACCAATGGTTAGGAGCCGAGGGCGGCGGGGAAGCTGATTTCGTAGAAGCCGCGGCCGGTGGTGCCAACGACGAGTCGGTCGGGGTTGGCCGGGTCGAACTCGGCGGTGCGCAAGCGCGTCATGGGGAGGCCATCGACGACCGGTTGCCAGGTCGCCCCGCCGTCTGACGACAGGTACACGCCCGTGGCGTTGCTGACGTCATGGAAGGCTGGTTCGGTCGTGACGACGGCCAGGTTCTGTGCGTTTGTTGGGTCGACGGCCACGCCGTGGGCGTAGAGGTCGTCGAACAGCCGAGTCCAGTCGGTTCCGTCGAAGCGGTACATGCCGCCGTCGCCGTCGCGGAAGGCAACGCCGTAGACGGCATCGGGTTCGGACACCGAGGTGTACAGCGTGGTGATGCCGGCCGGTGCGTTTCCGGCGTCGTTGTAACCCAGGCCGCCGTCGGTGGAGACCAGCGTGCCGCTGTCGGTGCTGACGAAGACGTTGCCGCCGGGGGCGACGGCGACGTCGCGTGGGGCGATCACGCCGGGCACGGCGGTGAACGTTGCTCCGGAGTCTTCGCTTCGATACAGGGTGGAGCCAACAACGGTGAATACGACGTCGTCGCTCCCGTTGGCGAGAACGGCGAGGCCGGCTGCTCCGCCGTCGACGTTGCCGACTTCGGGCAGGCCTGAGCCTGCTCCGGCGGCGAGGGTGAAGCTGGCGCCGCCGTTGTCGCTGATGCCGATTCCCCGGAAGTTGGAGAACTGGCCGAGCAGCACGTAGATGCGGTCGGGGTTGGTGGGGGAGTACGCGGCTTCGACGCCGCCGCCCCATGCGGAAATGTCTTGAACGGTGCGGCGCCAGGTTTCGCCGCCGTTGGTGGTTTGAATGAAGTTGCCGCCATCGAAGCCGAGGAGGATGGCGTCTTCGGGGTCGGCTGGGTTGAAGACGATGTCGGTGCTCACGAGGCCGCTGTAGCCGTGGCCGCTGAAGAAGCCGGCGGTGTCTTCGCGTGTGGTGAGGTCGCTCCAGCTTGCGCCTCCGTCGTCGGAGCCGAGGAGGGTGTCGTCGGAGCCGATGGCGATGCGGTCGGGGTCGGTGGGGTGGACGGCGATGTCGAACGCCCGGAGCGCGCCTTCGTAGGGGTTGGGGCGTCTGGTGCTGCCGTCGGCGATGATCGTCCACGTGGCGCCGCCGTCGTCGCTGCGGTAGATGGCGGCCTGACCTGGCGCGACGTTCGAGGTGTAGAGCCGGTCGGGGTCCGACGGTGCGACGACGATCTGGTGGAAGCTGCCGGTGTTTGCGGCGGTGGCATTGGAGACGATGCTGAGTCCGTTGTTGACCGCAGTCCAGCTGGCGCCGCCGTCGGTGGTCTTCCAGATGCCGCCGGCGACGATGTTGCCGTCGATCTCGGGGCCGTCGCCCATCGCGACCCATGCGATGAGTGGGTCGGTTGCGTGGGTGGCGACGTCGTAGGGGTTGCCGTGTGGCAGGCCTTCGCCTGAGAGCGTCCAGCTCGCTCCGTTGTCGGCGGAGACGTAGACGCCGCGTCGGGCGACCGCGGTGTAGATGGTGGTTCCGTCCGCGCTAAATGCCGCGGCGCGGATGTTGCCGCCGGGTGCGATCTGCGAGAGCTGGGTCCAGCTGTTGCCGCTGTCGACCGATTCCCAGACCGAGCCGTCTCCGCTCCATTCGTCGTTGACGTAGGCGCCCGGGGCGGCCCAGTCGCGTTGGTTGCCGTTGAAGGCGAGGAGGTGGTTGTTGTCGTCGGGGTCGATGAGCACGGCCTCTGTCGCCATCGTGTAGGCCGAGTCGGAGATGGCGGGCATTCCGTTGCGACTGAGCGTCCACTCGATGCCGTCGGTCGAGGCTTGCGGTCCCGAGAGTGAGCCGGTCCAGATGCGGCCGTCGGCCGACGCGGTGGCGGTGATGTCGCCGATTTCCCAGGAGGCAAGGCCGGTGGTCGACTGCCACGTGTCGCCGAAGTCATCGGTGACGGCGATGCCGAGCATGTCGCCGCCGACGAAGAGTCGGTTGGGGTCGGCGGGGTCGAAGGCGAGCGAGGTGATGCGTCCGCCGACTCCGGGTTCGGTGAGCTTGGTGAATGCAGGGCCGAGCGCTTCGGCTTCGACCGGTGGCTCGGGTTCGCTGATGGTGCGTTCGGGTTCGGTTGTTTCGCTCGTGTCATCGACAGCGGTGGTATCGGTCGACGTGGATGCGTCGGCGATGTCAGCGGGGTCGTCGCCCGTGCAGCCGACTGCCACGAGGCAAAGTGCGACGCTGAGCGCGAGAGAACGGAGTCGGAGGGGGCTCGCCATGATCATCGGAGGTTAGCGGGCACGCGGTCGTACGTCTGGACGGTGCTGGGACGATCAGGGCGCATTGCTCCAGTATGTCGCTGGCCGACGGTTGGCCGCCTGGGGACTAGGCCCCAGATGCAATGAGTTTGTCGCGCCGATTCAATCGTCGATTGAGGTTCAGTCCGACCAGTGCGGTCGACGACACACCGGCGGGTACGGCGGCGGCGAATGCCATGGCGATCGCGACCGGTACATTCGATGTTGGTTCGACCGGCGTGATCGATCGGTACCACTCCTGGTTGATCGATGCCTGCGATGCCAGCAGGTCGGAGCGTTCGACGATCGCCTGGGCTCGGTCTTGTTGGAGCCGGTTGATATTGATTGCGTTTCGGCGGTATTCGTTGGCGAGGGGGGTGACGGCGATGAGCTGCTCTTGCAGGAGTCCTTCGAGGGTGCCGACGGGCGTGCCATCGTCGTTGGCGAGTAGCCCAGCGAGTTGCTGTTCGACTTCGGTTTTGAGTCGGGTCGGGGGCACGTTCCCGGACAGCGAGACCAGTCGTTCCTGTTCGTCTTGAAGTCGGCTGATCTCTCCGTCGAGGTCGGAGATTTCGGTGCTGATGGAGAGGTCTTGGGTGTCGAGCACAAACTCGACCATTTCTTCTGCGACGATTCGGGCAATGCGGTCTGCTTCGCCGGAGCGGTTGGTGCGGACTTGGATTTCGACGAGGGATTGGGTGTCTTCGACGACGCCGATGGTCAGGTCGTAGTCCTTTTCGGCTTGCAGGAGGAGTCGTTCTTCGATCCGTTCGAAAACGATCGGAAACTCGACGGAGTTTACGATTTCGTTGAGATGGTCGTCGAGCACGGGGAGCGGCCGGTTGAGGTAGCCGACGCGGCGACCAAACAGATAGGTCGTGGAGGTTTCGCCGGCGTCTTGCTGAAGGCCGATCCAGAGCGCTGCACCTGACGCGCACAGGATGGAGATGACGATCAGGCCGACCCATGCGGGGCGCGCGATCATTCGGGGGACGTGGCGATGGAGCTTCATGCCAGGGACTCTTCGAACGCTTCGGTGTGCCCGGTCGCTTCGCCACGTCGGACCTGGCCCGTGAGGCGACGCCAGTAGTAGTAGCTAACGATGAGCCCGACCCAGTACGAGATGGTCGTGGTGATCGCAGCGCCTGTCACGCCGTACGGAGAGAGCAACGTGAGGAGGCCGACGGCGGTGGCGATAGCCGAAGCGATCTGGGCTTTGGAGGCTTCGACGGGCCGGTTGAACGAGGTGAGCGCAGTGGTTAGCACCTGGTTGAGGTCGGTTGCCCATGCGCCGGGCAGCAAGATCAGCAACAGGCGGACCGATGGTTCGAACTTCTCGCCGAGCACGAACGGGATGATGAACCATGCGGTGGCTGCCATGAGGGTCAAGATGGCGAACGACAGGACGCCGACCTGGCGAAGCGCCGAGGTGATGCGCCAGAGGCGTTCGTCGTCGGTCGTGGCATTGCGGACGAACGGCATGACGGACTGGGCGAAGCCTCGGGCGATTGGACCAGAGAGGGTCGAGATCGCGGCGGCGACGGCGTAGACCCCGAGCTCGGCGAGCGGCACGAAGTTGACGAGCAGGAGTTGGTCGATGCGGAGGCTGACGAAGAACGACAGGTTTCCGACCCATGCGCGCAGGCTGTAGCTGCGCACTTCGTCGAAGACGGAGCGCGAGAACCCACGGCCGGGCCACGACTTGGTGGCGGTGAGACCGACGATCCAGCCGACGCTCAACATGATGAA
Source organism: uncultured Acidimicrobiales bacterium (assembly GCA_937969345.1). Classification (GTDB taxonomy): domain Bacteria; phylum Actinomycetota; class Acidimicrobiia; order Acidimicrobiales; family SHLQ01; genus SHLQ01. The sequence goes on from CALBVK010000413.1 coordinate 6,956, forward strand.
CGTTGAGGTGAGGGCGGAGTTGACGGTCATGTTGCCCGAGACGAAGAGCACGAAATAGCCAAACGTGATCAGGACCTGTGGCAGCGCGAGGAGCAGGTTGAACTTGACCAGGTTGCCGACGCCGCGAAGCCAGAAGATGGCCGAGAGGAATGGGCCGTTGAAGAGCTGAAGGGCGATGAAGATGAGGTACCACCGCTGGAGCGACTCGCCGCCTTCGACGAAGGATTCGCCGCCGAGCTGCCAGAGGTAGAACGGGATGAGCAGAAGGGCTACAGGGATTGCGCCGAAGAGGGTCATGGCCCATGCCGACATGGCGATGCGCCGGTTGTCGATGTCTTTGGCGAAGTATCCAGCTGCGGTTGGTACGCCGATTTGGAAGGCCCAGCCGATTACGACGGTATTGCCGTATGCCGCTGCTACAGCGCCGCGCCCGTCGTCGCCGAGGGCGCGCGCCAATAAGAACATGTTGATGAACAGCAGGCCATTGGTTATGAGGAACGCCGAACTAGTGAACAGCGTCTCAAACTTTTGGCGGTCCATTGCGCGGACCTTTGTGAGCAAGCTTGTCATTCGACCGGGGGTTCTCCTGAAGCCGTTCGCTCTCATGTTGCCACGAGGTCGGTCGGCGCCTGTGTTCATTATCGGCACGTGGTTCGCGAAGTGAATACCTACTGTCCCACACATAGGACTCTGGAGAGACCAACATAAACAGGAGAGAAGCAGACTCTGTGAGTTTGGCGCGACCAACATGTGCGGCGGAACTGAGTCACACTGCTCATGCGGGCATGGTCACAGAATCCTACGATTCGTCCTACACGACGTTAAAATTGAATGGGGTAATACATGCGACGTAAGTTGAAGCATTCCTTTCTGGGAATGAGTTTGGTTGCAGCCACAGTTGCTGCGCCGATCGGCACCACGACAGCCGGTGCGCAGGGAGGCTGGAACGGTTTTGAGACGATTTCAGTCCCGACCGACCTCGGCAACGAAGGCGACCTGAACAACAGCGCTGGCTGGGGTGCGGGCATTACGAACGATCTCGGTGGTACGGGGGTTGACCTTTGGGTGAACAACCACGCCAACCGCTCTGAAGCGCTCATCGACTTTGTTGGTGGAACGCCAGTGTTTAACGACAACGTGGCTGCTGAAGCCGGCCTGAAGGACACCCATGGCGTGACCTTCTCCGACATCGATGGCGATGGTGATGAGGATCTCATCGAGACCGTCGGTGGTGGCGATGGTGCGAACAGCGCTAACCGCGTGCGCATCAACAACAACGGCACGCTTGCCGCGCCGAACGACACTTCTGGTTTGTCTGATCAGGACGGCCGTGGTCGCCAGACGCTGATGGTCGATATCGACAACGATGGCGATATGGATGCCATTGTTGCGAACCTCTTGAACACTGGCACTGCTGCTCCGTCTGAGTTGTATCTCAACAATGGCAGCGGCGTCTTTACGAAGGTGACCGACACGAACAATGTTCTGTCCGACGACAACATTCGGTTCGCTCATGTGACCACTACTGGACCCGGTGAGGACAACGTCATCGTTACCTCGAACGGTTTCTCGTTTGCGATCGACACGATCCGTACTGGCGAGTCGACGCTCGTTGCCGAAGCCAACCCGGTCACGCAGACCGTTGGCGCTGACGACAACGCAACGAACCTTCGTGATATCGCTCTTGGCGATCTCGATGGCGACCTTGAGCCCGAGTGGGTTGCTGCTCGTCAGGACGACTTCTTGGCTATCGACGATGTCGGTATGGCGACGGGTAACCCGGACGATCCAATGACCCCTGAGGACGAGTCGCAGGAAGGCGATGGCACTCCGGACTTCCTCGGTGAGCTCGCTATCGGTATCGGCCAGGTTTCGGTGAACGGCAACGACATCATCGACGATCTCGTCGATGTCTCGAGCGACCTGCTCGCTGATAACTGTCGTGCGATTTCTCTTGCCGACTTCGACAACGACGCTGATCTCGATATCTTCGGTGGCTGCACGATGGCTGAGAACGGTCAGGATCGAAACATCGTTCTGCTCAACGATGGTGCGGGTAACTTCACCATTGCTTCGTCAGCTCTTGTTCCTGCTACCGCAGACAACACCGCTGTTGTCGTCGTCAACGCCGACTTCAACAACGATGGCTGGGTCGACACCTACGTTGGTGGTGGCCATGACAACGCAGCTGCAGTTCCACCGATTACCGGACTTGCAGAGGATCACATCTTCTTGAACGAGGGTGGAACCAACAACTACCTCAAGATCGATCTTGAGGCGACGAACAACCCAGATGCTGTTGGCACCCAGGTGTTTGTTGGTACCGACAAGTGGCAGGTCCGTGAGAGCGGCCACCGTGTCCATCGTGGTCAGGACATGCGTGAATTGCACTTTGGTCTTGGTTCGCAGAGCGCGATTGCTCCGCTTGAGATCATGTGGCCAGACGGCACGTTCGAGCGTTGCCAGGCTGATGGCATCAACCAGACGGTGACGATTACCCAGGGTGGCGACAACTGTGTCGAGCAGACCAAGAGCGGCCTTGTTGCTGCTGTTGGCACGACCCCGAACCTCGATCCTCTGGTCGCACCGCTGATGTGTAACGACTTGCTCGTAACCGTGAACCTCGCTGACGG
>CALBVK010000414.1 GCA_937969345.1 uncultured Acidimicrobiales bacterium
CTCGTCATCTCCCTGTGCCCCGAAGATGACATCAAAACCCGGTCCGCCAACGATGAGATCGTCGCCGACACCGCCGCACATGACGTCGTCCCCACCAAAGCCCCACAGGATGTCGTCGCCCTGCAATGCCGCGAATACGTCGGGGCCGTTCGTCCCTTCGAGGACATCGTTGCCGGGGGTGCCGACGATCGTCGCCACTAACCCGTCGCACATCACCGGCGTCGCTTGCGCCCCCGCCGGGGACATCAACGATGCCCAAACCGCTAGTGCCATGAATAGGGAGACCGCTCGCCGCGCCATTTACCTGCTCCAAAGGTTGCCGTATTCGAGATTCTCATATGAGCGGCCTCGGAGTACAAGACGGACGGGTTATGCCACCCAAATATTGCGAGTACGCTCCGGCGATGGCTCGACAACCGTTGACCACGAACCTCGATCGCTCCGGAGCGTCAACGCCGTGATCCGCCACTGTGTCTTCATCAACTTCGACCCAGCAGTCTCCGAGACCACGATCGACGACCTCATGCAAGACATCGCTGATCTTCGAGCCCACCTACCAGGAATCGTCGCCATGCAGGTTGGCGGCAATGTGAGCCCCGAGGTCGGGATGGACAAGGGGTATAGCCGAGGCTTCACCATCGACTTCGACTCCCCAGACAGCAGAGACATCTACCTGGCCGATCCAGCGCATCAAGCCGCTGGGGCCAGGCTCGTCAACGCCGCGGTTGGCGGTATCGACGGCATCTTCGTCTACGACATGGAGATCTAAGGTCGGGAGCGTTACCCGATGTGGGTCCGGCGCTTGAATGCGGCGAAGTACGTGTAGGTCCATTGCCCGGACGCAGCGTCGCAGGTCCGGAGGTCTCCGTTCTTACCCTCTTGTACGGGCTCGATCGAGATCAGTTCCCATCCACGATTGCCCAATTCATTGAGTTGCGGAATCAGCGTGTGCACCGAGTACTTCGGATGCGCAACGTTCGGGATCTCGTCGCTGATCGGAACGGCAACCCGCTCGGTGTTCGTGACGAGCGTTGTCGTGAAATACTCCCAGGTTTCCATTCGACGAGCGTATGCGGTCGCCGGCTCGCCATGTCGGCTGAACAGCACTGACGTCCGGCTACCCAATGAGACTCAGCTAGCTCTCGAAAATTTCTGTGGTGGCATGCACCAACAACGCAGATGCAGCAGCCGGTGCGACCTGAACCGAGATCTTGGCAGTGTCGTTTAGGAAGTTGAGATCATGCACCGTGACTCCCCGAACTTCGAGGCCCGTTCGTGCTTCAAGGTCCGCAATGAGCTCGCCACGCTTGCTCGGATGCAGCAGCTCGATTCGTTCGTAGACAATCGAGTGCACGTTGTTCTGGCGAGACAGCCAGCGGCCACCGAGCAACTCGAGTACGCAGATGATGACAACGTTGGCGATGACCGCCTCGACGATGGTCAACGTCGTAAAGGCCAACGCATTGAATGACGCCAATGCAATCGCCGCAAACAGATACGTCATGTCGAGAACCGGCAATGTCCCGGTCCGGAAACGCAGAATGCCAAAGAGGGCAAACAGTCCGAAGCCCACATTCGTACTTACGGCGGCGGACGACATCAGGTAGGTCACAAAGAACACAACAATGTTGACGACGACCATGGCGAACACCGACATAGCTCTGGATTGCGACCGGCGATACGTCAGCAGAGCTAGGCCCGAGATCGCTACAGCGTTGAACGCCAGTCCGAGCAGGAACCCGGGAAGGCGAGCTCCGTCGACAAGGTCGATTGCGAAAAGGGCACTCATGCCGCCACCAGCTTCCGCGTCGTCGGGGTCGCGTCGAGCGCTGCCAGGTTTCGAAACACCTTCTTGAACCGGTTTCGACGAAGGCTCGGATCACACGATGCCAGTCCCATGCAATACTTCGAGAAGTTCTGAGGCCGCCGATTCATTGCGATCATCGCAGGCGAACTCCGATCAAATTTCGGTTGCTTGAACTCGCAGATCGCCAGATCCGGAATCTCCACTTCGCCCTGAGCACTGGAGAACGAGAGGTTGACATCGATCGTTACCCGCTCGGAGAAGTCTTGCTTGACCAGAAGGATTCTCTCGTAGTCGACCCGTAGCGATGGGATAAGGCGAGATGGAGCCACCCCTGTCTGTTTGAAGAAGAACACCGCGTCTTTCGGCAACAACCTCCGTTCAGGGAGGCTCGAGCGTCGGCGAACCTTCACTGTTCGGCCATGAACGTTCTGCTTTATTTCAAAGTAGGTGATGCTCGAGTCCACATAGGTTCGGTAACGAAGCTTGTGCCGCTGGCCCTTTTGATTGTGATGTTCGTGGTAATTCGTCAGGTCGATGCTGTCGAAGTAGTCGTTGCGGTATCGCTGCGTTCGACTGCCCTCATGCTCGAGGATGAAGTAGTCGGCCTTCAGGCTGCGCATTGCGTCCACGACGTCTTCTCGGTGCAAGATGACCTTGCTTTCCTCACGGTCATGAAGTTGAGCGGCGTCTAGCTCGGTCAGTGTTACCGATCGCATTGCGCCAAGGTGTTCCTGGGAGTTCATTCGAACATCGTGACGACCAATCGTGTTGCTGGTGCTAGCAGCACCACAAAACAACCCTAAAAGGAACGCTCCTAGTTGTTGCTGGAGCGGCGTAGCAACGGCAGCGAGAGCTCGATCTTGGCCCCGCCCAGGTTGCTTTCGCCAACCGCGATCTGCCCCCCAGCTTCCTCGATGGTGCGGCGAGCAATACCAAGGCCAAGCCCGGTCGACCCTGCAGTGGATGACCCTGCGAGTACGTTCCCAACGTCGATTCCGCTGCCACCATCGCTCACCCACGCGTGGGCGCGGCCCTCCTGTAGATCAAAACCGACATCGACTGGACAACCTTCGTCGGTGTGCGAGAACACGTTCTCGAACAAAACGTCGATTGCTGCTTCGAACGCGATGGGGGACACCGCGATCGGAAGATTGCTGTCGCCACGTTTGAACCGCCACGGTCGACCTTGGTCTTCGGCAAGCGCGCTCCAGAATTCGGCTCGATCAGTAAAGACCTCAGCCAGGTTGCAGCTATCCGAGCCAGCAATAGCCCCGCGAGCCTCTTGAATCAGTTCATTGACGACGGCGGTCACGCTGGCAATATCGCCTCGGAGGCTGTCGGCGAGCGCTGGTTCAGTCACCTGGTCGGCGCGCATTCGCAAGGCCGTTAGTGGAGTACGAAGTCGGTGCGATAGCTCTGCGACCAATTCGCGCTCGAGTGCCAGCATGGCCGACACTCGATCGCCAAGGTCGTTGAAGGCGCTACCGAGCTCGACCAGCTCGTCGGGCCCTGATGGATTCACTTTCACATCGAGGTCACCGTCACCAAGCGAACGCGCGGCCTTAGCCAGAGCTTCGGTAGGCCGAACCACCGTCAGCGCTAGCCGATCTGCAACAAACACCGATATCGCTACGAGCGCGATGCCGACTCCGGCGAGCGCTCCCCACGCACGCCATTGTCCCTCCCGAAGCTCGTTGTTTGGGACGAACACTCGGACGGCCGACATGTTCTCTGGGCCCGATGCAACCGCCGCCACCACCTCGACCCCGCCGTCGACCGGGCCGATGTCCGACACACCCCTTCGAAGTGCTTCCTCGACACGGTCCGAGGGGTCGGTCACCGCACCAATGGTCCAGCCCTGGCTGGTAATGACCGTGATGCGGTCGGCGCGTCCCGAAGCAGTCGACTCGAGAGCAGCTTCGACTTGGCCGCGAGTTCCGGACGTCACCAACGCCGGCACGATGGCGGCCGCGTCAGCTCGGGCCGCGTCGACCGACCTGTCTTCGGCCGTACGACGAACCAAGAACCCAAGGGGCACGACGAACGCGGTAGCAACCAGCGTCGAGATGGCCAGGAAGACCAGAATCAGTCGCCGTCTCATGCGGTCGGGTCGATCAATTGAATTCCCACACCTCGAACGGTGTGGATGTAGCGAGGGGCCGCTGCGGTCTCGCCGAGCTTGCGCCGTAGCCAAGAAATGTGAACGTCGATCGTCTTGTCAGCTCCGCCGTAGGGCTCACGCCAAACCTGGGCGAACAGTTCTTCTCTGGGCACGACCGTTCCGACGTTCGCCGCAAGGTACGCGAGCACATCGAACTCTTTGCGATTGCACGTGATGTCAACCCCATCGATCGAGACGCGCCGCGAGCGAAGATCGATCACCAAGCCGCCCACGACGAGGTTCCGTGTTTGGCCTGCCGACTGGGAGCGGCGGAGAAGTGCCCGAACTCGGGCTTCGAGTTCGAGTCCGGAATAGGGCTTTACGACGTACTCGTCCGCGCCGGAGTCGAGGAGCCGCACAATCTCGCTCTCTTCATCTCGTGCGGTCGCGATGATGACGGGTACGTCGGAGACAGCTCGGATCATTCGCAATAGGTCGCTTCCATCGACATCGGGTAGGCCGAGGTCGAGAACTACGACGTCGGGCGCCGAGTCGATTATCGCCTGCAGCGCTGGCATGGCAGCACCCTCGGTGCGAACCACGTGACCCGCGTCAGCTAGCGCTCGGGCTGCGAGCTCACGAATGTGATGATCATCCTCGACCAAGAACACTGAAGCCATGTGGACCGACGGTAGATGACCAATTCAGTTCCGCGAGGCGTTTAGGACTCTTTTAGGGTCCGCTTGATCAGAAATACATCCTGCAAGGCGCACACTGGTGACGTGATCAAACCGGTGGCATAC
>CALBVK010000415.1 GCA_937969345.1 uncultured Acidimicrobiales bacterium
CCGAGGTACGCCGACCGAGCTCGCCGACCAACTGCGAGCGTTCGAGGCCGCCGGAGCAGCGCATGTGCAGCTGTGTGTCGACCCAATCACCAGGGACACGATCGAGTGGCTCGGAGATGTGCTCACGGCCTTCCATGGCCACTAGGAGCGAGGGCTAGGGCCGGGTCTTCAGCTGTCAGTCGGGAGTGCGGCGACCAGTGCGAACGCGCTCACCAAGGCTCGTTGTCTGGTGATGGAACGAACCGTGAGGCCGGCAGCTTCGAAGTCTTCACGCCATGAGCCTTCTGTGATGAAATGCATCGCGCCGGGACCGTATGCGATCACGTTGGCGAGATTGAGCGGGTGCTCGACCACGACGATCGTTCCATCGGGGCGCAGAAGTGATCGTGCGTCTCGAAGGGCGCGTTGGCGTTGTGTTCGGTCGCGAATTTCGTGTGCGGTAAAACCAAAGACGACGGTGTCGAAGCGATCGGCCTGTTCGGTAGCTACAGCCAACGGTTGTTCGGACGTGCGATCGTCGTGGGCTATGGCCCGCAGGAGCGACTTGTGTCGCCATGGCCCTCCGCCTGAGACGGGTAGGTACAGGCCGGTGATGTCGTTCGGCATGGCGATGTCCAACAACCCTGCACGGGTGTCGTCATAGCCAACATGGACGGACGCGATGTTGGAGGCCGGTTGGATGAGACCTGGCGTGGCCCATTGAAGTGTCTCTATCTGGCCGTCGTCGTATACCCACCACGTTGCGAGTAAGGAAACTACGACGAAGTAGAGGGTTGTGAGTGCCAGACACAAAGCCAAGGCGCGAAGTGGCCCCTGAGTCACGGCGGCTAGTGCGAGCAAACCAGCGATGAGCAGGGTCGAACCCACAAGCTTTGGCCAGTTGAAGAGAATTACTCGCTTCATCGTCCCTCGGCGGTGTTGTCAACTCGTCCAAGACGGAGGAGATAGGAGACGTTCATGACCTGAGCGCCGACGACCACCTGGTCCACGTCAAGCCCGATCAGCCCGCACGCATCAGCATCGAAGAGTGATACTTGGCGAAGCTCCGGTTCCCAGCCCTTTAAGACTCCTTGCATGATGTAGGTAGCCGAGCCTCTCGTCACAAAGTTGAACGATCGAGCGTTGAGGAACGGAGCAACATTCTCGACGGTGCCGAAGCGAGTGGTCGTGACGGCGTTCGGCGTTCCATCCCGAGGCTCGAACACGGCGATCTGGCCCACCGAAGAGGAACAACAGTCCCTCCATCCTCTTGGTGATGGATCTCGAAGTCGCTGCGTGTTGGCGAATACGGAAGGATTGCTCGGGCTCCGAGAGACGCGAGCCTCGAGGTTGTCGACGAGCCGAGGAGGTAGAAACCCCGAAGAGTCTTCCCCTCCGAGTCGGTGTACGAACAGAAGGCCAGATTTTCGACGAGCCGTTGCCGCAGGTTCGGGATCGGAACGCTCTCGCTCAATGCCGCTGGGCGATGCTGCTGAGCTTCGACAAATGCGGTTGCGACGACCGAGCGCCCCTCGAAACAATCCAGGTCGAAGCGGTCGGGCACATGAGCGCGAAGGCTTCGTTGGTCCACAGTGCCGACGATGAACGACGATGTTGTGAATTGCGAACGAATGCCACTCTTCGCCAGTCGTTTGGACAGCACTTCAGCGGTGCCCCACGGCTACTCGCTCACTATGGACTGGTCTGCGTCGCTCATGGATGCAATGCCGGTGAGTGCCATGGTTTGTTCGATGCCCTGCTGGAAGAAGTTGAGCACGTGGTCGACTCCGGCCTCGCCGCCAGCGGCAAGCGCATAGAGATGCGGTCGTCCAATCATGCACGCATTGGCCCCGAGCGCCACTGCTTTCACAACATCGCTACCGCGGCGAACACCTCCATCGCAGTAGATCTCGATGTCGCCACCGACGGCGTCGGCCACGGGTGCTACGAGGTCGATGATCGCCGGGGAGGCGTCGAGCTGGCGGCCACCGTGATTGGAAAGAGCGATTGCTTCGATCCCTTCGTCGGCTGCGATCTTGGCGTCAGCGACGGACTGGATGCCCTTCAAGATCACCGGCCCGTCCCAGTTGCTGCGGATCCAGGCAACGTCGTCCCAGCTGAGCCGTGGATCGAATTGGCTGTTGATGTACTCGGCGAGCGATACCGCCGATGATCCGTCCTCGGTGCTGTTGGAGAGTCGTTGGGTGCTCACGGCCACGTTGGAGAACACGATTGGGTCGTTGCGGAGGAACTCGAGCACCCAGCCCGGTCGCATCGCACCTTCGATGAACGTGTCGAGGCCGAGCTTTGGTGGCAGCGACATTCCGCGGCGCACGTCGCGTTCACGCCGGCCAAGGACGGCGGTGTCGACGGTGATGTACAACGCCTCGAAGCCGCTCTCTTTGCATCGGGCGAGCATGTCTTTGGTGAGTTCGCGATCTCGCCAGACATAAACCTGGAACCACTTACGGCCCTCACAAACCTCGGCGACCTCTTCGATCGACCGGGTTCCCATGGTTGACAACGAAAACGGGATACCGGCGCGTGCAGCGGCCCGGGCGGTCGCCAGTTCGCCCTCAGGATGAGCGATTCGAGGAAACCCCGTTGGGGCAATGATGAGTGGCATGGGAGCCCGCCCACCGAGGATGGTGGTGGACGCGTCGATATCGGATACGTCTTTGAGAACCCGTGGCACGAGGGTGCGATCGCCGAAGCGGCTGGCGTTGCGAGACATGGCGCTTTCGTCTTCGGCGGCGCCATCGATGTAGTCGAAAACGCCCGCTGGAAGACGCCGCTTGGCAATGGCGCGAAGATCGTCGACATTGGCAGCCGACGACAGTCGGCGAACCGTGCGATCGCGTTCGATGGGTTTAAGACTGACGACGGAACGAAGTGACTCGAGCACGCGCCAACCTTATTCGACGGGCGACCGCGGCGAACAACCCCCATAGCAATGTGTCAGACCCCGCGTTATGGCGGTTGGGCGCGACAGGTCTGCCAATACCGATACCGAGTTATTGCCGATTCATCGTGAATTGGTTCCGGTGATGGAGCGAAAGACTTCCCGGGCTCGCCGAAACCAACGTACGCTTTTGATCGTGTACCGAATCGACTGTCTGCAATTCGCCAACTGGTCCGAATCGATATTCCGCGAAATGCGTGCGGGAGACGTAGACGCTGTGCATGTGACGATCGCATACCACGAGACGTTTCGTGAGACCGTCGCCGAATTCTCAAAGTGGAACCGTTGGTTCGAGCAGTTCCCCGACCTGATCATGTTGGGTCGCACCGCAGCCGACATCGATACCGCCAAAGCCACGGGGCGTACCGCGATCTTCTTCGGCTTCCAGAACCCATCGCCGATCGAAGCCGACATCGACCTGGTCGAGATTTTGCACACACTCGGCGCCCGTTTCATGCAGCTCAGCTACAACAACCAGTCGTTGCTCGCGACCGGCTGCTACGAGGAGAACGACCCCGGCATCACCCGGATGGGCAAAGAAGTCATCAAGGAGATGAACCGGGTTGGTCTCGTTGTAGACATGAGCCATTCCGCCGATCGTTCGACCATCGAAGCCGCCGAGCTCTCCGAGCGGCCGATTGCGATCACCCACGCCAACCCGCACAGCTGGCACCCGGCGCTG
>CALBVK010000416.1 GCA_937969345.1 uncultured Acidimicrobiales bacterium
AGGCCATCGGAGGCCACGATCACCCGGTTGACACCATCGGTGCGGAACGCCTCACGAGCCAGGTCATACCCAGCGTCGAGACCAGCCTGCAGATTGGTGGAACCGCCGGTCCGCAAATCATCGATCGCACGAAGGATCTCGTCCCGGTCACGAACCTCGGTCGGCTCCAACACAATGTCGGACTCACCCGAATACGTCACGATCGCAACCGTGTCATCACGCTCGAGCTCTTCGACGAGGATCGTGAGGGATTCACGAACCAAACCGAGGCGATCCGCACGGTTCATCGAACCCGACGTATCAACAACAAAGGTCAACGCAACCGGCTGACGCTCCGCATCCTCAACAACCTCAGCCTGCACACCAACACGAACAAGCCACGTGTCGTCATCAAACGGCGACGGACCACCATCAACAGAAACATCAAGCCCAGACCGAGGAACCTCATAGTCATAACTAAACGAGTTCACATACTCCTCAACACGCACCGACTCACGAGGAGGCAAATCGCCCTCCTCAATAAACCGGCGACCAATCGTGTACGAACCCGTATCCACATCCAACGAGAACGTCGACTGCGCATCCCGCGACGTATCGATAAACGTACGAATCCCATAATCAGTAAACCGAGGATCAACAGACGACCCAGGCTCAACCACCTCAGGCTCCTCCTCAACCTCAACCGTCCCAAACAACCCACCATCGCCCTCAACAGCCTCCTCATCGCGAGCATCGGCGACCTCATCAACAGCCGATGCAGGCTCCTCGGCAGAGGTGCCTTCGGCCATGGCGTCATCGTCCATCGCGTCTTCTTCTTCCATAGCGTCGTCTACGACGTCCTCCATCGCAGCGGAGTCGCCAGAGTCATCGGAATCTCCAGTGACGACCTCGGCGGCGTCTTCGGCCGTTTCAGCAGCGCTGGTCGCTTCGTCGGTCACCGCGTCGCCTGCGGCGTCAGCGGCATCTGCGACCGTGTCGCTCGAAGAGTCCGAGCCGCACGCCGTGGCGATCATCATGATCGCGAGCAGGAGTGCGAGGATTTTGTGAGCCGCCGAGCCTCGTGGTTCGCCGGTTTTGGGCAGTTCTTGGGGTTGCGTTGTAGTAGCCATGCCCTTGTTACGTCGGCACTACGAGGCCGGTTCCCAAGAAATCATTACGGTTGCGTGACGGAGCAGAACGACTGAAAAGCGAATCCGACACCTCAAAATTAGTACAGAACCGACGCTTCTGCCTCCAACCATCATTAAGCATCCAGGTGACCCGATGAGGCAGGCATGCTCATCGCGCGTTCGCTCCTGTCCCCCAAATGGTTCGGCGGGGCACACACATCACGTTTTAGCGGCTTCGTCGCGGTGACGCTTCTTCTTGCACTCTTCGCGTCGGTTCTTCCTGCCAACGCCCAGGTCACGTCCCCCAACAACGTCGAGAAGTCTGGTGTAGCCCAGAGCCCGGTCGGTTCGACCACCGAAACCCTCGAAGGCACACTCATCGATTGGACGCTCGGGTACACCAACGATGCGTCAACTCCACAGTCCAACGTGGTCATCCGCGACTCCACGACCATAAACATGGAAATTGTCGCGGGCTCGCTATCGATGCCCGACGGCTGGGAGTCAACGATATCTATCGACAACACCACCATCGATTTTACGGCGGATACGGTCACTCCGAATGGCCTCGGCTACGCGATCTCCACCCAACCCGTCGAAACCAACGTTTCAGGTGGCGCCGGTGGCGGTGACGGCTATGTCCCTCTTTTTGGCTCCGACGGCAACATCTACTTCACGTATCACCATCGCGCTGGAATCATCCAATGCATTGACCCGGACCTTGGCGCTGTCTGTCCCGGTTACCCGATACCGATGACCGTCTCCTCGGTTGCCACGGCTACACAGTCGCTGTGGACACCGTCTTCGGCAGATGGAACAACCGTGATTGGCACCAGGCTCTATCAAGCGGGCCTCCTACCCGCTAGCGACGGCAACAAGTATGGCCTTGGCTGTTTTGACCTTGTCACCGGCGTCGAATGTGTCGACCAGCCCTTTATCGAATTTCCGCATCCGGCCGGGAGTGTTGCCGCAACGGGTGGCGCCTTCGACGTGTTTGCTCAAGGCCCATACGTCATTGGTGGAAATATGTATGTCTGGGATACACATCAACGTGTGCATTGCGTCGACCCACTCACGTGGGCGACGTGTGTCGGCTATCCAATTGCGATGGACGACGCCACGACCTTTCCTGCACTATCCGCTGCTGGATACGGCGCTGGGCAGGTCCTCGGCGATCAGCTTTTCTTCGGCTGGGGATTCTCGACTACCACCGAAATCGGCACTTCACTAGCAAGTGATGCGATCCGGTGCTTCGACCCGGTCACTGCATTGTCTTGTGCCGGTTGGGGAAGTGACGGCAAGACCATCGGCTCAGGAAACCGGATCTTCGACCTCTTCTTTACCTTTGATGCGGCCGGAACGGCGACGGCTGTATGTCACCAGTCGCATAACATCTCCACCGGTGGCTGCGCAGCCATTTCCAATGGTGCAGCGATCAGTACCGCGGGCACCTACAACGGCATCCCGCAGCTACTCGCCGACCGAATCGGCGAAAACACCGGCCACATCTCCCATGCCAAACATCCGCTACTCAACCGTTCATACTTCACCTCGTACGCGGCGAACTGGCAAGCATGTTGGGACTGGTCAACCGGAGACTGGTGTCTTGCGAACTCGGTTGGCTCCCCCGGCGACCTTAACTACATCGACACCGTTGGTGACGGCTACGTCGGCGACGACGGCAATATCCGTCCTGGCAACACAAATACCCGCGAGTACGGCGCTCGATACCAAACCTCCACCGGTTGCTGGTGGGCGCTTGGCGACGCGAATATCTTGTGGTCCTTCGACGATTCGGGAAACGTACCGTGTGTGCCGCGCACGGTCGAAGCCTCCGGCTCAGCGAGCTTTGCGAACTCCTTTTGCCGCTCGGGCGTCCCCGGCGACCTTGTGTGGACGATCTCGAACACGAGCAGCTTCGACCCGCTCGACTGGGCCAGCTTCATAGTTACCCTGTCGCTGCCCGACGGCACCGTGCTCGGCTCGTATGACCCCGATGCTGGCACCACCAGCTTTGACCTCTCCGGTGTCGCAGCAGGGACGAACAACACCGTCAACTTCGATATCGCCGGTGCGATGGCTCCGGGTAGAAACCCCCTCGATGATCCTGCCACCACGCCGATTGTCACCGCCGAGTACAGCACCGCAGCAGGCATTGAGTTCTGCTACCAAACCAGAACGGTTGGCGATGTGTGTGCGAATCCTGTAGCCACTAATACCGTCGAAGTTGGAGCGAACGGCAGCGTCCTCGTCGAGAGCGACGCCCAGTCGTTCGACATCATTGCAGACCCGGTGGGTAAGTGCTTCAATCCGACGATCGCCCTCGAAAAGTCCGTGTACGCGGGACATGACAGCGGAGCAGACTGCCCCGGCAACGAACTCGAGCCCGTACTTCCAGGCGGTGACGTGACCTGGTGCTTCTCGGTGACCAACACCGGCGACACCGATCTCGACAGTGTCGTAATTACCGACCCCGACCTCCCCGGATCCCCCTTCGCCGTCACTGGCCAACTCGCCCAAGGCGCAACGACATCGCTATGGATCGAAGGCACTGCCGGCGCCATCGATGACACCAACACCGCAACCGTTACGGGCCTCCCGGTCTATGTCGACGGCACACCCATCCCAGGAGCGACAGCTCCCGAAGACACCGACACAGCGGCATACGACGTTAGGGAACCTTCGGTCTCGATCGCGAAGACGGTCTACACCGGCCACGACGGCGGAGTCTCATGTGCGACCGCCGGAGAACTTGCCCACGCAGATTCGGGTGGCGAGGTGACCTGGTGCTTCTCCGTCACAAACACCGGAGACACCGATCTCGACAGTGTCGTAATTACCGACCCCGACCTGTCCTTTGCATCGCTCTCCGTTCCTGGGATTCTTGCGCCAACTGCCTCGGCATCAACGTTCTATGAAGGAACCCAGAGCGCAGACTTGACCAATACCGCAACCGCCTCTGGCACGCCGGTTACCCCGACCGGCGTTGCGATCCCTGCTTTGCCTCCAGTGAGCTCATCCGATACCGCCGAAATCGACGTCGTCGCACCAGCGCTGACCATCGCCAAAACCGTCTCCACCGACGGCACCTGCCCAGGCCTCGAAACCATCATTGTTGACCCCGGCGACTCGGTCACCTGGTGCTTCACCATCACAAACACCGGAGACACATCACTCGACGACATCACCATCACCGACCCAGACCTCCCCGGATCCCCCTTCGACCTCCCCGGCGTCCTAGCACCGCTTGCCACGGCAACCCTCGAAGTCCCCGGCCTTGCCTCCGTCGACTTGGTAAACACCGCCACCGCAACCGCAACACCAACCGACCCAACCGGCACCCCACTCATCGGCGTCACCCCACCCACACCACCAACCGACACCGCCGAAATCGACGTCGTGGGCCCCGTTATCACACTTGACAAAACCGTTGCCCTCGAAGCCGATGGTTGTGCTGGTGTCGAGGTGCTTCACACTGTGTCGGGTGTCGACGATGCCATCATCTGGTGCTTCACCGTGACCAACGCAGGCGACACATCGTTGGCCGACATCACCATCACCGACCCAGACGTGCCAGGATCACCACTCTCGGTTCCGGACCTCCCGCCCGGCGCCAGCTTCACGGTCGCGGCTCCTGGCATCGCGACCATAAGCTTGCTCAACACGGCGCAAGTTACGGGTATCCCTGTTGGATCTACGGGAACTCCGCTTCTTGGGGTCACACCTCCGACCGCAACCGATACCGCCGAGATCATCGAACATGATTCGTCGATCTCCGGGATCGTCTATCACGACCAGGATTTCTCGGCCCAGATCGACCCCAACGAATCCGGAATCCCCAGCGTCACAATCACCATGGTCGGCGTCGACATCAACGGCGACCCGGTCGAGCTCACGACCGTCACGGATGCATCCGGCGGCTACACGTTCAAGCAACTCCTCCCATCGGGACCTGGAGGCTATGTGGTGACCGTCGATGAACAGACCATCCCCGCTTCGCTTTCGGAGCGGACCACAACCCAGACAAGCACCGTGGTTCTCGATACCGACGGACACATCATCATCGAACCGTTCGGCCACGCCGAGCCTGCACAAATTATTGGCGTGCTCTACGTCGACATCAACAACAACGGAATCCAAGAAGAAGGCGAAGAAGGCATCCCTGGTGTCGAAATCACCATCGAAGGAACCGATATCACTGGACGACCAGTGTCCTTCACCCTCACGACCGACGAAAGTGGAGAGTTCGATGGCGGTACGGCTATCCCGTCTGATTTGCAGGGATACACGGTTTCCGTCGCCGTTGAGATGATCCCCGGCAATCTCGTCTCCCAAAACGACACGTACACCGAAGTCCTGCAATCGGGCGAAACCCTCGACGTTCCGTTTCGTGCAGTACCAGCGGAGGCGCCGCCCCTCGCCTTTACGGGCAGCAACGTCAACTCGTTGATCTTGCTAGGAGGCGCGCTCATTGCCCTCGGGATGGCGAGCCGTTGGCTTGCGTCTCCGGCGTGGCGTCCTCACGCCGACCGATAGATCAGCGCCCTCGGTCGGCCCGAAACACCTTGCCCGGGATGGCGAGCTCGACCGGTCCGTTGAACTCGGCCAACGTGGCCTCGGAGCGCTCGTCGTGCGCTTCACCGGGCGGAATGTGGGTGAGCACCAGGGCTCCGACATTGGCCTCCGTGGCACGGATTCCGGCTTGGCGGCCCGAGATATGCGGGATGCCGCGATCTTCCATGTCGACTCGGAGCGATGCCTCGTAGATCATCAGGTCGATTGGTGCGTCGAACTGTGCTGGCGACCAATCGGGACCGGTGTCAGCCGAGTACACGATCGACGCTCCGCCAGATTCGGCCCGGATGGCAACCGTCTCTACCGGATGGTCGGTCTCGGAGAACGTAAAGACGATGTCGCCGATCTCAAGCACCGAGCTCGCATCGATGGTCTCCCAATCAAAGGTGTACGCCGTCGCTTCGTCACACGATGCGTCGAGCAGAACACGGGTCCCAGCGGTGCCGTACACGGGCACATGTGGTCGGCCGATACCAAAGCGGTAGGCGTGATACAGCGACGGCATTTCGGTCCAGTGATCTGGATGTTCGTGGCTGAGAATGATCGCGTCGACATCTGCGAGATCGAGGTGCTTTTGCAGTTCGATGCTCGAGCCCGGACCGGTATCGAGCACGACCGAGGTGGAGTTGGTCTGCACGAGGTAGGAGGAACACGCCGACTCAGACGAACTGTACGTTCCCGAGCAGCCAATGATGGTCACTCGGAGATCGTTGGGGTTATCGCTCGTCATAGATTGTCTGACCCTCCCGCTGGGTTCTGTGTTGTTGGAGACCATCGCCCGACATCGTCGAGTTCGGGTCCGAGCAGCATTGCGCCGATCCGTGCGAACTCATCAACATCTCCAGACGAAAGAAACAGTGGAGCACGATGCGGTCCCACTCGCGTCCCACCATTGTCCAACAACATCGACCGTACCTGAAAAGCGGTCTCATCTGCAGATGAGACCAGAACGACGTCTCGGCCAACGGCGTCGGCGATCGTTCGTGCCAGGAATGGGTAGTGCGTGCAGCCGAGAAGAAGAGCATCGACCTTGGCGTCGGTTATTGGCGAGAGAAGCCGTTGGGCGAGAACGCGAACTTGGTCGCTATGCAACTCCCCCCGTTCGACGAATTCGACAAAACCCGGGCAGGCAGCGCAGGTGAGCCGGACACGATCGTCGACCTCGGCAACTGCGGATTGATACGCACCGCTGCCAATGGTGCCGACGGTTCCGATGACACCCACGTGATTGGTGGTGCTCACCTGCAACAGCGACCGGACACCGGCGTCGATCACGCCGACGATCGGCGTGTCGTAGGTGGCCTGCAGGTCGGCGAGCGCCGCCGCCGACGCGGTGTTGCACGCCACGACAACGAGCTTCACGTCGTGGGTGTCGATGAGCCACTGGGTGATCTCGTGGCTGTACGCCCGGACGTCTTCCTGAGGTTTACTGCCGTAGGGGTATCGGCCGGTATCGCCAACGTAGATCAGTTGTTCCTCCGGAAGGAGGTCGATCAGCGCGCGTGCAACGGTGAGCCCACCGAAACCGCTATCGAATACCCCGATCGGACGATCGTCCATCTACTCACGATACGCCGGGTCACCGAAGCAACCTGGCACCTTTTCGCCAAAAGGTACCAGGTACCTTTTTCGCAAAAGGAACCTGGTACCTCGATTGTCGAGTGGTTTTGGGGTGGTTAGCGGAGGCGTTCTGCTTGCTCTACGACATCGGCGAACGCATCGAACTCGTCGGTGTCGATCACACGGCTAAGTGCATCGGCTTCCTCGACCAGTGACTCCAACGAGACCTCATCGGCGTACGGGTTGTCACGAAGAATCTCGGCGAACGCCGCAACAACTGTCGCCTGCTGGAAGTCGTTGGCGGTATCGGTCCAACGGGCGTCGATGTCTCGCATGTCGATGTCTTCGTCGATCTCGAGGACATCGCCAGACTCAGGGTCCTGCCAACGAAGCTTCACGATGCCGAGCTCGGCGCGGTCATCGATCGTCACGTCACGATCGAGCACGATCTCATAGAGGGCCGTTGCTTGGTGGCCGGCACCAAGTTCGCCGGCGTCAACGTTGTCGTTGCGGAAGTCCTCGTCACGGACGCCTCGGTTCTCGTAACCGATAAGGCGGTACTCATCGACAACTTCAGGGTCCCAATCGACCTGGATCTTTGCATCGATTGCCGCCGTGATCAGCGTCGACGTGAGCTCATCCTGGAACAAACGCTCAGCTTCCTCAATGGTGTCGACATATGAGTAGAAGCCGTCACCGTTGTCGGCCAACTGCTCCATCGTGGTGTCGTTGAATCCGTTGAGGCCGTACCCAACCGTCACCAGGCCAATACCATCGTCGGCGTCTGAGCGAATGCGGTCGGCCAACCGGTCGACGTCGGTGATTCCTGCGTTTGCGAGGCCATCGGAGGCCACGATCACCCGGTTGACACCATCGGTGCGGAACGCTTCACGAGCCAGGTCATACCCCGCGTCGAGACCAGCCTGCAGGTTGGTGGAACCGCCGGTCCGCAAGTTGTCGATCGCACGGAGGATCTCGTCGCGGTCGCGGACCTCGGTTGGTTCCAGCACAATGTCGGAGTCTCCCGAGTAGGTCACGATCGCAACGGTGTCATCACGCTCGAGCTCTTCGACGAGGAT
>CALBVK010000417.1 GCA_937969345.1 uncultured Acidimicrobiales bacterium
CACTTCTGCGACTGTCATGAAGTGTCGACGTTCGTCGAGTTGGCTCACGTTGGTTGGCCCCTTCTCCGCTTGCGAACCTGAACTTATTCGTTCGTGAGCGGAACGCAAATGCGGAACGAAAAAAGTCTGCAGTTCGCGCACAGGGCGCGAATGTTCGCGCGTAGAGACATGGATTTCGTGCAAATTTCTTCGGCCGAGAGACGATCTGCTAAGAGGCGCCGAGTTCGATCGAGCGAGCGACCGCTGCGCTAACTACCGACTCGACCAAACCCATGAAGTCGGCATCAGCAAACACGGCCAACCCAGCCGCCGTGGTGCCCCCCGGTGAGGTGACGTTCTCACGCAGGATCGCGGGGTCCTCTCCGGATTCGCTGAGCAGTGTTGCTGCACCGAGCAGTGTTTGGCGAGCGAGCGCGTCGGCGACCTCGGGATCTAACCCCTGGGCAATCCCCGCAGCGATAAGACCCTCTGCGAGGTGGAACACATACGCCGGTCCGCTTCCGCTGACACCGGTCACCGCATCGAGATCCGATTCAGCCACCCGAACCACCATGCCGACTGCACCGAGGATCGACTCGGCCCACTCCAGGTCGGCGTCGGTGGTGAGCGCGCCGCCAGCGATGGCAGAGGCGCCCTGCCCAACGAGCGCCGGCGTGTTGGGCATGCAGCGAACGACGCGTGCGTTGGGGGCTGCAGCTTCCATGTTGGGAATCGTGACGCCAGCAGCGACCGACAGCAGCCGGGACGCTCCGGCCGCACCCAACGCTGCGGCAACTTCCAGCACGTATTGCGGTTTGACGGCAATGAGCGCGTCGACGCCTTCCTGAACGAGATCGGCGACGGTCAGACCCGGGTAGCTGGTCGAGAGTTCGGTTCGTCGATCGCTGTCGAGTTCGACGACCGCGACCTCGGACGCAGCGGCCCAACCACTGGACAAGACGCCACCAAGCAGCGCCTCACCCATCTTTCCTCCACCAACGATTTGAAGCTTCATGGACCGATCATACGTCCACACACCCGGCGGCAGAGCCTGAGAGACGTCCGAGTTGTTTTTCGATGCATTTCATGTATTCTAAGTAACTAACAAGACCTGTTAGATGGCCTTCGGGGAAGTTGGCCATCGGCAGGTCTTGTCACTTTTTGTCTGCATCATTTGCGAAACGCGATGCAAACCCGATCTTGAGTGCGGGTCGGAAGCACAGCTCCACGGCTGCGTAGACCGAACCGAGTATCCGATCGAGAGCTTCGTCAGATACCTGAGTCAGGTCGAGTCGACCCTTCAGAAAGACCGCGTGTTCCTCTCCGATCGTGAACGCAAGGTCACGAAACGAATCGTTACGCACGAGCAATTGTTCGTAGAACGCAGCGTGGTTCTCGTCTGGAGCGGGCATCACGTAGGTCTCGTAGGCAAGGGTGCGTTGCCCAAGGTCGAACCAGACCGAGTACACATCTTTGGCATCGCCGTTAACCCGTACAAACCATCGGTCCTTGGGAGACTCGACGTCCTCCACAACGGCTGCGACGACCGGATTCTCGTCGAGACCATCAAGCCATGTTGTCAGGGTGATGATCGCAGCAGCTCGTTCATCTGCCGTTGGCGGTGCAAACTCGTCCATGCCGAGAGGCTACTAACACTCGACGAGCGCGTTGGCCTCAACGAGATCGACGTAGATGCGTCGAAGCCGGCCAGCGAGACCCGACCAGGGGTACCGGCTTGCCGTCACCGCCGCGGCCGCGCCCAGCGCCGTTGCGTGCTCGCGATCTCCGAGGATCTTGTTGATCGCAGCCGCGTAATCGGCGGGCTCGCGATCGTCGATGAGGTAACCAGTGACGCCGTCCTGGACGAGCGTCCGGAGTCCACCAACGGCTGCGGCGACCACGGGCACGCCACACGAGGCGGCTTCGAGTGCAACCAGCCCAAAGGACTCCGAGCGACTCGGCATAACCAGCACATCAGCGGCGCGGTAATACGTCGACAACGCATAGTGCGGTTGTGGCTCGACGAAGATCACCCGATCACGAAGGTCGAGTTCGTCGATCATCGCCAGAATTCGGGCAACCTCGAGATCGCCTTCTTGGCCGCTGGCTCCTCCGACGATCATCAGCGTCGCGGTTGGGTCATCGAGTTGAGCGAGCGCCTGTACAGCGATGTCCACGCCCTTCAAGGGTTGAATGCGCCCCACGAAGAGTGCGAGCGGACCGCCTTCGTAGCCAATGGCCTCGCGGGCTCCGGCGGAGTTGCCGGGAGCAAAGAACGCTCGGTCGACACCCGGTGCCACGATCTCGATGCGGTCGGGGTGGGCGCTGTACAGCTCGATCAACTGACGACGCTCTTCTTCGGCGTTGGCGACGAGAACATCCGAGCATGCCACCACCTTGGCCTCGGCGTCGATGCGTTCACCCGGCTCGTCGTCGCCCATTTCGGCCTTCACGCGAGCGAGGGTATGGAAGGTGGTAACGAGCGGCAGTTCAAGCGGGTGCTTGAGACGGTGCCCGACAACGCCCGAGAGCCAATAGTTCGCATGCAGCACATCGACGGGGTTGTCGAGCAGCCATGCCTGCATCCACTCAGTGAATTCGTCGACGATGCCGGGGAGCTCCTCTTTGGAGAGGTCACACGGCCCGGCCGGGACGTGAATGACGCGAAAGCCCGGCTCGACCTCGACGATTGGCTCAAGCTCCTCGGCCCACCGGCGGACAAACACGTCGCAGGCCACACCGGCCTGGGTCAGTGACGACACGAACTCTCGTATGTAGACGTTCATTCCGCCACTGTCACCCGAACCCGCCTGGGTAAGCGGGGAGGTATGGAGCGAGATGACGCCGGCGCGAAGCACTAGGACTGGCCTAGCCCAAGTCGTCTCCGTGCCACGTCGAACATGGCCACGGTGGCGGCGGCCGAGACGTTCAGCGAGGCGACCGCTCCCTGCATGGGTATCGACACGAGTTCGTCGCACCGCTCCCTCGTCAGGCGTGAGAGTCCGGGGCCTTCGGCGCCAAGGACCAAACACAATGGCTGGTCGGCGAGATCGAGATCGAAGATCGAACGGGTGCCGCCTTCATCGAGGCCAACAACCCACACGTTGTGCTTCTGGAGGGTCTGAATCGCTGCGGGTACTCCGGGTACGTTGGCGATCGGTACGTGTTCGATCGCACCCGCCGCAGTCTTTGAGACCGTGGCCGAGATGCGGGCCGAGCGGTGCCGGGGCAAGATGAGCCCGGTGACACCAGCAGCGTCTGCGGAACGGAAGATCGCCCCGAGGTTGTGGGGGTCGGTCAACCCGTCGACCATGATCAGGAAGGGGTTCGGACCCTCGACCAGGTCTTCGATGTCGACGGTCGGTAGCGGTTCTGCTTCGGCGAGAACACCTTGGGCGCTCTCGGTGTCGGAAAGTCCGTCGAACGCTCCTCGGCCTACCTCGCGAATGTTGATTCGCTGATCGTTCGCGAGCATTTCGATGTCTTCGAGGATCGGCGCGGGGTCGAGCCCACTTTGCATCACGATCTCACGGACCTTGCGCTTGTCGGCGAGCAGTAGTTCGCGAACGGCCTGACGACCCTCGATGCGATCGCCGCCCGGACCCTTATGCCGTCGCCCTTCTCCGGCCGAACCGGCAGGGCCGTCTTCGCGGGCAAGCGGTGTCGTGCCTCGTTGACCTGGCTTGCGGTTCTGGCGTTGCGGTCCGCGTGGAGGTTTGCCTCCGCGGCGGGGTTGGCTCGATGGCCCGCCACCGCTGCGGCGGTTTCCTTGGTTGCGTCCCTTAGCCATCGATGATGACTACGAACCCAGCCGGACCGACCAGGTTCCCGAGTTCGAGAGAACCTGCACGACGGTGATGCCAGATTGGGCGGTCGATGTGGCGGTGAACGGTGGGGTTGATCCACCGGCGAAGCGAACTTCGTTGATCATGAGGTCACGGCCACGGGTTGGCGAAACGCCGATAACGGCAAAGTTTCCGTAGCCGTTCCAAGTGGCGGTGCTTTCGGTGAAGTTCTTGACCTGGTTCGACACACGGTAGACCTCGTTGCCGGCGCCGCGGGTCGCTGCTCGCTTGAGCGGAAGGCCGGTGCGGTTAACGAACGAGATCGACCAGACTCCGCCGCCGCTGTCCACCTCGATTGCCGCAGGCTTGCCGCGGAACATGAACGCACCGCCATAGGTATCGCCGACGCCCGAGTAAGTGGCGATCGTGTTGCCCTGAGCGTCGAAGGCGCGAATTCCGAGAGCGTCGAAGGACCCGGCTCCGTTGAGATCGACTCGAGCTACGTAGTAGTCGTCGCATCGCGTCCGTGATCCGGCAAAGCAATAGCGGGCGACCGAGAAGGAGTCGGGAATCGTGGGTCGAGCAACAGCATCGCCGACGCCGGCGACGGTTGTTGAGTTACCTGCCTCGCAACTGGTGATCTGGGTGTCAATGTTTTGGACGGTGCAGGTGTCCGCTCCGAGGTTGCCGGCAATTCGGTCAGCGCCCTGTTCGCCGGTGATGCGATCGCGCCCGGCCTTGCCGCTGATGTAGTCGTCGCCTCGTCCACCACGAAGGTCGTCGTGGCCATCGCCGCCGATGATGCGGTCGTTGCCGTAGCCACCGATGATCAGATCGGCGCCGGGGCCGCCTTGGATGTAGTCATCGCCGGCGTTGCCGCAGATGACGTCGTTTCCGGCTGCCCCAAAGATCTGGTCGTTGCCGCCGTTGCCGACAATGACGTCCTTGCGAGGTGTTCCCCGGAGGACATCGTCGCCCGTGGTGCCAACGATTGTCGCTTGCTGACCAGCGCAGGTAGCGACGGTTTGTGCGTTCGCTGTTGGGCTGAGGAACACCGCGGCCAGTGACAGGGTCAGGGTTGCGAGGAGCACCGCTTTGATTCGAGTAAGCATGGGTACCTTTCAGCGCCTCGATATCTAGTCCGCCGTTGAGACAGATAGACGCTAGCGAGCGACGGCGAAGTCCGACAAGGCGCAGTGACGGACCACTCACGGTCGGTGGTCACACCACTACGCCGCTTTGGCGGGCGCTGGGTCGATTCGTAAGCGAGCGAGGAACAGCTGCACCCAGAACCCGACCGAGCCAGCCATCCAGATCGTTCCCCAGCCGACGTCGCCTCCCAGAATGGCGCCGAAGATCAATGCGGTGAATTCGATGCTGCTTCGGGCGAGCCAGACGGGGAGTCCGCGACCCTGCAGGAAGGTCATGATCCCATCGCGAGGTCCAGGTCCGAGACCGGCACCGATATAGAACCCGGAGCCAACACCGATGAGTACCGGCGCAACAGCGAGCGCAAGGATCCGCACGGGAAGCGATGTGAGATCGGGGACGATGAAGATCGTCAGGTCCATGACCGGGCCTATGACCGCAACGTTGAGCAACGTGCCGATGCCGATTGGTTCGCGCATGGCCGGAAAGCTCATGACGAGGACGAGGCCAACAACGAGGACCGCTGCACCGATTGTGAGCGGCGTGTGGATTGCGAGCCCGCCGTGGAATACGGTCCACGGGTTGACGCCGAGGCTCGCTTCGACGGACAGGCCGAGCGCAAACCCGAAGATCACCAGGCCAGTGAGCAGGTTCGAGATTCGGCGTTGCTTTGGGTCTCGGATTTTGTAGACGAGGAACGGGCCAAAATTTCGTGTCGTGGATTCAGCGGTGTTGGTCACGAAGTTCGTGCGACCAGTGCAACTGCCCAACACGCGATGCCCTCATGTCGGCCGAGCGCTCCAATGCCCTCGGGCCGCTTGCCTTTGACGGTGACCGGGGCGCCGAGCGCTTCGGACAGGCGCTGCTGCATGGCGTCGCGATTCGGGGCGAGCTTCGGCGCGTCGAGCACGACCGAACAGTCAGCGTTCTGCGGTTCCCAGCCCGCAGCGCGCACGCTGGCAGCTGCCGATCGGAGCAGTTCGATGCTGTCCGCTCCAGCGAGCGCAGGGTCAGTATCGGGAAAGTGCGATCCAATGTCTCCCAAGCCGGCGGCTCCAAGCACGGCGTCGGTCACGGCATGTGCGATCACGTCGGCGTCGCTGTGTCCGTGCAGACCCGGACCGGCGTCGGTGAAGGTGACGCCGCCGAGGACCATTGGACGGTCGGGGTCGTCAGAGAACGGGTGAATATCGAATCCCTGCCCCACGCGAATCGACGGCGATCCGTACGTTGGCTCTTCGGTAGTGGTCATGACGAGGCGACCTTGCGGTGTTCGATCAGCGCGGTTGCGGTGACGAGATCGGTTGGTTCGGTGAGCTTACGGTTCTCGGGTTCGCCTTCGATGGTTTCGACCAAATGTCCGCTGGCCTCCACCAACGTGGCGTCATCGGTGGCCTCACCTCCCGACGCGTGCGCCGCGCGCAGGGTCGCTGCGTCGAAGCCCTGCGGAGTTTGCACCGCCAGCAACCGGCTGCGGTCGACGACTCCCCCATCGACGTCGCGGATCGTGTCGGCGACTGCGACTGTCGGGATCACAGCGTTCGATCCGGTGCGCACGGCTGCGACCACTCGTGCGAAAAGCTCGGGGGTAGCGAGCGGCCGGGCCGCATCATGAACGAGCAGTACGGCCGCGTCGGCGGGCACGGCGGCGATCCCGCAGCGGACCGATTCGGCTCTCGTCTGTCCGCCAGCGACGACGCGAACGTCGGCTCGGGCCGTCACGTCGATGTCCGAAACGGTGTCTTTGGGAACCACGATCACGACACCTCCGGAGACGGTTGCGGCTGCATCAACCGACCGCTGAAGGACCGATCGGCCGGCCAAATCGGCGAACTGTTTGCGACTGCCGAAGCGAAGTCCGGACCCGCCGGCGACAATGACGGTCCAAACAAATTCGGCCAAGTCTTCGATCGAATCGGCGTTGGGGTGGCTCATGTCACTAGTATCGCAATGTCATGGTTGAAACCTCACTTCTCACCTCAGTAGATCTGTTCCGCGATGTCGACGACTCCGTCGCATC
>CALBVK010000418.1 GCA_937969345.1 uncultured Acidimicrobiales bacterium
AGCAACACGGCCGTGCCGGTATCGGCTGGCAGCACGGATACCAACCGTGGATCGGCGTCGGCGACACACCCGAAGAGGCTCGAGCGTTCGTTGCGTCGGCCATGGAAGACTTCTACAAAATCCCGTTCGAATCCTTCGAGAAGTACGTTCCCTATGGGACGCCCGACATGGTGGCGGAGACCCTCCAGCCATACATCGAAGCCGACTGCTCGACACTCAACATGCAGGTCGTTGCCGAATCAACAAGTGCCTCAATCGATGGCCTCGGCGAAATCATCGCCGCACTCGGCTAGAGCGTCTCGGCCTAGACCTCGCGCCACGGCTTGGCCTTGGCGACCGCGAGCGCACGAAGCTCTGCGAACTGATCGCTGACCATCCCGCTGATCACCTCGCTGCGCATCATCGGGCTAGCGTCCGATGCCGGACGCCAGATAGCGCGGCCACCGGTGAACCCCGAACAACCATTGTCGAAGGCAACCTCAAGCTGTGCCTTGTACTCGGCGAAGGTCACTCCCGACGACAACAACACCCACGGCTGTTCACACGCGGCGTTTACGGCTGCACATGCGTCTGCCCAGCCAGCTGGGTCTGTCGGGTCACCGGGAAACTCGAGCTTGAGCACATCGATCGGCAGTGGTGAGAGCTGCTGGACGGTCTCGAGAACCGTCTCTGCTCGCTGGTGGTCCTTCATCCCGAACGCAACGGGTTCGACCAACAACGCCATGTCGAGGTCAGCGCAAACCGCAGCCGTATCCGCAACGACCTTACGCTGCTGTTCGGCGTGGTCGAGACGCTCCGGGGCGTAGGGCAACAAGAGCTTCGCCGCCCCAGCACCGAGCTTCTTTGCGTCGAGGGCTGACCAGCCAGGCATCATCTGGGTTGGCCCAGCCCACGGGTCCTGCATATAACCCTGAGCTTCGAGTGCGGCCATAAACCCTTGGCTACCGGCAAGAACACCGCGTTCGAGAGCGTAGGGAAGACTGAACTCGGGCTCGAGCATGACGCCACTGGCCTGGGGCCCAACCCCGCGGATCAGATCCATCTTGAACTCGATCAGCTCGTCATTGGTCGCCTCACCTGGCAACACCGCTCGGAGCGAATCTCGATGGTCGATGGCGAGCACCGCAATCACACCCTCATCGGTGCAGAGGGTGTCGATGCCGCGCATCTTTCCGGGGGTTATTGCCTTCATATCTCGTATGTCCTTGGGGGTATTCGAAGTTGGTTCTTACAAGTGATGGGGACAAGCCCCGTTGTTCACGTCGTTCAGTCGTCAGCGGGCTTGGTGCCCGAAACTCGATACGGATCATCGGGGACGTCGCCGTCGATCGCCGATAGCGGCAGTCCACCGGGGTTGTTCAGGTTCGGCGTCTGCATCACCGGTTGCGTCCACGCTCCCTCGTCGTCGTTATCCCACGCGTCGTGGATCCACGTGTGCCCCTCGTGGAAGCACGGCGGCGTCGAACGCTCTTTATCGACCATCTCCCCGGCCAAGTAGTTCAGGAAGAACAAGTTCGAACTCGGACACGACACCGAAGAGTGGAAACCCTTGGGCACGAGCACCGTGTCGCCGTCGTGCATCACGACCGTCTCGTCGAAGCCATCCTCTGGCGCCCAGTTGCGGTGCATGCCGAATCCGTTGCCCGGGTCCATACGGAAAAAGTACGTCTCCTCCAGGTACGGAGATCCGTCGACTCCATCGTGTCGATGGGGAGCCCAGCCCGACCACATTCCACGCGGCACATAGACCTCGTACAAGATGAGACGCTCGGCGTCGATCGGCGGTGCGAGCACGTGGTTGACCTGGCGATGAGACGCTCCACCACCACGGACTTCACTCTTCATCTCCTCGGGCACGATGAGCCGCGTGGGGTACATGCCGGTCGCCGGTGCGGAACCGATTGCAAACTCAAAGTCGGTGCTCGCAACAACGCTCATCTCGTCCCCGGGAGTCACGTACACGATCTGAGGCATCTGCTCGAACACGCTGGTGCGCGAGATCTCGAACGTTTGGCCTCCTGCGGTCACCACAGCGCTCCCGGCGAGCGGCACGATTGCCGTCTCCTGTCCATCGCGCTGATCGCTGTGGCTTTGGCCTGCGGCGAGCATCACGTTCGCAAAGCTCAAGAAACGCCAGCCGGCGCTCTCGGGGGTGACGTCGATGCGCACCCCATCGCCGCCGGTGTTGCTAACTAGTGAATTGCTCATGAGTTCTCCCAGGGGAAGTGTCGAGGTACAGGTTCAAACGGTGCAGCTGGGCCTTGGCCCGGCATGGTTTGGTCGAAGTCGATAGAGGCGCCCGACATCATGCCGGACTCGTCGCTCAGCATGAAGCAGATGCCGCGAGCGACTTCTTGTGGCTTGAGGAGGCGACCAAAGGGCTGTACCTTCTCGGCCTCTTCCAGCCAATTGTCAGGTGCGTCGTGGAACTTCTTTTGCACGCCATCTTCGGCGGGCGTGTCCATCCAGCCAGGATTGATCAAGTTGACCCGGATGCGTTCCATTCGCAACGAATAGCCAGCGTGACGAACCATTGCTTCGAGCGCGTGCTTTGCGACGATGTACGGGAACAACTCGCCGATCCCGCCGTGATGAGCGATCGACCCAACGAGCGCCATCGATCCCGCAACACCTTCGCGGGCCATGATCGTGGCAAGTCCGGTAATCAGTAAGCCCTGGGTCTTGACGTTTACGGCCAGCATTTCGTCCCACATCTCGCCAGTGGTGTTCCACACCGAGCCCCGCCACGTAGCAGCGGCGCACGCAGCAAGAGCGTGGACAACTCCGTAGCGCTCGTCGATGGTCGAGACGACCAGCTCAGCACCTTCGGTGGTTGCGAGGTCGGCGGACAAGAAGCTGACGGTGCAGCCGTCGCCATCGAGGCTTGCGGCAGCAGCTTCGCCCTTGGCTTGGTCGCGTCCGACGAGCATGATCGCTTCGGCGCCCCGCGCCTTCATCAACTCAGCAACAGCAAATCCAAGACCCTGCGAGCCACCGGTGACGACACACGTCTTGCCAGCAAATGAACCAAATTCGTACGGGTCGCTCACGGTGCAATCTCCTCGCACCGAACCGGACGGCCCTCGTGATAGCTCTTCCACGCGGCAAGTCCCGCCACGAGCGGAGCCCGTCCGTCATCGATGCCCACCGGCATCGTTCCCGACGCCAGGCCATCGACGAACCCGGTCCACTCCGCGAGGTAACTCGGGATGTAGCGCTCAAGAAAGAAGTACGGGATGTTCTGTTGGCGAGTTCCCGCAGCGGTGTGCACCTCGGTGGTGTGTTCGCGAGGGTTCTCCGACGCTGCCATCCCCGCCGACCCAAAGACCTCGACGCGCTGGTCGTAGCCATAGACGGCCTGGCGGCTGTTATCGATATAGGTGAACGCGCCATTCTCATGAGTGAGAATCAGCATGGCCGTGTCGACGTCACCGGCTTCGCCAATCGCCGGATCGATTCGCACGGCCGCCTTTGCGTAGACCTCAACGATCTCGCTGCCGGTAACGAAACGAGCCATGTCGAAGTCGTGGATCGTCATGTCGCAGAACATGCCGCCCGACACCTTGATGTAGTCGATCGGTGGCGGGGCTGGGTCCCGGCTCGTGATCTTGACCATGTGTACGTCGCCCACCGCACCGTCGGCGACCGCTTGCTGGACAGCTGCGTGTGCAGCGTCGAAGCGACGGTTGAAGCCAACCTGGATCGGCACGCCGGTGGCGTTGATCGCAGCGACAGCCCGATCGACCTCTTCGAGGTTGAGCGACACTGGCTTCTCCAAGAAGATCGCCTTCCCGGCTTCGGCTGCGGCCACCACCAGATCGACGTGGGTGTCGGTGCTGGAGCAAATGGCGACCGCATCGACGTCGCTGCCCATGATCTCCTCGACACTCTCGGCCCGATGGCAACCAAGATCGTCAGCGACGGCCTGTGCTCCCTCGCTGTACACGTCGTACACCGAGTGCAGGTCAAGACCAGGCACCTGGCGTGCGATGAGCTCGGCGTGCATCTTGCCGATGCGGCCCGTGCCCAACACGGAAATAGTTGGGTTGGTCATGTGGAGACTCCTGAGGATTTGGGCCGCGAGGTTTCGGCGAAGTACTGGTTCTTGAATCGATCGATGAG
>CALBVK010000419.1 GCA_937969345.1 uncultured Acidimicrobiales bacterium
CGTCCGCGGCGACGACCTTCGTCAGATCCATTGGCGGTCCTCGGCCCGGTCGAACAAGCTGATGGTTCGCCACAACGTGGACACCAACCAGCCGAGAACACTTGTCGTCCTCGACACCCGAGCCGCCGCGTATTCCGCCGAAGCTTTTGAAGATGCTATTCGGGCCGCTGCGTCGATCATCATTGCGTCGATGACCCGCGGTTTCGAATTCCGCCTGATCACCACCGATGGTCTTGAGATCGATCAACGGATGCCGCCGGCAAAGATCATGGACCGGCTCGCAGAAATTTCGCTCTCCTTCCGAGGAAGCCTCGAAGACACGATCGATTCGGTGATGTCCGACCTCGGTGGTCTCTCTCTTGCGTTGCTTACCGGGTCCACCGATGGAGACGAACTTGCCAGACTGAGTCGCTTCGGAAAGCGGTTTGAAGTCGTCACGATCGGCCGCTTCACGACCGGCGCCCACGACGGGGTCGCGAACGCGACCGTAATTACGGCGGAATCTAGTGAAGAATTCGCTCGGGTCTGGAACCGAGTGACGAGGCGATCATGAAACAACAAGTCTTTCTTGGACAGGTCTCGGCGGCGGGCTTGCTCCTGACCGTTTCTTCGCTGTTCTATAGCCGCGTTTTCGGAGGGCCTGGCTGGGTCGCACCAATCATCGGTGCGGCCCTGCTCTCCGGAGCGCTTGCGGTTGTTCTTGCACGCACGTCGATGGGACGTGGACTTCGCGCCGTCGCATTGTTGCTCGCCGGGCTCATCTTCGTCAGCCTGGCCGTCATTGTGCCGGGCACAAACTTTGGCAGTGCGAGCGAGATTTCCTCGGCGCTGGTCGGAGCAACTTTCGACGGATGGCGAAACTCGCTTGCGACCACGCTTCCGATCGACACCAGTATCCCCGAACCTCTTGGATTCGTAACCACGATCGCCTGGCTGACCGGTGCCGCAACCGGTGTGCTCGTGGCCCGCTCGGAGCGCACGGCTAGCCCGGTCATTCCGTCGGTGCTGTTCGCTGCCTTGTCTTTGCCGCTGGCTGCGCCAAGCGGATACGCCGCGTATTTCCTGATCGCGGCGCTTCTCGGCTCAGCGCTACTACTGGCCCTCGTTCGAGCGGTGCCGCAAGCGCAGCTGTCCGGACCTGCTCGCGACCGTGTTACCGAGTTTGTTGGCGAGCGCATGCTCAGCGAGCGTCTGCTCGCCGGCGCACCCGTACTGCTGCTACTCGCGCTCCTGACCCCGCTCGTGAGCTGGGTCATTCCCTTCGATAACGACGAGCCATTCGATCCGCGTCGACTCCGCGAAGAAGAGGTCGTGACCGCGAGCGCCGTCAATCCGCTCGCGGAGATCAAGGCGCAACGCGAAGCTGCGGTTCGGGCCTTCACGCTCGACTTGCCCGCAGCGCCGGCCGCCACGTTCTTCGACCGGATTCCATTGGTTTCGCTCGAATCCTACGACGGTGCGAACTGGTCGACGGACGCGACGTACAGTGCGACGTCGACGGACATCACTCCC
The DNA here is from genome assembly GCA_937969345.1 of uncultured Acidimicrobiales bacterium. GTDB lineage: Bacteria > Actinomycetota > Acidimicrobiia > Acidimicrobiales > SHLQ01 > SHLQ01. Next base: position 1,513 of record CALBVK010000419.1, read on the forward strand.
GCTCGAGAGATTACGGTCGAGACGCTTTCCGTGCGCCAGAACATCGAGGTCACGGATGCGTCCTCTCCCTGGTTGCCAGCAGGACAACCAATCACCCGGATTGAAGCGAACGACGTCTGGTTCGATGAAGTCTCTGGGTCCCTGCTCGACCGGAGCGGCAATTCGTCGTACAGCTACTCGGTCGAGTCGATCGTTGCGGCTCCGACACCCGAACAGCTCAACGCAGCGGTCGTCGATGGCAGCGACCCGAGGTATACGGCGCTCCCAACCGTGCCGAACGATTCGGCGTTGGTATCTCTCGCTGCGCAGATGGAAGGCAGCAGCGACTACGAGCGGCTCGTTTCGCTCGAACAGTTCCTGCGCAACGAACTTACGCTCGTCACCGACGAAGCGTCCGGCACAGCGCTCGGTCGTGTCGAGGAGTTTCTCGTCGAAGGGGAGGGCTACCGCGACCAGTTCGTGTCTTCATTTGCCATCGCCGCCAGACTCCAACGCCTCCCGACCCGAATCACGGTCGGCTACCGAATCGTCCAACAGAACGAAGATTCGTCATTCGTCTTTCTCGACACCGTGTCTAGCGATCAATACGACGCCTGGCCCGAGGTCCTCTTTGACGGTATTGGCTGGGTCGCCTTCGACCCAGTGCCGCCAACGAGTGGCGAAGCGGGAGCGAGCGAGGATGACGCAACGCAGATCCCGGAAGGACAGCCAGCTCCGCAGGGTCCAACGCCGACCGAAGCCGACCCAACCGAGGACGACGAACTCAACGACGACGAAGAGCCAGTGAGCGCAACGATTCGGCTGCTCGTCATCTCCGGCGTCTTCTTGTTGGTCTTCCCCGTGCTGCTTGCACTCATGATTATCTTGGCCAAGCTATTGCGTCGCCGATATCGCCAGAACCTCGATGATCCGACCGAACGCGTGCTGGCGGGCTGGCAGGAGTCAAAGGATCGGCTCCTCGAGGCGGGAATCGATATTCGACCCGACATGACCGTCAAGGAAATCGTATCGACGAGTCGCCGCGAGCTCGGCGTGCATGCGTCAGCGTCGCTGAGTGCCCTCGCCCCCTATGTGACGACAACGATCTACTCGGATCGGGCGCCGGGAGTCCACGCTGCCGACGCGGTATGGCAAGAGGTCCAAACGTTCGATCGTCAGCTTGGCGAGACCCGTTCTCGCGTTCAGAACGTTAAGGCGAAGGTCGATCCCCGGCCATTGCTCGAAAAGGTATAAGCCGTTCGTCGGCGCCTGTGGCGCCTCCTCACTACTCGAGTTTCTCGCCCTGGGGGCTCGAAACATCGGCCGTTCTGCCTTCCTGGCGCCTGTGGCGCTTCCTCACTACTCGAGTTTCTCGCCCTGGGGGCTCGAAACATCGGCCGTTCGCATCGGGGGCTCGAAACATCGGCCGTTCACCGTTTGCCTAATGCCTGCTTGTAGGCGGCTAGCGTTCGGTCCCTCGCAAAGGCATGGTCGACGATCGGTGCGGGGTACGTGTCGTCGAGAATGACGCCCGCCGCAGCGAGATCGAGCGGCGGCGCTTCC
>CALBVK010000420.1 GCA_937969345.1 uncultured Acidimicrobiales bacterium
ATGGGCGGCAACGCGAGAAGCGCAGTGATAGCACACAGCGTGCAGACAGCTGCGGTGAAGATGTAACGCACGGGACCTCCGCGTCCTGTGGACGCAAAACGACAAAAAATCGGGGATGGCCCCTCTCCGTGAACGAAATACTAGAAGAGGTCACGCGTCGATACGTGGACCCCAGACCGTATGCGTGGAGCGGATTTATGCGCCGTCGCCGCGGGTCGAGTCCCAAGCAGATCCGCTGGTGTCTCGGGTGTGCGGTTCCGGCGGCGGGGTCGCTCCTTCGAGCTCGGCGTCGATGACGTCGAGCTTCCAGCGCGCCTTTGCGATTTCGATCCGCAGATCGGCTACTTCATGGCCCGTCACAGCCTTGTCTGCTTGTTCGAGAACAGCACGGTACGTGTCGCTCGCATCGACGTAGCGCTTCTTGAGCTCTGGGTCGTTTTCGATCGTGACACGCGGGTCGAGATCCAAGATCAGATCGCTCATTGCCTGGATCTGCGCCTTGGTGTCATCGCGTGCGTCCGCGGTGTAGAGCTTTCGGGACCGCTTCTTGCGAGAGGACCGTACCGATGCCAGGAACAGCAGTCCGGTAACGATGGCGAGGAGGATAAAGATTCGAGTAATCGTGAACACCCCTGTTTGAGCAACGACGGTTGAGGGAAGCTCGATGTCTTCCGGAATCTCGTTGCCGAGCGTAGTGACCTTCTGCGCTGCCGCGTCGAACGAGGCGACGGGATTAGAGCGGTCGAAGCCGTCGAGTGCGGTCATGACGTTGATGAACGGGATGTTGATGCTCGCTCCGCCAACGTGGCTGTCGGTAACGAGAAAAAGAGTCCGGGGACCGCCTTGACTGACGACCCGCTCGAGTGCGGACTGTGCGAGTAGTGCCGCGGGGTTCTGTGTTTGGTCTTCGGCAACCTCGAACTCTCGATCGGTGAAGGCGAATGCAATATCACTCCCCCACTCGGCGACGATCGACGCCATCTCGGCGGCGTTGAGTGAGCCGGATTCGTCCCAATAGCCCTGCGACACAATGTCGTTGGCGATTTCGTTTTGCAGCGAGACCTGTTGGGCTGCGGCCGTGCCGGGTATGAGCAGACCCGGGAGCAGCAGCGCGACGAGCGCAATGACAGCGACGCGCCAGCGAGGCAGAGCTCGCTCCGCGCTGGGCATCGATGAATTGACCATTACTTAGGCACCCGCTCCGGCGGTCGGCGGGTCGTCCGTGGTCGGCTCGGCGCCGGCCTGGTCGGCATCGTTGGTCGAACGGTCGTCGACCAGTTCGACTCCCTCGATGTCTTCACGGGTGAGCGTCATGAGCTCGTCGTTGGTCGGATCGTCGAGCTCGACCATGCGAATGGCGTGGCGAGACACCGCAGCCTCGAACAGGTTTCGTGCGGTGCGGCCGTTACCGAAACCGTGTCCACGGTCTTGCTTGGCGAAGAACTCGAGCACGGCCTCCTCACCGGATTCGTCGGCGTGGTACTCCTGGCCGCCAGCGATGAGGCTGAAGATCTTCAGCAGCTCGTCGTCCTCGTAGTCCTCAAAGACGATGGTGCGCGGGAACCGCGACTGCATGCCCGGGTTTGCTTGGACCAGAGCCGCCATCTCATCGGGGTAGCCGGCCAAGATCACCACAACACGATCTCGTCTGTCTTCGACGAGTTTGACCAACGTGTCGATGGCCTCACGGCCAAAGTCCTTTTCTCCGCCACGGGTGAGCGAGTACGCCTCGTCGACGAGCAACACCCCTTGGTCGGCGCGATCGAAGATCTCGTTCACTTTGGTGGCGGTTTGGCCAACGAACCCAGCGACCATTCCGGAGCGGTCGGTCTCGACCAAGTGACCCTTCTCGACAACGTCGAGGCTTCGGTAGATCTGTGCCAGCAGTCGGGCCACGGTGGTCTTGCCCGTGCCGGGATTTCCCACGAATATCAGGTGACGGCTCGAGTCTGCGACCGGAAGTCCACGTTCGGCACGCAGCTTTTGAACCTTGAGCAGCGCGGTGACGAGCTTGACTTCCTCCTTGACGGCATCGAGTCCAATGAGTGCGTCGAGTTCTTCGAGCAATTCGTCGAGCGGACGTTCGGGGGCTTGCTCTTCTTCTGCGGGTGCAGCGGCAGTGGTCGGTGAACCGCTCGTAGCGACAGACGCTCCGGCGTTGACATTTCCGCTCTTCATCGTGCGCAGGAGCATCGACCGGAACTGTTCGACTCCGGAAAGCTCGAAACGCGAGGTGTAGTCGTCGAGCCCGATCGCGGTGTGTGCCATCCGCAGCGCCTGTTCGTAGTAGACGCTCGAATACGCGGTTCCGGACTGCTGATCGGCGGCGACCAAGGAGTTAAAGAGCCCGGACGGTTGGTTGATCCATGACCGCTTGCCGGTGATAAGACCGGCTGCTCGGACATCGGTTGGGGTGGTCTTGGGCGGGAGCAGATCGGGGAAGTGTTGCTCGAGCGCGACGATGAACGCCTCGAGTTCGGGTTCGGAATGGCTGTCGTCGCAATCGATAAAGGCTGCGGAGCAGTTGAACGCATCGAGGGCGAGGTCCTTGCGAAGCTCGTCTGCACTGCGACGGAGCGTCGTATCGGTGATGGGTTCGAGGGTGGCCATCAGGGTGTCGATGAATGCATCGACGGCGGTGGCGAGTCCAAGATCGGTTTTCGACATCTCCACAGCCTACGAGGGACGACCACGACCGACAGGA
>CALBVK010000421.1 GCA_937969345.1 uncultured Acidimicrobiales bacterium
GAAGAAAGTGCTCACCGGCCAGCGGCTCAACAACCACACTCTCACCAAACAAGCTCAAGCATGATCGGAACCCATTAGCTGAACGGGTCACGAACCTGTTCCGTTCGTTGTAGTGGCTACCCCCTGAGCCGCTCGTTGGTCGGGTCAAAGAGTGGCCCCTTGACCATCTTGGCGACGTGGTCGGCTCCGGTCGCTCGGACGGTAACGCTGGTCTCGAGTTCGATGCGATCGACATCGATGAATGCGTGCGCAATGTACGAACCCACGTTGAGGCCATCGCCGCCACCGGCTACATAGCCAATGACCTCGTCCCCGGACATAACCGGCTCCCACCCGTACACAACAGATCCTCGGTCGGTGAACTGCAAGGTGACGACCTTCTTTCGGATCGGCGCCGCGAGCGCCGCGTCCTTGCCGAAGAAGTCCTTGTCTTTCGACATCGCCCACGACAAGCCGCTCTCGGCCGGGCTGAACTCCGGCGTCGTGTCGCTGCCCCAGAGGCGGTAGCCCTTCTCCATACGAGCCGAGAAGACCGACGCAGCACCGATGGCGGGCATGTCGAATTGTCGACCTGCTTCCCACAACGTGTCCCACACGTGCAGCGCATACGAAGCTGGCACGTAGATCTCGTATCCGAGCTCGCCGACGTACGACAGACGCAGCACCTTGGCGGGAGCCATCCCGACATCGATGTTTTGCCATGTGTACCAGGGGAACGCCTCATTCGACAGATCGTCACCGCTGCACGCCTGAAGCACCGCGCGGCTATTGGGTCCCCAGATCGCGATCGGCACAACGGCCTCACCGAGGTCGGTGTAGCGAACCGACCCGCTCTCGATAGCGCCCTCGGGGGCGAGCGACTGGTAGTAGGCCAACTCGGCTTCGAGGTTTCCCTTGCCGGTCAGAATCCACCACGAGTCGTTGGACATTCGTGACACCGTGACATCTCGAGCGACCATGCCCGACGACGTGAGGATGAGCGAATATGTGATCCCGCCGACCGGAAGGTCGATGTCGGCGGTGCAGATGTGTTGCAAGTGTTCGAGGGCGCCAGGCCCCGTGACCTCGATCGGGGCAATCGCCGCCGTCCAGTCGACAATGCCCACGTTCGCACGCATTTCGAGATGCTCGGCTCCCATGATCGGGCTCCACCCTTGGGCGTCGTACCCCGACCGTTCCGGAATCTGCCCGCGGTGCTTGGCAACGAGAGGTTCGTTGGCCTCGTAGTAGAGCGGAGCTTCTTGTCCCGCAACAGGGATGTATTGGGCTCCGAGTGCCTCTGTTCGGGCATGACACGGCGAGTGCCGGACGTGTCGAACCGAACTCACGACATCGGTTGGATGGATGTCATCGAAGCCGATCTCGTAGAAGTACTTGGCCTGGCGAGAGAGGAACATGTCGTTCGTCTGATGGGCGAAGAAGCGGTCGATGTGGGCCTGGGTCATGTCCATACCCGGATCGCCGGTGGTCATCCATTGCGCCATCACCCGACCGAGCTCGCTGGCGAACGAGAGCCATGCTCCGACCGACGTCCACAAGCCTTTGATCTGTGTCTCGCCGCACACGGGCGAGCCGTCGACGGTGAAGGAGAACATGCCGTTGAAGCCATCTCGGATCGACGCGTTTTCCAGCGCTGGCATGTGATGACGCATCTTGTGCCAGGCGCTGTCGAAATCGTCGGCGGTAAAGGGCATCTTGGCCGACTTCGGCAGCGCTGAGGGGTTGACCAGCTTTGCTGGGTGGTCGTAGCTACCTATCCCGAGGTGATCGCCGTGCTGGCGGAAGTAGAGCGAGAGGTCGTCCATGGCCACGACAGGAAAGCTGACGTGGGACGAGGTATCGAGAGAATCGATCGGCGTGGTGTAGATGTACTGGTGCTCGCCCGGGTAGAGCGGCATCGTGAAGCCGGTCTTTTCTGCGAGCACCGGCCCCCAGATGTTGGTGCACACGATGGCTTGGTTGCACGTGATGCGGCCGAGCTCGCCGGTCGTAACAACAGCCGTGAGTCGTCCGTTGGTTTCTTCGATGTCGACGACCTCGGAGTGGCCGACGAATCGGGCCCGCCCGGTGCCCTCGGCGACCTTCTGCATGGCGTTTGCGAGTCGCATCGTGTCTACGACACCCGACGACGGGATGTGGACGCCGCCGTGCACTGTCGACGGGTCGATGAGGGGCACGAGGTCGGCGATCTCCTGCGGGGTGAGCAGATTTGCTTCGACGCCCTTGCTGAGTCCGATCTCGGCAAGGCGCTTGTGGCTATCCCACCGTTCGGCGGTATTGGCGACCTGGACCGACCCATGACGCCAGAAGTGTTCCTCCCCTTCCACCGCCAGCGGCAACGAGTCGTACACCGCACGACTGGCGACACCCAACGTCGTGAAGAAGTGCGATGCAGTCAGCGTGCGCAGACCCCCAGGGGCATGTGAGGTAGAACCATCGGTCACGGTGATGTCGCCCTTGTCGACGACCACCACATTCTCGACGCCCATTTCGGCGAGGTGATAGGCGACACTCGCTCCGATGATGCCGGCCCCGATGACGACAATGTTTGCGTCGGTACTCATGGTTTCTGTCTCCACTGTGGTCTGGTCGTTACTTCAGTCCGGAGCCGAGCCGCCCTCAGCGATTCGGCGTTGGACATATTCGTTCATTTCTTGGGCGATTGCGTCATCGATCGGAGGTGCCTCAAAGTCGTCGAGGATCCCAGTCCAGATCTGCGTGGCCCGCTCATCGGTTCGTTGAGATCCCTCTTCGGTCCATTGCTCAAAGTTCGCTCGACTAAACGCAGCAGGTTGATAAAACGCCGTTTCGAACCGATCGAGCGTGTGCTGCGTGCCGAAGAAGTGACCGCCTGGTCCGACGTCGGTGATTGCATCGAGGGCGAGCGTCTCGTCATCGACGACGACCGGCTGACAGTTTTCGGCAATCATCTTGCACATTTCGATGTCGATCACGAATTTCTCGTAGTTCGCCGAGAGGCCACCTTCTTGCCAGCCAGCGGCATGCATAATCCAGTTCGACCCGGCGAGGAAGGCACCGTAGGTGTTGAGCATGGTTTCGTACCCGGCCTGGGCATCGACAGCGTTTGACGCGCTCGACCCTGACGATCGCCATGGCAGCCCAACGTGGCGTGCGAGCTGACCGCTGGCGAGCGCACCCTTGAATGCTTCAGGCGTGCCAAACGATGGCGACCCTGACTTCATATCGACGTTGGAGGTGAACGCGCCATAGAGAACCGGGGCGCCCGGCCTCACGAGCTGGGCGAGCGTGACCGCAGCGAGCACTTCCATGTGCTGCAAGACCAACGCTCCGGCGAGCGTTACCGGTGCCATTGCACCCGCCAACGTGAAGGGGGTCATGATGTTGGGCTGACCCATGCGAGCAAAGTCGATGATGCCGAGCGACATCGGGATATCGAGCTGCCGCGGCGAATTGGTGTTGATGTTCGTCCAGCAACGGGGCTGCTCGGCGAACTCCTCATCGGATTCGATGCCATACCGGAGTTTCACAAGATCGAAGGAATCGCGTACTCGATCACGGCCTCGGGCAAAGAGAAACGGCGATTTGTCGGTGATGGTAAGTGTCGCGAAGCCAGAACGCAGGTGTCGGTGGTTGATCGGCACATCGTCTGGTTCGACGCACGGCGCAGCGGCCGCCATGACGTCGTAGTGCTGGGTCAGTCGAAGAAAATTCTCCTGATCGGCCATCGTGCCCGCTCGCCTACCGCCCCGGAGATCCGACACAAACGGCGGCCCGCCGACCGGCAACATCGCAAGACTGGCACCTCCGACAGCAAACGAACGGTTTGGGTTGGGGGCATGGAGCTCAAAAACCGACGGAGCATCGCGCAGCGCTTGGGTAATGAGATCGGGATCGATGCGAACGATGCACTCATCGTCGACCGAACATCCGTTGGCGACGAAGATGTCCCTGGCCTCGTCGAGGAGCACCTTGAGTCCCTCGTCGGCGAGATACCGAACCGCCGATTCGTGGATCTGAGCGACCTGATCGTCGGACAGAACCCGCATTGGCTCGAACGGATTTGTCAGCCGGCGGTGATGATCGGTGTTTATCTCGGGGCGAACCCGTGCGGCGCGTTCGCGACGTCTAGTCACTCATCCCCCGTAGTGCTCCATCGTGTCTTTGCCTTTCCGCATCTCATCGATAGCTCGCTGAGTGTCGGCGATGGCCGACTCGAGCTCGGCGATCACCGCAGCCTTGTCGGACGTGAACGGCAGCTCGTCGATCAGCGTGGCCAAACGCCCCTGGGATCGCCAGGCCGCCATCTTGGCCCATTCGGTGAAGAGCACCTGATGATCGTCGACCACGAAAAGATCAGACGATCGGCTCTGGTCGTCGGCGGACGTGTCGAGGGCGACATAGCCGTTGACCATCGAGATCCGTTCATCGAGGTTGAACAGCGGTCCGGCCCGGTGGACGACCATGTCGCCGTGTAGGGCAATGGCATAACCCGGGGCGGGGAAGTTGGGGGCGACGGTCCGAGCTGCCGGTGGGGTCAGGCCCTGTGCCGCGAGCTCGGCCGCTTCGTGCTTGGTGCCGACGAAGTACTCGAACCGACCACCGTCGACGTCGGCTGGGTCGGTGACCATCATGACGAAATCGAGCGGCAGTGTGTCGTGATGCCACTTGTCGATTGCGTTATCGAGGCTGTTCGGTTCGAAGTTCATGTGTCCGAGGTGGACTGGCATTGGATGTGGGGCGATCGGAATTCCGTAGATTGCCTCGAGGTGGTTGCTCAAGTCCTGGTCGATGCACAGGTCGCGCAACCACTGGGACCGGTAACACCCACCGCGCAACATGTTCTGGATTCGTTCGCCAGCGGGTCGAACGAATTGCCGGAGTTGACGGGCGACGTCGAGCAGGATCTCTGCGCCTTCATCGCTCAGCACCCGAAACGGCGTGGAGGCCGCGACCGGGGTTGCCTTCGTTGCGATTTCGTCGTCGTGATATCCAAGCTCGGCGAGCATCACGATCTTCGTCGGAGCCTCGAGCTGAAGATGCTTGTCGGGGTCGAACCTCGGCTCGTCGTCGAGCCATTGATATCCGGTTGGTTGTGTTGTCGGGAACGGAACCGCAATACCCATGCGAGCAGCATGGTCGATGACCTTGATTGCGTCCAGTGCATCTTTTACACCCTATTCATGCATTCGGCGCAGCTTCAGCTACGGTTCGGCGCATGCTTCTCGACAGTGGCCACCTCGAACTTCTTGCAGCCCTCACGCGACATGACACGCTCGCGTCTGCAAGCGCCGCCATCCATCTGAGCCCGTCCGCAGCGAGTCGACGTCTGCAAGAAGCAGAGCGACGGCTTGGGTTTGCGCTCACATCGGTCGCCGGCCGCTCGATCAGCCTCACCCCCGCAGGCCGGGTCGTGGCCGACGCTGCTGTCGCAACCGAGAATCAGATCGCCGAGGCCGAGCTCGCCGCGCGTTGGCTCGGCAGTGGCATCGAGCGACCATTGCGAATCGGTGTTGGCTTCTTCGACGCGATCACATGGGCGCTGCCGGCCCCCGACACACAAGCGATTTCGATCACCCGACTCGACCGCTCCGGCGCCGACCGAGCGTTGACAAACAATGTGATCGACATCGCGGTCGATGTGCGCAAAGCGTGCCCGCCGACAAACGCCGTGACGCTGGCCCACGACGAGCTGATGCTGTTCGTCTCGACAGATCACCCGTTGATAGCACGCGAGCGAGTGAGCGCTGCCGATATCTCATCGTTTCGATACCTCGGCTCTGCGCTCGATCCCCAACCTGGTTTCGAATTCGATGCGTTCTTCCGGCCATCTGGATGCTCCCCCACCGACATCACGACGATCGAGTCATTGTCCTGCATCCTCGACGTCACCGCCTCGGGCAACGCAGTCACCATCCAACCCAGCTGCGTCGTTCCAGAAGCCCGAACCGACCTCCGGCGGGTTCACCTCGACCAGAAACTTCCCGTCGAGTGGATTGCCCTCACAAGTTCGCCACCGAGCAGTGCGGCTACCGAATATCTCAACGCTCGAAGATGAGCGAGAACTCGACAACGCCCTCGTCGCGGACCGACACCAGCTGAAACGACGGGTTCGCAATGCCGTAATCGGCAAAGACGACCGGGACCGACCCGAGCGTCTCGATCTCCGCGCCAGCGCGGCGAGCCTCGATTGGAAATTCGACACCAACGGTCTGCCCGCGGAGGGTGAGCTCACCAATTGCTTGAGCAGTAATGGTGACCCCGTCGCCTGGAATCGCACCGAGATCGATTGGTGCGGTCAGCACAAATGTCGCCTCCGGGAAGTCTCCAGCACGCATGATCGATTGCGCGAACTGCCGGTCCCGGCGACTGTCGTCAGAGGTAATTGTCGAGACCTGTACGGAAAATTCGGCCTGCGTAATCGCCGTGCCCTCAATGGATAGCGAACCACTGACGTCGCTCGTCCTACCCACTGCTTCGAAATCGCTGACCCCTCCGGCGAAATCCTCGATGACGCGATATCCGGCCACGGAGTCGGCAGCGACCACCCACAGACCTTCGACATCGCTCGCCGCATCTCCGGGAAGAAC
>CALBVK010000422.1 GCA_937969345.1 uncultured Acidimicrobiales bacterium
GACGAACTGTTCGCGCTCGTTCGCCGCGCCGCCCCGTATCGCCGGCTTCCCCGCGAGGATTTCGACCAGTGCCTCGAGCTCGCAGCCGAAGGGGTCCGTACCGGCCGGGGCGTGCGCAGTCACTGGATCCACCACGACGACGTCAACGGCCTCGTGCGGGGGCGCAAGGGTGCTCGGATGGCGGCGGCCACGAGTGGCGGAGCGATTCCGGAACTCGGCGACTACCGGGTGCTGCTGGATCCCGACGAGACCCTCATCGGCACCGTCAACGAGGACTGGGCCACCGAGTCGATGCCGGGCGACATCTTCACCCTCGGTACCCACAGCTGGCGGATTCGCCGGATCGAGCCTGGGGTTGTCCGCGTGGTCGATGCCGAGGGTTTGCCGCCGACGATTCCGGTGTGGTTCGGCGAGGCGCCTGGCCGCACGCTGGAGCTGAGCGAAGAGGTGTGCTCGATCCGTCGAGCGGTCGAAGAGCGCCTTCGGGCCGGCGACCCCGACGCGGCCCGAGCGTGGCTTATGGGCGCGGCACAGATCGATGCCGAACCAGCCCAGCAGGTGATCCGCTATCTCGCTGCATCGCTCGCAATCTTGGGGACCTTGCCGACTCGCGACAAGCTCGTGATCGAACGGTTCTTCGACGAGACCGGTGGTATGCAACTGATCGTGCACTCGCCGCACGGGGCCCGGCTAAATCGTGGCTTCGGGCTGGCCTTGCGAAAGAAGTTCTGTAAGAACTTCGACTTCGAACTCCAGGCTGCGGCCTCCGATGACGCCGTGTGTTTGTCGCTCGGGCCTCAGCACAGCTTTCCGCTCGGCGATGTTGCCGGCTTTCTCAAGTCGAAGTCGGTCGAGGCCACGCTGACCAATGCCACCCTCGTCCCTCCGTCGCCGATGTTCTTGAGCCGTTGGCGCTGGAATCTCAACCGGTCGTTGCTCGTGCTTCGTTGGAAGGGTGGGCGCAAGAATCCGCCGCCGATCCAGCGGATGGAGGCCGACGACATGATGGCCGCGTTGTTTCCGGTGGCAGCGGCCTGTCAGGAGAATGTTTCGGGTCCGATCGAGCTTCCGGACCATGTCATTGTTCGCCAGACTATGGACGACACGCTGCGAGAGGCAATGGACATCGACGGCCTCCGCGGCCTGGTCGAGCGGTTGGAGAGCGGCGACCTCGAGGTCGTCACGGTCGACTCGACCGAACCGTCACCGCTCTGTCACGAGCTCCTGGTCGGAAGGGCATTCACGTTTCTTGATGATGCCGAGGCGATCGATCGTCGCAGCCGTGCGGTTCCGCTTCGGCGTGGTCTGCCGGTCGATCTCACCGAGATTGGCACGGTGTCGCCCGAGGCGGTGGCCGAGGTTGCCCTGCAGGTCATCCCGGATCCTGCGACGCCTGACGAGCTCTATGAGCTGATCGATTCGTTGGTCGTGACACGTGCTCAGGATTGCTGGCGCTCGATGTTCGACGAGCTCGTAGGTGCCGGTCGAGCGGTTGCTGCCGTGGCCGGGGCGGGGGAGGACGAGTTCTGGACGGTTGGAGTGGATCGGACTGCAGCGGCCGCCTTGCGCCCCGATCTTTGGCCAGATGTCGAGACGACCTCAGATGATCGTGTCGGTGCGCTGTCGACGGCGGTCCGGGGACGACTCGATTGTTGTGCGGTCACCACGGCGGAGAAGTTGGCCGTCCAGCTCGGTGTTGACCGTTCTGCGGTCGAGTTCACGTTGGTTGGTCTCGAGAGCGAAGGCTTCGCGATCCGCACGTCGGCTCGGGCCGATTTTGCAAACCCTGTCGGTGGGGTGGGGATCCGAACGGAAGTTTCGGCGGAAAATTGGGCATCGAGGCGGCTGCTGTCGCGTATGCATGTCTACTCACAGAAGGGCAAGCGTGCGCGCGTCGAGCAGGCGACGGCCCAGGATTACATGCGGTTCTTGTTCGAGTGGCAACACGTTGCGCCCGGGTCGCAGCTCAGCGGTGTTGACGGCCTGACGAACTTGGTGGCGCAGTTACAGGGTTGGCACGCAGCGGCAGCAGCGTGGGAACCGCATCTCCTGTCGTCTCGCCTGACCGACTTCCGCCCCGAGGTGCTCGACAGGCGAAGTCTCGCCGGCGATCTGACATGGGGTCGCATGGTGGCTTGTTCGACGGAGTCAGCTCGCCCCACGGCGACAAAGGCAACACCGATCACGCTCGCGCTCCGTAACGATCTCGAGTGGCTTGTCGCTGCGGTCCGCGGCGATAGCGCTCCGGATGATCTCGGCGATGGGTGTGCTCGCGAGATTCTCGATGAGCTGCGAACACGTGGAGCCAGGTTCCATCATGAGCTTGGTGCTGGCACCGGCCGCATCCCCACCGATATCGAGCAGGGGCTGTGGGAGCTCGTGTGGCGAGGTCTGATCCATGCGGACAGCTTCCACGCAGTCCGTTCGTTGTTCGATGCGCGCGATCGTGGCCAGGGGCCGAATCGAGTCGGTCGAGGTTTGCGGCGAGGTACAGCGGCTCGTCATGGTGGCGAGGGCAGGTGGACGGTGTTTGTCGACCACGAACTCGATGCAGATCGTGATGAGCTCGCGGAGGCCGTCGCCGAGCAGCTCTTGGCTCGTTGGGGTGTGGTGTTCCACGCCGTCGTCCAACGCGAACAACTTGCGCTTCCGTGGCGAGAAGTCCTATGGGCGCTGCGGCGCCTCGAAGCGCGTGGCCAGATTCGCGGCGGCCGGTTTGTGAGCGGGTTCAGCGGCGAGCAGTACGCGCTGAGCGAAGCTGCCCAGCACCTCGATCGCATGCGGGGAACCGAACGATCAGGTGTGCGGATCGCGTTGAATGCCTGCGATCCGCTAAACCTCACCGGCGTCATCACACCCGGGGATCGTGTGCCCGCCCGACGGTCGCTCACCATCGAATACGAAGACGGGATACCCGTACTACCG
>CALBVK010000423.1 GCA_937969345.1 uncultured Acidimicrobiales bacterium
ACCAGGCTTGTGGGCATAGGGAAGGTTCCACACCGCAGCCACGCCATCGGCCTCGTGGCGGTTGAGCACCGTTTCGATCTCGGCTGGATACACCAGTTGGTCGCCGATGTGTTGCTCGAAGAAGCGACGGATCGCTCTCGCAAGCCGAGGCGGCATCAGATGAACATGACTGTCGACGATCGCCATACACCGACGCTAGACGACCCGTTGTTATGCGGGTGGGTTGTCCAGCGGGGGCTTCGGTCGATCTGATTGACTGACCATATGGATCCAACGACTCGCCCAACCACCGAAGTTGCTGACGTGCTGCTGTTGTCGATGGATCGGATGTACGACGCCTTGGTGGCGCGCCTCGATGGATTGAGCGCTGAGGAGTTCCTGTGGGAGCCCGTTGGTGGCATGTGGTCGGTTCGCGATGTCGATGGAGTAGCCGTAGTGGACGGTGCGGGCGTGCGTCAGATCGACCCGCCGCCGGTCACGACGATCGCATGGCGTACGTGGCACATCGCTATCGACTGCTTTGACGACTACACCCGCCGGTTCGCGGGCGACGATAGTGACGCTCCCAATACGTGGACTCTCGATCCCGACGAGGCAATTGTCGAGATCGGCCGTTCGTGGGCGGCCTACCGGTCGGTGATATCGAGCCGGAACTTCTTCGACACGCTCGGTCCGAATTGGGAACACTGGTCCGATAGTTGTGTGGCCGACATGGCAATGCATGCAAGCAACGAGATGGTCCATCACGCAGCGGAGATAGCGCTACTTCGCGACCTGTACCGAGACCGCGCAAGCTAACCCCCATAACGCGGGGTCTGACCCTTTGTTATGGGGGTTGGGGTGTTGGTTCGGGTAATGATGTGGGCGTTTCGAGCCGTTAGGCGACAAAGGTGCGGAGTGAGCGGAGCGACCCCATAACGCGGGGTCTGACCCTTTGTTATGGGGGTTAGAGGGTGAGCGTGTCGCCGTCGATGGTGACGGTTTGGCCCGGCTCGATGTCGGCGAGATCGCCGGCGATGACGATCGGGGTGACGGTGCCGTAGACCTCTTCGGCGACGAGCGAGCCGAGGGTGAGGATCTCGTCGGTTTCCTGCAGCACGAACGCTGCCGGTGCCGTGCCGAGTCGGACGGCTTCGGCCAACACCGAGGACGCCGAACTCGACCCTCGGCCGGAACGCATGAATACGACCGCGCCGGTCAGCGACAGTCCACATTGCGGGTGCTGCTGATCGATGATGCACCCGGAGTGTGAGTCGAAGCCGCCCCAAAAGCTGACGGGTTCGTCGAGCACGATCGCCGGAGCCGAGACAGTGCCGCGCACGATGCAGCGAACAGGTACCTGCATTACGCCCACAACCGATCATCTCGGATGATCCGACCGGCCACCGCGGACTCCACGCACTCGCCCAAGCTCGCGAAGACCGACTCCACTCCGATGTTGCCGGGTGCGTAGTACGCCCACTTCGCCGAATCGCTCATGGCGACGCCCGTCGTGTCTCGCACGATTGGTGTGATGTACGTGCAGGTATCGGTAACGAAGGTGACGCCCGCTGCTTCGAGTGGAGCCACCCATCCACGAAGCCCAGCTTCGGCAAGCACTTCACGACCTGTCGATACGTAGAAGGCAACCGACTCGTGCACGGTCTTGCCCGTCATGGCCCGGTGGAGCTTGCCGATTTCGCTCACGGAGTAGTGCGGGGTCCCGAGGTTGACGCTCGTGAGGGTCGTGCTGGTCGTCTGCGAAAGTTCGTCGCGAGCGGCCCGAATGTCGGCTGCGCTCACGGAGATGGTGCGCTGGGGAACGTGGCCACCGCTGGCCGCTTCGAGGGTGGGAGCTTCGGGCGTCAGCCCGACCGCATGGAACATGGCCAGGCTTCCCGATGAGGCGCCCGCCGCGCCGAGCGCTTTGAGGTCGTCCTCGGTGGTCGTTGGCGGCAGTCCAACAACCGCAGGGATGTCGTTGCCGGCGGCGCGTCCAACGAGCAGGCCGATCATTGGGAATACCGCGCTCGTTGCGAGCAGCTCGGCAGATAGCTGGCGCACATCGACGACGAGCGAGGCGTAGCGGTTCTCCGTGAGGTGTAGGCCAGCGTTCGGAACTCGGCCGGTGACGGCTGCGGCGATGTCGATGAAGTCGCCATAGCGATGTGTCCGCGCGCCGAGCACACTGTTGGCAAACACGATGGCGTTCGACTCGGCCCAGGCAACGTCGTCTCCGAGTGTGGGGCGTACTTGGCGCTGGTAGGGCGCACACGTCCACGTCGCCTCGCACCCAAGAGCGACGTATGCGTCCATGAGCTCGGTCGCTGACGTTCGGGTTTCCTCGTCGCCGAGAAACAGCTCGGGGTGAAGCAGATCGAGACTCGACACGTTCAACGTCGTGGGCACAACCACTTCGGCGCCACCGTCCACGAGTGCATTCACGAAATCGAGGCCCGACTGCCCGTGGTAGAGACACGAGTCGATATGAGCGCCGGAGATCGGCCGTAGTTCTGTCGCCCCCATGGCTTCACCAAGTCGCTGGACCAGACGCATAGCCATAGCCACACCCGGACCGCGAGCACCGTCGATCAGTCCGCGTTCCTCGTCGGTGAGTTGGACGGTCATGCGGTGTGCCTACTCGACTTGCTGCGGAACTGGGCTGGTGTTTCGTTCGTTAGCCGAGCGAAGCGGCGTGTGAAGTCGGGCTGGTCGTAGAAGCCACACGACGCCGCGATCGCCGCGATGCTGTCGGTGCTTTCTCGCAGCATGGCAGCGGCTGCTTCGACGCGTACCCGCAGGATGTATTGGGTTGGCGTCACACCGAACACCTTTCGCATTCGTCGTTCGAGCTGCGCCTCTGAACAGTTGGCTTGCTCGGAGAGCTCAGCGACACGAATCGAGTTCGCAAGGTTCGTGCGGACATACTCGACGACGTTTTGCAGCCCCTCGAACGTGATGTTCTCGGCGCTCGGGGTGCGAAGATCGCGGCTGACCGACACCAGTCCGATCACGTCTCCCTGGCCGTCACGAACGGGCAACTTTGTGGTCATGTACCAACCGAGTTCCCCGGTGGGTCGTCGGATCACCTCTAGCTGATCGGTGAGCGGTTCGCCGGTAGTGAAGACGCCGGTGTCCTGCTCTTCGTATCGCTCGGCGAGCTCGGGGATAAAGAGCTCGCTCGCCTGTGCGCCAATGACATCGCGCTTGGAGTTGCGGCCTGTCCGACGGACAAATGCAGAATTCACTTCGACGTATGCGCCATCGAGGTTCTTCGCGCAAAACATGACGTCGACGAGCGTCTCGTACAGCGCAACCAACTCGGGTTGGCAGTCGAAGAGGAAATTGGTGGATTCGCTCGTCATTGTGGTCGGCATCGTACAAGACCTTTTTGTTGTGGTTCGCCACGCTTGGGGTATGAACGCCGACGATCTTGCAGACCCGGCCATCGCTCTCGTGGAGAGCTGGCTGGCACGAGCGCCCCAGCACGAAACTTCCGACAGTGCGGAAACTATGGAGCAGCTCGAAGGCATCGTCACCGATGCCGACGGCGTTGGTTTCGTGATGCAGTTCGTCGACCGGGTTGTTCGCCCAGACGACAACCGGGTGGCCGCCAGCCAGCTGGCTGCGATCATCGCAGAACGCCGCTTGCCAAGCTTCTTGTCTCCGGTCGACAAAACGCTGTTGAAGGCGGGTGCCCGGCTCGGCCCACTTTTGCCCGGCATTGTCTTACCGCTGGCTCGTCGACGCATGCGATCGATCGTTGGCCACCTGGTCGCTCCTGCCGAGAGTGACAAACTCGCCACGCACCTCGGCCGAACGCGCGCTGATGGGTTCGCGCTGAATGTGAACCTGCTCGGCGAAGCCGTGCTGGGCGAGCGCGAAGCCAAGCGTCGTCTTGAGGAACTGATTGCGCTCGTCGAACAACCCGACATCGACTACGTGTCGGTGAAGATCTCCGCCGTGGCTTCGCAGCTCAACCACTTCGCACATGCCGACAGCCTTCGTCGCGTGACCGAGAAGCTTCGGCTGCTGGTCGAAACTGCGTCGACGGCATCGAGCCCGACGTTCATCAACTTCGATATGGAGGAATACCACGACCTCGATCTGACGCTTCGTGCATTCATGAGCGTGTTGAGCGAGCCGCATCTCCGTTCGGTCGACGCGGGCATTGTGTTGCAGGCTTACCTTCCGGACTCGTTCGCCGCACTACAGGAACTGGTCGAGTGGGCCAACGAACGCCACGCCAGCGATGGAGGCGAAGTAAAGGTCCGTTTGGTCAAAGGTGCCAACCTCGCAATGGAACGTGTCGACGCTGCGATGCACGGTTGGGAGCAGGCCCCCTATGCCACAAAGGTGGAGGCCGATGCGAATTACAAGCGATGCCTCGACTGGCTCCTCACCCCCGAACGGACCCAAGGCGTTCGGCTCGGTCTCGCAAGTCACAACTTGTTCGACGTTGCGTGGACACATCTGCTCGCAAACGAGCGCGGGGTCAGCGACCGAGTGCAGTTTGAGATGTTGCAGGGGATGGCGCCAGCTCAAGCGTTGACCGTCCGTGAGACGACCGAGCAGTCCAGCGACGCCTCGCCCATGTTGCTGTACACCCCGGCCGTTGCTGCCTCGGACTTCGATGTGGCGATTAGCTATCTCTTCCGACGCCTCGAAGAAACCGCAGCCGACGACAACTTCTTGCGACATCTGTTCACGCTCGAGCCGGGGTCAGAGACCTTTCGGACGCAAGCTGAAATCTTCTGTCGTTCATTGGCGCTACGAGACGAGGTCGGTGCCACCCCCCGCCGGACACAAGATCGACGTGAGGCTCCCACCCCCGCCTACGAGATAGGTGAG
Organism: uncultured Acidimicrobiales bacterium; assembly: GCA_937969345.1. Taxonomy (GTDB): domain Bacteria; phylum Actinomycetota; class Acidimicrobiia; order Acidimicrobiales; family SHLQ01; genus SHLQ01. The sequence continues at coordinate 4,831 of CALBVK010000423.1, forward strand.
TCGTTCCTCAACGAGCCCGAAACCGACCCGACGCTTGCTGGCAATCAGCAGTGGATTGATCAGGTCATGTCGATGGTCCCGACGTCGGTACAGGCCACGACTATCGACACGGTCGCTGGTGTGGACGCTGCGCTCGCGAGAGCCCGCTCTGCGCATGCGACGTGGAAGCACGCTCCCGCAGTCGAGCGTCAAGCGCGACTTCATCGCGTTGCCGACGAACTAGCGGTGCGCCGAGGCGAACTGATCGCAACGATGGTGCATGAGGCCAACAAGACGTTCGTCGAAGCCGACGGCGAAGTTGCCGAAGCGATCGACTTCGCCCGGTTCTACGGGGATCAAGCAGTCGAGCTCGATTCGTTTGGGGCAACGTTCACTCCGCTCGGTGTCGTTGCGGTCGTTCCACCGTGGAACTTCCCGGTCGCGATTCCGACCGGTGGTGTGATGTCGAGCCTCGCTGCGGGTAACGCGGTGTTGTTCAAGCCAGCTCCAGAAACGCAACGGTGCGCCGAGATCGTGGCTGAGGCGTGTTGGGCAGCAGGCCTGCCCGCTGACCTGGTGCAGTTCACCCTCGTCCCGGAGAACGCGGTGGGACAACATCTCATCAGTTCGGCCGACGCCGTTATTTTGACCGGCGCATCGGAGACCGCCGACCTCTTCGGCTCGTGGAACCCGGACATGAAGCTGTTCGCCGAAACCAGCGGCAAGAACGCGCTGATCATCACGCCGAATGCAGACATCGATCTGGCGGTAGCCGACCTCGTCCAGTCCGCGTTCGGACATAGCGGACAGAAGTGTTCGGCCGCGAGCCTTGCCATTCTCGTTGGCGATGTCTATGAGTCCCCACGGTTCCGCCGTCAGCTGATCGACGCCGTGGAGAGCCTCGAAGTCGGTCCATCAACGGCCATTGAGACGTCGATGGGTCCGCTGATCGGCGAACCGAATGAGCGACTGGCGAAGGGTTTGTCTGAGTTGGACTCGGGGGAGTCGTGGCTCGTCGCTCCCGTCGAGCATCCGCTCGAAGGCCGGTCGCTGTGGTCGCCTGGTGTCCGAGATGGAGTGAGGCCGGGGTCCTGGTTCCACGCAACCGAGTGCTTCGGGCCCGTTCTGGGGTTGATGTTTGCGAGCACTCTCGATGAAGCGATCGAGATTCAGAACTCGAGCGCGTTTGGACTCACGGGCGGGATCCACTCCCTCGACCCCGGTGAGATCGAACGATGGTCTTCCGCCGTCGAGGTGGGCAATGGCTACATCAACCGGGCTATCACCGGAGCGATCGTGCAGCGGCAACCATTCGGTGGCTGGAAACGATCGTCGGTGGGGCCAGGCGCCAAGGCCGGTGGGCCGAATTATGTTGCCCAGTTGGGCACGTGGACCGGCGACGAGTCAGTTCCCGACGACTACGCCGACGTTTGGGCCGAACATTTCGCGGTCGAGCACGACCCGACCGGATTGTTCTGCGAAGCGAACGTCTTTCGGTATCGGCCGATGGACGCGGTCATCGTACGGATCCAAGCGAACGCGTCCGAGCGGGAGATCGCCCTCATCCGCCGAGCGAGCGAGGTCACCGGTGTTCGGCTGATCGAGTCGAATGTTGCCACCGAAACCGAGGAAGCGTTTCGCCAGCGCCTGGGCAATATGGCGGCCGAACGGCTGCGTGTTATCGGCGAACCGTTGAGCCTGGAGACTCACCGCGCGGCGGCAGCCGCAGCGATTTATGTCGCCGATCAGCCGGTTCTTCCGGTGGGTCGCATCGAGCTGCTGAACTACGTTCGCGAACAGGCGATCAGCACGACCCTGCATCGCTTCGGCAATCTCGTGTCGTAGCGGGTTGAGCGCGGGTATCACTATTGATGCCATCAATCGGTCTTGTGGCGGGATTTCGGGTAGTTCTGCCCACATTTGGGGTCTCGTACGCCCCCAAAACTCAAGACTTCTGGCGGTATTTCCGACGTCTTGACTATGGAGTTGGAGCAAGAAGAGTATGAGCGGCTGGTACATCGTTCACGACTCATGGACCTCGCGCAGGACATCTTGATCGTGCTCGATACATACGG
>CALBVK010000424.1 GCA_937969345.1 uncultured Acidimicrobiales bacterium
TGCTCGACGAGGACGCCGAAGTGCGTCGCCGTCGCGGCTAGTTCACCCACGTAAACACCTAGTCCACCCCGTCTCACGAGACGGTTCAGGAGATCCGAAAAATGTCGCTCTACGAACGGCTCAACGAAGCAAATAACGCAGCGGCCGGAGCTGGCGCAGCCGGAACACCAGGCGACCCAGCTGCCGCACCTGCGCCAGCTGCTCAACCTGCACCGGGCCAGCAGCAGGCACAGAACGTGCACGAACTCCGACTCCGTGTTCACGGGCGGTTGATCGATGAACTTGGCTCGATGCTGTACGACAGCGACATGCCTGAGCCCGAGCTCAAGAAGATGGTGTATAGCAAGCTCGAACAGGCTGTCGCCGAAGAGCGGGTTCCGCTCTCGGCTGCGGATAAGCAGCGCCTGATCGAGTCGATCGCCAACGACGTGCTCGGCTACGGGCCGATCGATCCGCTGCTCCATGATGAGAGCGTCACGGAAATCATGGTCAACGGGCCGAACCAGGTGTACGTGGAGCGTGCGGGTAAAGCCGGCATTGCACCCGTCAAGTTCCTCGACTCGGACCATCTCCGTCGAGTGATCGAGAAGATCGTGGCCCAGGTTGGTCGTCGAATCGATGAGTCATCGCCATTGTGTGATGCTCGTCTTCCAGACGGCTCACGTGTAAACGCAGTTATTCCGCCGCTCGCAATCGGTGGACCATTCCTCACCATTCGTAAGTTCTCGAAGGACCCGCTGGGTATCGAGGATCTGATCGGCTTCGGAACGCTGACTCCAGCGTCGGCCCGGTTCCTTCAGGCTTGCATTATCGGCAAGCTGAACGTCATCATCTCGGGCGGTACCGGTTCGGGTAAGACCACCACCCTCAACGTGATGTCCTCATTCATTCCAGAAGGCGAGCGAGTCATCACCATCGAGGATGCGAAGGAACTCCAGCTTCGACAGGACCACGTGCTCTGTATGGAGTCTCGTCCGGCGAACGTCGAGGGTAAGGGTGAGGTGTCGATTCGAGACCTCGTCAAGAACTCTCTTCGTATGCGTCCCGACCGAATCGTGGTTGGTGAGTGTCGTGGCGGAGAGGCCTTGGACATGCTCCAGGCCATGAACACCGGTCACGATGGCTCCCTCACCACGGTTCACGCAAACACGCCTCGTGACGCGATGACCCGTATCGAAACGCTGACGATGATGGCTGGTTACGACCTGCCAATCAAGGCAATTCGTGAGCAGATGTCGTCCGCAGTCGACCTCGTTATCCAGATTGGCCGTCAGCGAGACGGTTCCCGAAAGATCTCGCACATCACCGAGGTTCAAGGCATGGAAGGTGAGGTCATCATCTTGCAGGACATCTTCCTGTTCGACTTTGCCGCAGGTGTCGGCGAAGACGGCAAGTTGATCGGCACGCTGCAGCCAACAGGTGTCCGTCCAAAGTTCGCAGAGAAGCTGTCCGACCACGGCATCAAGCTTGGCGCCGAGGTCTTCACGCCCACACGGAGGGCTCGATAATGCCGCTCGACTCGCCTACTACGGGAATGTCCCGCTTGAGAGGGCCGAATGCGTCTCGTCTCCGACGGCAACGTCGGGGAAGAGGAGCGGTTGGTCTTCTTGCCATACTCGCAATTTGTTTGTCCTTCTTCGCAGCGCCGCTCGCAGCACAGACCGAAGGCGCCATCACTCCGAACGAAGCCGACTTTGAAGTGGTCCGCGTCGACCTGAGCGGTAGTACTGGCTTGGTCGCTATCCGTCCAGAAACGGGTGCGGAGCAAAGCGATCTCGTCGTACGTCTCGAGGGCGAGAACCTCACGACGACCGTCTCATCGATCAGCCGATCGCCCATCGACGTGTACACCGTGATCGTCATCGACGACTCCGAAACCGCCGATGCGATTGCTGACTTCACCCAGATTCAGCAATCCGCACTCGCCTATATCGACACGCTGTCGGCCGGTACTCGGCTCATGCTTGTCCGAGCTGGCGGCGGTAACCCAGACACCCGGCCCCTCATCCCGTTTACTGCGGACCATGCACGAATCCGGGTCGCAATCGAGGAGATGACTCCCGAAGGCGGCGCAGTTACCTGGAACGCAATCGCCGATTCTGTCGACGGTTTCAGCAATCAGGGTGATGGCGTCCGCAACGTCGTTGCGTTCATCGGCAGCCCCGGTCTTGCCTCGACGGTGACCAGCGAGGTCGCCAAGGGCAACATCTTGTCGTCCAACAGCAGCTTTACGGTCGTTGCACCACAAGCCGCCAACCTCGACGTCCAGCCATTCCTGACCGTCGCCGAGAGCGTCCGCGGCGGAGCCTTCTACCGTGGAACCAGCGAGTTCGACATGGTGGAAGCCGGACGGCTCGCCGCCCGAAACCATCAGTCCTACTTGGTCGGACAGTTCCCGATCGACAGTGTCGTCACGCTCGCCGCGTCGACGCTCGACAACCCGTCAACGAGCGAACTTACCGTCTCGTACGGTGACTCGAGCGAACGGGTCCGAGTCGTTCCCGAGGCGGTGACGCGAGGCGATTCACTCAACGCACCTCCGCTGATCGAGCAATCTCGGTTTGCGATCCTGCAAGGGAACAATGGTGCGTTGATTGCGATTGGCCTGGCCGTCGTCGCAACGCTGCTGTTCTCCTTCTCGATGTTGCAGATCTTTGCCGGCAATGACAATTCGTTGAACTCGACGCTGTCGGTCTACGGCTCCCAGGATCAGACCGAGGAAGAACGGGTCGCGAATGAAGCGTTTGCAACCCAGCGATCCAAGATCATTGAGCAGGTCGTTGAACGTGCTGAGGAAGCTGCGGCGTCACGCGGAAACCTCGGTTCGACGACAACCATGCTCGAGAAGGCCGAGATCCCCCTTCGGGTAGGTGAAGCCTTCGCTATCCAGGTGGGCATCGTCGTCGGCGCCATGTTGCTGGGCTTCCTCGTCTCCGGTGGTAACCCATTCGTTGCGCTGTTCTTGGCCATTCCGGCAGCGATTCTGCCGAGCATGTACGTCAAGTTCAAGGTCAGTCGTCGCTCCAAGAAGCTTGAGCGTCAGCTGCCAGACACGTTGAACCTGCTCGCAAGCACGCTCAAGGCCGGCTACAGCTTTGTGCAGGGCATCGACGCTGTGGGTAACGAAGCTGAAGAGCCACTCGCAGGTGAGTTCCGACGCACAGTGAACGAAGCCCGACTCGGCAAGGACCTCGACCTCGCACTCGATGACCTCGCTGAGCGTGTCGACTCGATCGACCTTCTTTGGGCCATTGTTGCGATCAAGATCCAGCGAGAGGTCGGCGGCAACTTGGCCGAGCTCCTCAGCACGGTTGCCGACACCATGACCTCGCGGGCACGCCTCCGAGGCGAAGTTTCCGCACTCACCGCTGAAGGTCGAATGTCCGCCATGGTGCTACTGCTCCTGCCCTTCGGCGTCGGCATGGCGATGTATTTCATGAATGAGCAATACATCAGCACTCTTTGGACCCATCCACTCGGCTACGGCGCCATGGGCGTCGGGGCCGTCAGCATGGTGATCGGCGCATTGTGGATGCGCAAGATCATCGACATCGAGATCTGAACGGAGTTAGAACATGGATATTTTCAGCTCGATTCCCATAGAACTGGCAGTAGGCCTCGCAGGCCTTGCGGTCGCCGGTATTATCTTCACCTTCGCGAGTCGTGGGGTGGAGCAAGCCGAAGCCCGCGACACCTTGCGACAGGTTGATGGCTATGACGTAAGCGCCGCAGCCAACGCCGGCATCATCGATGACAACGACCTCGAGGGTTCGTTCATGGATCGTGTCGGCAAACAGCTCTTCAGCAACGTTGGCGACGTCGGCAGGAAATTTACGCCGATGGGCTACGTGGAGAAGGTGCGTAAGAAGTTCATCATGGCCGGACGCGACTCCTCAGCGGAGGTCGATCGCTTCCTCGCCAGCCGTGTGTTCGCACTTGCGTTCATCCCGGTTGTCCTGGTCTTCTTCTTTGTGTGGAACCCACTCGTCTTTGAAGGTATGACCCGACTGTTCATCGTGGGCTTGCTCATCGTTGTTCTGGTCATTGGCCCAGATGCGAAGCTCACGAAAGCCGTCGAGGCTCGTCAAAAGGCCATCATGAGCGATCTTCCCGATGTGCTCGATCTGCTCACGATCAGCGTCGAGGCCGGTCTTGGCTTCGAGCAAGCGCTCGATCGTACGATCACGACCGTGCCTGGACCGCTCTCCACCGAGTTTGCCCGAATGTTGGGCGAGACTCGAGCCGGAGCGAGCCGTGCCGACGCGATGCGTTCGATGGACGCCCGAATCGACATCACCGAGGTGCGTTCGTTCGTTCTGGCAATCCTTCAGGCCGATACGTTCGGTGTTTCGATCGGACGTGTGCTTCGTGCCCAGGCCGACGAGATGCGAATCCGGCGTCGTCAGATCGCACAGGAAGCTGCGCAGAAGGCTCCGGTCAAGATGCTGATCCCGATGGTGTTCTGTATCTTCCCGGCACTCTTCGTGGTCATCCTGGTTCCGGCAATGATCCAGATCGTGACCGGCTTCTAGTAAAGCCATTTCCAGGGCCTGGCCCTGAAGAGAACGTTGGACGCCCAACACCGGCAACGAATCGTCGCTTCGATTTCGTGCTGGTGTTGGGCTTCTTCGATTTTGAAACGGTTCCCAATGAGGGGCCGAATTACCCAGAAAGTCGCTTAATAACACGTAGCGCACACCGATGGAGTCCTGTCGGAGAAGCTCCTCTTCGGCGCCGAATACCCGCACTAGGAACGAAGACAATGACGATTCGCTTGATGCTTGCAGATGACCACCGAATGCTCCGAGAAGGCCTGAGCCGCTCGATGCGTGAGGAAGGGTTCGATGTTGTTGCCGAGGC
>CALBVK010000425.1 GCA_937969345.1 uncultured Acidimicrobiales bacterium
GTTCCGTTCGTCGATCGCGATCGGCGTGATCGCAAACGCAGACGTCGACTCGATCGGTATCCGCGATGCAACCGAAGAAGCACTCGAACGTGCGAGCAGCGGCTTGCCCGACGGCTTCAACGCAATCGTTGCGATCGACGCTGCACGAATCGTCGAGCAGCAGATCTCGTCACTTCAGGGCAACGTACTCCTCGGCATCATCGTGGTTGCGATCGTGGCCTTGCTCCTGATCTCGTGGCGTGCGTCGGTAATCACCGCACTGTTCCTATTCACGGTGCTCGCGGCGTCGGTTGGTGCGCTGCTCCTCGTCGGTATCTCGCTGAACACGATCTCGTTGTTCGCGTTGATTCTCGCACTCGGACTCTTCGTCGATGACGCGATCGTCATCACCGAATCGATAGATGCGTTCCGCGATGACGAGGACGACGAAGGCGACGACGTCGAGCAAGACCTCTCCGTTATCCGCCGTGCGATCGATCGCGTGGGTGCGGCGAGTGCCTCGGGCACGATCACGACCGTGTTGGTGTTCGCTCCAATGCTGCTCATCGGTGGTGTTCTCGGCGGCTTCATTCGCATCCTGCCGATCACCATCATTTTGGCGTTGTTGATCTCGCTGATCTTGTCGTTCATCTTCATCCCAGTGGCGGCGCGCTTCTTGACCCTGCGGGCGCCAAAGGCGGGTGGACCGCTGGTCCGAGCGGAGGAGAAGCTCGCCGACATCGTGGCGTCTCTGCCAGGGGCTCGTGGCGGTAAGGGCACGGCCATCGGTATTGCCGGCTTCTTGTTGTCGATGGTCCTCACGGGTATTGGGCTCGCCGTGTTTGCGCCGAACGTCGGCTTCAACATCTTCCCGCCTGCGAAGGACTCGACGGCGATCGCGCTCGAGATTACCTACCCGCCAGGCACCGATATCCAAGACGCGAAGCAGATCGCTCTCGAAGTGAACCAGGCGGCCGAACAACAGTTGGGCGACGAGCTCGTCCAGGGGTACGTCTACATCGGCTCCGCAGCGAGTGCGTTTGCCCAGTACGACATCACGCCGCTTGGCACCGGCCGGCCCACGGTCCACGAGCTCGTAGATTTGCTCGAGCCAATCTCGGAGACTCGAGAGGACGCACGCGTTGTGTTCTCGGCCATTTCGAACGGACCGCCAGAAGCGCTGTTCCCGTTCACGATGCAGGTGTTCGGCGAGGACATCGAGACGCTTTCGAGCGCAGCAGAATCGTTGCGTGAGGATCTCGATGGGCGATTGTTGACGTTGCCGAACGGCGACGACTTCAGCGTCCTTGAAACCGATGTTGCACTCGACGATGTTGTTGCTCGAGACGACGGCCGGCGCTACGTCGAGGTTCGTGCCCGATTCGACAATGACTCGGTGACCACGACTACGGCGACCACCCAGGAGTACTTCGAGGACAACTTCGACGCTGGGGCACTCGCTGCCCTCGGACTCGAAGAGGATGCGCTCGGATTCGACTTCGGTCTCGAGTCCGACAACCAGGAAGCCTTTGCGGCGCTGCCGCTTGCGTTTGGACTTGCGCTGTTGGCGATGGCCGTCTTGCTCATTATCCAGTTCCGTTCGAGCACGCAATGGCTGTTGGTCTTCACGGCCATTCCGTTCAGCTTCTTCGGCATGTTTGGCGGACTGCTTATCACCGACAACCCACTGAGCTTCTTTGTGATGTTGGGTGTTCTCGGTCTGATCGGTATCGCTGTCAATAACTCGATTCTCCTCGTCGACTTTGCGAACCAGGAACGGGCCTTGGGTGCGGAGATGAACTCGGCGATCGCTACTGCGGTTCGTCGCCGTTTCCGTCCGCTCGTCGCGACCTCGCTCACGACCGTCGGCGGCCTGTTGCCGCTCGCGTTGAGTGATCCGTTCTGGGAGGCGCTCGCGTTCACGATCATCTTCGGTCTGTTGTCGAGCACGTTCCTCGTGATCTTCTCGTTCCCGTACTACTACCTTGCGCTCGAGAAGTTCCGAGATCGGGTACCAGGTCGAACCCTTCCGCTCGTGGTTCGCTGTTTCATCATGGTTGGCGGCTTCGTACTGGTCGGCGGCCTCCTCTTTGGAATCGGCCAGCTGGCATAACTCCAGATGAACTGAGCTGGTGTTTGGCGTAACCTGCGTCCATGCACCAGCTCGTCATCCGCAACGGAACACTTCTCGACGGAACTGGCTCGCCGGCGTTCGTCGGTGATGTGGCCATCGACGACGGCCTGATCGTCGCCGTGGGAACGGTCGACGAGAGCGGACAACGTGAGATCGACGCTACCGGGCTTCTGGTAACCCCTGGGTTTGTCGATATGCACACGCATTATGACGCGCAGGTCACGTGGGATCCGTATCTAACCCCGTCGGGGTGGCATGGGGTAACGACCGTCGTCATGGGGAATTGCGGCGTTGGTTTTGCTCCTGCGAAGGAGAACCGCCGAGAGTTCCTGATCAACATGATGGAGGGTGTCGAGGACATCCCCGGCGCTGCCTTGAGCGATGGCATCGAGTGGGAGTGGGAGACGTTCCCGGAGTATCTCGACGCGCTCGATCGCCGACGGTGGGTTGCCGATGTCGGGGCGCAAATGCCCCATGGCGCGCTGCGGGCGTGGGTGATGGACGAGCGTTGCGCCGACGGCAACGAGGCCACGGCTGGTGATATCGAGGCGATGTCGGAGTTGACCGAAGAGGCGCTTCGGGCGGGGGCTCTCGGATTCACCACGTCGCGAACTCCGCTGCATAAGTCGATCGATGGCGAGCTTGTGCCCGGTACATCTGCCGATGTCGCCGAGCTATTGGGCATCGCGGACGGCATGGCCGCTGCAGGCCATGGCGTCTTTGAGTGCGCCTTGCACCATGTCGATGTGCCGGAGTCGATGGAGTGGCTTCGGGCCGTTGCGGCCAAGACCGGCAAGCCCGCCGTGTTCAACTTCAATATTCCAGATAGTGCCCCCGAGCTTTGGCGCGACGTGCTTGGGCTACTCGAAGAGGCTGACGCTGACGGCTTGGAGGTGTACGGCCAGGTAGCGGGTCGGCCCGTAGGTCTGCTGATGAGTTGGGACGGGACCGTCAACCCGTTTATCGGTCGGCCCACCTTCGATGCGGTGCGTGCGCTGGACCCGGTCGAACGCAAGGCTCGATTTGCCGAGCCCGAGACACGTGCGGCGATCCTCGACGAGGTCTCCCTCGATGAACGTCGTTTGGTGCAGTACATCTCAAGTTCCTACGAGAACATGTGGCCCTTTGAAGGCGAGGCCGACTACGAACCCGAGGAGGCAGCATCGCTCCTTCGTCTCGCTGCCGGTGATGAGCGTCTCGCTGCGGAGATGGCCTACGACCACATGAATACCGAGGGCGGCACGGGAATCATCTACTTCCCATTTATGAACTATTCCGCTGGCTCCCTCGAACCACTGCGCGAGATGCACCAGCATTCACGCACGCGTATGGGACTCGCCGATGGCGGGGCTCACTGCGGCACGATCGTCGACGGCGGCATGCCGACGTTCATGTTGTCGTATTGGGCGAGAGATCGAACGCGTGGCGAGACGTTGCCCCTCGAATACGTCGTTCACCGCCAGACGCAGCAGACCGCCGAGTTCTACGGACTCCACGATCGGGGAGTGCTTCGACCGGGCATGCGTGCCGACGTGAACGTCATCGACTTCGACGCTCTTGGCTTTGGCCGTCCACGAATGGAATGGGACCTGCCGACGGGCGAACCGCGGTACGTTCAGGAGTCGGTTGGCTACCGGTACACGATCTGTGCCGGCGAGATAACGGTCCAAGATGGAGCGTTCACCGGGGCCTTGCCCGGCGGGTTGATCCGCGGCCCTCAGAACGCAAGTTAGCGAGCGTCACTCCAGGACATCCTGCGGTCCTGGGCGCGGCAGGCGATGTCGCCAACGAGCGTCGTCGAGGTCGCTGTCTAGTTGCTCGGCGTACCTGCGTACGCTGGCTCCGGTCATCCCCGAAATATCGACCTTCATGCTGCGGCTCACCGGATAGTTCGGATCGACGATCCGTAGATCGTGCTCCCACGCCTGGTGTTCGCCGTCGATGAACTCTTCGGACCCGATCTCGCTCTTCGTGTGTTGGACGATGGCGTCGGCAAGAGGCATACGGGCCTCCGACGACACGTTGCGAACAACGACCTCATCGCCGTCGAGGAACACGCCGCGCTGGGCTTGTGGAACGACCGAGCCTCGCTCCCGATGCCATAGCGAAACAAGGGGCGCAGACACCAGCAGCACGACGAGTAGCGAAATGACCTGTGGGGTGCTCATCGTCCAGAAATCGTTGCGGACAAAGACGGCAAGGTTCCACAGGCAGAACAGCAAGACGCCGAACTTTCCAAGGGCAATGACGGATTGGCGTCGGTCGTTTCTACCGATTCGTTGGAGGTCGCCACTCATGGATAGATCGTAACAACCGGGCGCTGCAGGGGTCCTCCGTTTGTCCACACCGATAGTGATGGACAAGAATCTTGTGACCGCAGACACTCCAGGAGCGCCACATGGCCCAGCACAAGTACTTGTTGAACGAAGACCAGATGCCTACGCAGTGGTACAACATCGTGCCGGATCTGCCAGAGCCGCCACCTCCAGCGTTGCATCCAGGTACCCACGAGCCGGCTGGTCCCGACGACTTCGCGCCGTTGTTCCCAATGGACCTCATCATGCAGGAGGTCACCCAAGAGAGCTACATCGATATCCCCGAAGAAGTCCAGGACATCTACAAGATCTGGCGCCCGTCGCCGCTGTTTCGTGCGACCCGCCTCGAGCAGCTCCTCGATACCCCAGCGAAGATCTTCTACAAGTACGAAGGCGTGAGCCCGGCGGGCTCCCACAAGCCAAACACTTCGGTTCCTCAGGCGTATTACAACGCAAAGGCTGGCGTCCGAAAGCTCACGACCGAAACGGGAGCGGGTCAGTGGGGATCATCGCTTGCGTTCGCATGCGCCCAATTCGGACTCGAGTGCGAGGTGTGGCAGGTTGCGGCGAGCTACGCACTGAAGCCGTATCGCAAGGCAATGATGGAAGTGTGGGGCGCCACGGTTCACCCGAGTCCTTCAGAACTCACCGAGTTTGGGCGTTCATTGCTCGCTGAAAACCCCGATCATCCAGGGTCGCTCGGTATCGCAATTTCGGAAGCTGTTGCTGAAGCTGCGCCGCACGATGATGTTCGTTACGCGTTGGGCTCGGTGTTGAACCACGTTCTCATGCATCAGACGATCATTGGTGAAGAGGCGTTGCTCCAGATGGAGATGGCGGGGGAGACTCCCGATGTCCTTGTGGGTTGCACCGGGGGCGGTTCGAACTTTGGCGGTCTGTCCTTCCCGTTCCTTCGAGAGAAGATGAAGGGCAACATGAACCCGACCATCCGGTGCGTCGAGCCTGCGGCGTGCCCGTCACTAACCCAGGGCGAATACCGCTATGACTTTGGCGACTCGGCGGGTATGACTCCGCTGATGAAGATGCACACGCTCGGTCACAACTTTGTGCCTGACCCAATCCACGCCGGTGGTCTGCGTTATCACGGCATGAGCCCCCTGGTTAGCCACATCTACGAGCTAGGCCTTGTAGAAGCCGAGAGCATCGGCCAGACCGAGTGCTTTACGGGTGCACTGCAGTTTGCGAAGACCGAGGGCATCATCCCCGCTCCTGAACCAACCCATGCAATCGCCGCAGCTATCCGCGAAGCGAACCGGGCAAAGGAAACCGGCGAGGAGACGGTCATCCTGACAGCGCTGTGTGGACACGGTCACCTCGACCTCGCGAGCTACGAGGCGTTCCTGTCCGGCGAGATGGTCGATCACGAGCTCTCGACAGCCGATATCGAGGCGGCCATGGCTGAAGTCCCTGCCGTTCGCTCCGCTCACTAACCGAGTTTGCGCCGTTCGCTCCGCTCACTAACCGAGTTTGCTGCTGACGCCTCAAACATCGCCGTTGGCCGTTCGCTCCGCTCACTAACCGTCGTTAGGGGGTTGGGCGGAAGAAATTTTGGTGGTGTTGTCCAAATCGGCGTCCGCCACTCGTCGTACGGGTACAACACAAAATCTGAGCTAGTGCTCGGGGGAAGAAGAAGACCATGAAATACGCACTCCTTATCTACTCATCAGAGGACGCTGGGCCACAGACCGAGCAGGCAATGATGGAAGAGATGCCCGAGTGGTTCGGGTACACCGAGGAACTGAATCAGGCTGGAGCGAATCTCGCCGGCGAGGCGTTGCTTCCTGCTGCGACGGCCACGACGGTCCAGATCCGTAACGGGGAACGCATCACGACGGACGGGCCGTTCGCCGAGACCAAAGAGGTGCTCGGTGGGTTCTACATCATCGAGGCAGCAGACCTTGACGCTGCCATCGAGTGGGCGGCGAAGATTCCTGCTGCTCCATACGGTTCGATCGAGGTACGTCCAGTGATGGAACTGCCCGAGGGCTAGTCGTTCGCTTCGTGAGCGAATCGAACCTGATCGCCGAAGTCTTCCGCACGGAATGGCCACGACTGGTGGCTGTTCTCGTGCGGGACTTCGGCGATGTCGAGTTGGCGGAGGACTGTGCCCAAGAGGCGTTCATTCAGGCGAGTGAGCGCTGGGGTCGTGATATCGAGATTCCCGATCGACCCGGAGCGTGGTTAACGACAGCCGCCCGTCGTAAAGCACTCGACCGAGTACGGCGGTCGGCGTCGTACAAGACCAAGCTGGAAGAGCTGGAGGTCCGAGCCAAGCGCGGACCCGAGACCGCTCCGGGTGGCGAGCTCGTTGATGAGCAACTCGCGCTGCTCCTCGGCTGTTGCCACCCGGCGCTGAATCTTGAATCTCAGGTAGCGCTGACGCTCCGCTTGGTTGCGGGGTTGACGACCGAGCAGATAGCGAAGGCGTTCTTGGTCGAACCGGCCACGATGGGGAAGCGCCTTACGCGTGCCAAGACGAAGGTGCGCGATGCGAACATCCCGTTCCGTCCGGTCGATCGTTCGATACTTCTCGACCGTGTCGCGGCGGTGCGACATGTCATCTATCTGGTGTTTACCGAAGGCCATGCCAGTAGCAGCGAGGATGAGTTTGTTCGTGGAGACCTCTGCGACGAGGCGGCATGGCTCGCATGGTTGTTGACGACGCTCCTTCCCGACGATGCTGAGTCCCACGGGCTTCACGCATTGATCATGCTGACCGATGCACGCCGTTCGACAAGGGTCGACTCCGACGGACTGCCGATCTTGCTGGAACACCAAGATCGATCACTCTGGGACCGCGACAAGATACGGCTAGGTCTCGTGTCGCTTGGAACGTCGAGAGAGAACGGGCCGCTCGGCCGATTCGGCGTGCAAGCGCTGTTGGCTTCGTTCCATACGGTGGCGCCGTCGTTTGAGGCGACCGACTGGACCAACATTGTGCGCGCCTACGACCTGCTCGTGCATCTCGAGGACAGCCCGATCGTGCGCCTCAACCGAGCAATTGCCCTGAGTTTCTCCGACGGACCCGATGTTGGCCTGGCAGCGATCGAACCGCTGCGGACCGTGCTCGACGGGTACGTCTACCTCCATTCAGCTCGAGGCGAGCTGTTTGCACGGATCGACAACATTCCCGAGGCGATTGCCAACCTTGAGCGTGCATTGAGGTGTGAGCCGTCGCCCGCCGAGCGGTCGTTTCTTGAACGTCGCCTGACGGAACTTGGTGCGGTGGACTCAGGGTAACGACTCGCCCCTAGGGGGTATTTGGGGGCAAACCCCTACAGACGAGGAGTCGGTTGGTGTCGAGACTAAAGACATGCCAACCACCGAGAACATCACTACCGCTATCGGCCCGCTGTTCAACTGGTACGCCTCGAACGCCACGTCGATCTTTGCCGCCCTCATCCTCACCGCAATTTTCGGCGAGCTCGTGCTCCGCCGCTTGCGACGACGAGAGATCTACGTCCGCAGCACACTCACGTCATGGATCTCCGGCGCCGGCTTTCTCGTGGCGAAGACCCTGCTCGAAAAGCTGATCTTTGTCGGCTTGGCTTTCTACATCTACGACAACTTCCGCTTGTTCGATCTGCCCATGGGAAACCCGCTCATCTGGCTCGGCGTTCTGTTCGCTCGCGATTTCATTTACTACTGGGTTCACCGGACCGAACACACCGTGCGATTCTTCTGGGCCTCGCACCTCATTCATCATTCGCCGAGAAATATCGACATGAGCTCGGCGGTGCGAATCCCATGGATGGAGGCAATGTACAAGCCGTGGTTCAGCCTGTGGATGCCACTACTCGGCGTGCATCCGTTGGTGAAGATCGCGTTGGACGTGTTCGTCTCGACGATTCAGCAGTTGCATCACACGACGGCGTTTCCCGGTCGAGGCGATGGCACATACCCGTTGGTCGGCCGCATCTTCGTGACACCATCGACACACCGGGTACATCACGGCTACAACCCCGAGTACCTCGACAAGAACTTCGGTGCGGTCTTCATCTTCTGGGACAAGATGTTCGGTACCTATGCACCCGAGATAGAGCCGGTTCGCTTCGGCGTCGGGGAGGTCGATGCCGTCGATTCGCCGGCCGATGCGTTCGTCGGCGGGTACAAGCGGCTGTGGGACAACATGCGAGCAGCCGGCTCTCCCAAGGCAGCACTCGCGATTGCGGCGGGCCGCCCGTAGGGCGCAAGATGTTGGTATGGCACAAACGGTCTGGTCCCAGCTCATGCTCGTCGTCTCCAATGTTCCAGCATCGAGCACGTTCTACTGCGAGCTGTTGGGATTCGACAGTGGGCATGGGGGAGACGAGTACGAACAGCTCACACACGACGGTGAGATCATCATGCAGCTGCACCACGACAGACCTGACGACGACCACACCGCACTGCTATCCGACGATGGTGCTCGTGGAAACGGCGTCATCGCGTGGTTTGAAGTCGCCGATTTCGACGCAGCGGTGCAACGTGCACGAGCGCTCGGGGCAAGGATTGAGGGTGAGCCGCAGATCAATCCCAATGCGAAGCAGTCGGAGCTGTGGTTGCGAGATCCCGATGGCTATCTCGTCGTGATCGCTGGTCCATCGGAGTATCGGCCTCGCTCCTAAGCCCTGCCCCTCCTCTCGGTGGATGCCGCCTCGGCGACGTAGCCGTCACGGCCGCCTCGGGGGAAGTAGCTTCGTAGCATGGCCTTGCACTTTCTTGCTGAGTCTGCGTTCGACGATCTGCTCGTCGCGTGGCGTGAGCATTGGCGAGTGCGCAACTTGCCTGCGCCCACGATCTCACAGCTCGGCCGCGCACGAATCGAGCTCGAACAAGCCCGGCAACGGATGAACAAGATTCGCATTGCCATGTACCCCGACGACGTCGAGAAGGAGGGCACGCTCGTCGGAGCGCTCTGTCCGACCCTTGACCAGTTCGTGTACCTCACGTGGACCCATCAGTTCGGTCCAGGCTCACGGCAATTGCACTGCCCATGCGGAGAGCTCGTCCCAATCCCACAAAACCACGCGGTGAGCGAGACGGCGTAACTCCGAAGCCGGCGAAGAGGCCAAAAGCGCAGGTGCCCCGCCAGCGGGTTGCTGACGGGGCCCTCAGGATTCCCAGGCGTGTCTATGCACCCTTGTAGTTGAGGATGGTCTCCAGACGGTGCTCGATCTTCACGAGATCCTTCTGGTTGTCCATGACCTCACCGAGGTCCTTATAGGCCTCGGGGTGCTCGTCGAGCAGCGCACGGGTGTCCTCGTTCCAGGCAATACCGTCCATCCGTTCAGCCAGCGATTCCTCGCTTAGCTGCTTTCGTGCTGCGGTTCGCGAGAGCCGTCGGCCTGCACCATGTGATGCCGACCGGTATGACTCAGGGTTGCCGAGACCGGAGACGATGAACGAACCCGTCGCCATCGAACCTGGGATGATGCCCCACTTGCCCGCCGATGCATCGATGGCTCCCTTTCGGGTTACCCACATCTCGACACCATGGTGGTGCTCGCAGTTGGCGTAGTTGTGGTGGCACTGAATCTGCTTGCCATCGGCAACGTTCTGGCCGTTTCGGCCACCGGACGACATGCCCTTGGCTTGCCCAGCGGTACTCGACGCCATTCGGTCGCCGATCACCTTCAGGATCGCCTTGAGCATTTCAGCTCGGTTCTCGAGCGCGTAGTCCTGCGCCCAGAGCATGCCCTGGATGTAGGCCTCGAACTCTTCGGTCCCTTGGACGAAGTGTGCAAGGTCAGGATCCTCGAGCGGGTGCTCGAGCGCCCGCTTGAGCGCGTTGCGTGCCTTGCCGATGTGCTCTTGGGCAAACAGGTTTCCCGGTCCGCGCGAGCCTGAGTGCAGCACAACCCACACCCGGTCGTCGTCGTCGACGGTGAGCTCGACAAAGTGGTTTCCTCCGCCGAGCGTGCCGAATTGGGACGCGATCTTCTTCGGGTTGAACTTGTCGGACTTCACATCAGGCGCGTCTCGGACCAGACGGTCGAGCACCTTCGAATTCGAGGCTCGACGTCGCGAGCCAGCGTTGCGATCGCCACGCTTTGGCTGGCCCGAAGGAACAACCTTGGTGATGCGATCGTGGATGTCCGAGAGGTACTCGTCGACTTCGTCGCGGGTAAAGACGGTCTTTTGCGCGACCATGCCGCAGCCGATGTCGACTCCTACCGCGGCAGGAATAATCGAACCTTCGGTTGCCACAACCGAGCCAACGGTTGCACCCATTCCGAGGTGCGCGTCGGGCATGAGCGCGAGGGGCTTGTGGACGAACGAGAGGTTCGCCGTCCGATGTGCCTGCGCCATTGTCTTTTCGTCGAGGTCGGTCGCCCATGAGAGGACGTCGCCCGTTCGAGTTGCCTGAGATTCCGGTGTTGCAGAACCCTGTTCTGGTGTAATCGTCATGTCTGCACCTCCATGGTGCGGTGTTCATATTCTTGTCGGTTGTTGTTTACGTTGCATCGAGCAGAATGTTCGCTATGTCAGAACGTCCTGCTGTCTTGTTCATGTGTGTCCACAACGCTGGCCGTTCGCAGATGGGAGCTGGCTGGTTGCGCCACCTTGCAGGCGACTCGGTTGTGGTGTATTCGGGTGGTTCGAATCCGGCGTCGGAGACGAATCCCGCAGCCGTGGAAGCAATGGCTGAGGTCGGGATCGATATCTCAACGTTCCAGCCACAGTTGTGGACCGATGACATCGTTCGTGAGTGCGATGTCGTGATCTCGATGGGATGCGGCGATGTATGCCCGCACTATCCGGGTACCAGACACGAAGATTGGGCACTGACCGATCCCGCCGGCCAAGGCCTTGACCTCGTTCGCGGTGTGCGAGACGAGATCAAGACCCGAGTCGAGGAACTCCTGACGTCCCTCGACCTGGCCTAGCTGTCGTGCTTGAGTAGATAGCGGTTCGAGATTGCCTTGAGCGATCGCTCGGGAACGAGCTCGTCCCCTTCGTATCGCCACACGATCCCCTCTGGCCGCTTGCCAGGAGACACCACCGAGTCGAGCGCATCAGCGGCAATCAACGCGTCCTCCACCGTTGCCGGGAAAGGAACCTTGATTACCGGTGCTGCGAGCTCGATGAGTGCGTCTGGCCACTCGTCCGTCGGCACGTCTCGCCCGTCGACCAGAAGTCGGAAGGCGAAGAACTGTCGATCGCTAAGACCGAGTGGGTTCTTCTGGATTCCGATTCCTGCAAGCTCACCTTGGAGCACAGCTACTCCGGAGTCGGGTCGGATCTCGGCGAGCATCTCTGCAATGCCGAGATCTTCTGCGATGGTCCATTGAAGCTGTCCAACCGGCTCGAGCTCGAGGTTCCGAGTCGCAACCCGG